>CAZNXE010000006.1:18972-44901 GCA_964576465.1 uncultured Planctomycetaceae bacterium
GCGTCTTGGCGCCGTTGGCGACTACTCTTGGCGCTCAAGGTGTGCCGGTTAGCCAAGAAGTGGTCACCGGCGAATTAGGCGAGGATTCCCTTGACCACTTCGCCGTGGACATCCGTCAGGCGGTAGTCGCGTCCTTGAAAGCGGTACGTGAGTCGCTCGTGGTCGAATCCGAGCAGATGCATCAACGTCGCTTGTAGGTCGTGGACGTGAACCTTATCTTGGGCGACGCTGAATCCTAACTCGTCGGATTCACCGTACATCGTGCCTCCGGCGGTGCCGCCACCGGCGAGCCACATCGTGTAACAATCGGGGAAGTGATCGCGCCCCAGCACTTTGCTTTTCGCGGTTCGCCCTTCGCGGAACGGCGTGCGACCAAACTCACCTCCCCAGACGATCAACGTGTCTTCGAGCATGCCACGTTGCTTGAGATCTTTAATCAGCGCGGCAACCGGTTTGTCCATGGTGGCGCACTTGTTCGTCAAACCTTCGCGGATGCCAGTATCTGGGCCCGTCCCATGAAAATCCCAACCCCAGTCGAACAGTTGCACGAAGCGAACACCCGACTCGACAAGCCGCCGAGCCAAAAGACAGTTGTTGGCCAAGCTGGCTCCGCCCGGTTCGGCACCATAGGCTTCGATGATATGCGCCGGCTCGCGGGAGATATCCATCACCTCGGGAACCGACATCTGCATGCGATACGCAAGTTCATACTGCGCGATTCTGGTGAGTGTCTCCGGGTGCCCCAATTCATCGGCTTGAATCTGATTGAGCTTCCCTAAGGCGTCGAGACTCAAGCGACGCATCTTGCGGTCCATCCCCTGAGGGTTGGAAGCATACAACACGGGATCGCCCGTCGAGCGACATTGCACGCCTTGATAGACCGAGGGGAGAAATCCGCTGCCGTAAGAGTTTTGCCCCCCGTTGGGTTGCACGCCGCTAGAGATCAGCACGACGAACCCTGGCAGGTTTTCGTTTTCGGTGCCCAATCCATAGGTAACCCAGGTTCCCAGCGATGGCCGCCCGGACCGTGGCGAACCGGTGAGCACGAATAGCTCCGCGGGAGCGTGGTTGAATTGATCGGTATTCATCGAGCGAATGACACACATCTCATCGGCAACACTGTGCAGATGCGGGATGGCGTCGGACATCCATACTCCGCCCTCGCCATGTTGCGAAAATGTGCGCCGCGTACCGAGCAGCTTGGGAGTTCCCGATGTGAAGGCAAACCGCTTTCCTTCGAGAAACGCCTGTGGGCAATCTTGACCGTCGCGTTTGACGAGTTCCGGTTTGTAATCGAAGAGGTCGAGATGCGGCGGCGAGCCGGTCATATGGAGATAGATCATACGCTTCGCCTTGGGGGCGAAATGTGGATCTTTCGGAGCCAAAGGCCCCGCGGAACCGCCGGCTGCCCGAGCAGAGTCCGATCCTAACAGCGATGCCAATGCGGCGGCACCGATTCCTGCAGACGTTTGCTTAAGAAAGAAGCGGCGCGTGATGTGTTGTAGATCGTGGTGCATGGGTCACATCGTTTGCATCGCACGTTGGCGTTGACTGAGAAGTGGATGAGTCAAATGTCACTCGGCTGCAACAGAAACAACTGACCGCTGAGTATCGTTGAATTGTTCGACAAGTCTGCTACGAAACAGGAACCTTCCCGATACGCAGTATCACCCAAATCCTTGCTCACTTCAAACCTGGGACATACGAATTACCGAGCCAGCAAGAAACATGGACGGTCGAATGCGTTGATTGCCATAAGAGAAATGGTATTCTGACTCCACCATGTCGCGGGGAACGATCCGTGGCGGCATTTCAACCAACTGACCGCTCAGCAGACTGCCGAACGGAAAGTCTTCTTTAAGGGGGAGTTACATTGGGCTCATCTACATCCACACCCGAACAAGGCAACACGTTCCTGCCGGCTTTCGGGAAAGCTGCCTTCTTCTTGGCGCTGTTTACCTTGTTGATTGGAATTCTGGGGGGGATCGCCGCCAGTTCGCAATACGATTCGCTGGTTGGAAACGATCCCGACAAGAGATCGATCCTCTTTGGAGTTGCACTCGTATTCTCCGCCCTCATGGTCTGTGCAAGCTTTGCAGCGTTCGCGCTTGGTGTTCTCTCGGTGTTAGGCAAGGGAAAGGCAGGCGGGAGCGGTCGGTCGATCCTCGGCACGATTGGGCTTCTGCTCGGGGGATTGCTGGGCATGGTTTGGGTGGCGTCACTGATCATTGTGGTCACCGCTTGGATTGCAGCTCAGGATGAGATCGCCACCAAGAAAGTGGTTGCCGAAACGCCAGCTTACGCCATGCCTGAAAGCCATTCGCTTGGTGCCAGCGAGGACAATCCGCAGGTCGTCAACGGCGACGAATTTGAAGACTATTACCACGCGGTACGACTGCGACGTCCCTCGAGCGACTGGCGATTCATGGACCGGAAGAAAGCCCAAACCATGAATGCCGACGCTTTCATGGGAATCGTCAATCCGGGCAAGCAAGGTTTCGTGGTGGTGATTGGCGAACTCTTGGAGGGCATCACGCTGGAGGAATATGTGGACTTGGTGTTGGGCAACAGCCCCGTGTTGCAGGGCGCGGAGATGGAGAAAATACCGGGGCAGGTTGATGGCTATCCGAGTATCGTGGTCACGCAACGTGCGACCATCGAAGGGCTTGATTTCACGTATCGGTTCCAGTTCGTCAAGCGAGAACAATTCTTCTACCAGATGATGGGCTGGACCATGTCTGGAGAGTTTGCAAAGGTCGAGCCGGATTTCGTGGCGATCGCGAATTCACTCTCCTTCTCAAAAGACCGACAACCTCAAGTTCCCGACACCACCGATAGCCAAGACGACCAAGGCGTTGATTGGAAAATCGCCAACAGCATCTACTCCAACGCCTCCTTTGGTTTTCAGTTGAAACCAACAAAGGGCTTTCGTCTAACAGGGCACGAAGAACTGATGGGGATGAGCACCGACGCCGCCGCTGGCATCATTTGCACGAAGCCGACGTTCTACCAGGTTTATGTTGTCGAACCCGTGGGCGACGTCGATCGTGACGCGTTCCTACAACTTTCGATTGCCAGAGCCGAGCAAGGAATGGGACTCAATGACCAAGATGCCACGGTGACCGAGGTTCGCGTGGGCAACCTCGACGCGCAACAATACAGCTATCAGAAGGTCAATCTGGGCGGCGCGGAGATCGACTACCATCATGCTTATTTCTATCGTGATGCGCTGTTCTTCCACATTACGTCGTGGTGGCCGTCGGCAGAAGCAGAACAGGCGTCGCTCAAATTGCTGGAAAGCTATGCCCACTTTCAATGGCTTGATGAAACGCAGAGAACTGAGTTAGCAGCGGAGTTGGACCAATCAGACGTCAATAACGCGGTGGGCCCGCGGCTTAGTTATCGCAATGGCGTGTTTGCCGATTTTCAGTTTGGCTTCATGCTGAAACGCCTCCCGGTTTGTGGCAGGCGGTCCTGGGCGACGAACTCCATCAGCAAAACACCGCTGCACGCTTGATCCTGACTAAGCTGTCCGAGGGTGTTAATGTGGTCGTGATTCCTGAAACGCTCGACATGACACATGCCGATTACCATGAGGCCTTGCGGCAGGGAATGGGGGTTGCGGATGAAGTGCCAAGCCGCACGGTGGAACGCGGCGAGTTGACGCTGTTTGTATCCGAGTTCTCCGGAACCGTTGACGGCTTAGACTTCAGCTATCGTCTGGTCACGGCTGCCCGTGGAGAGCAGCGTGTGCAACTGTTGCTGTCGTCCTTGCGTTCCAACGAAGAGAACCTTGACCAACGTTTACCTGAAGTAATCGCCGGTTTTGAATTCAGTCAAACGCAACCGAAAATGATCGAGAAACGAGGAACGACTACCATCGACCATCGACTTGGATTTCAATTAACCGATCCCAGCGGTTTAAGTTTTACCAACACGACAACTCCTGAGATTCAACCGCTGGGAACCTTGCTGACGATTGACACGCCGACAGGAGGGCTCATCGTCATGGCCATTTGCGCCCCGGTTTTCGATGAAGAGATCGCCGTGGATGCGATGATCCAAAATTTGGAAATCAACGTTGAACCCGATAGCCGCCAGGAGAGCAAATCCACGCTCGCCGGCTTGCCTGCCAGGAAAATCGAAATGTCCGGACAAATGGGGCGAGACGAAGCGTTCATCAAGATCTGGATCGCCAAACGGGGCCGCACGACGTACCTCATGGTGACCGTAGGCAGAGAAGGCAGCCGCGAGCATCGCGAAGCCGAGAGCTTCAAGCGTTGTTTAACCTTGATCGACTAGCCCAATGATTCGCGAAACTCTGCTTGAACCTTCGGAGCTACCGCTTCATGATCATCTCGTCCAAGTTCAACAGCACATTGCCAACCACTGTCCATGCGGCCAGTTCTGCTGCGTCGATGCTGTCCGGTGGAGGGTCAACGGGGTTCGCGATGAACTTCTGCGCGTTGTCCACATCGGCAGCGAACCGCTGGTGCGCTTGCTCGTAAAGTAAAACCAACTCATCGAGCTCCTGTTTCTCCGGGGGCCGAGCAACACAGATGCGAAATCCGCGAATCGCTCGTTCTTCGACGGTCGCACCCGCTCGCATCATGCGACGAGCCAGGGCTTGAGCCGCCTCGACATAAACCGGGTCGTTCAGCGTAACGAGCGCCTGCAGCGGCGTGTTGGTTGTCGCCCGACGGATCGTACAAACCTCGCGGTTAGGAGCGTCGAAGGTAGCCATCGACGGATAGGGGTTCGATCGCCGCCATGTGGTGTATAGAGCGCGGCGGTATCGATCTTCTCCGGAGCTGGTTTCCCAATCGACTGCCCCGCCAAACGCAGCGCGAACTCCCAAGGTTGGCTGCGGCGGCTTTACTGGTGGCCCCCCGATCTTCGGGCTCAGCAAGCCACTCGCCGAAAGTGCCTGATCGCGAATCATCTCGGCAGACAAACGAAACCGAGGCCCTCGGGCCAACAATACATTGTCGGGATCACGCTGATAACTCTCTGGAGTGACACGCGACGATTGGCGGTAGGTTGCGGAAAGAACGATCGTTTTCAGAAGGGCCTTCGTGTCCCATTGGGTACGCTGCAACTCGGTGGCAAGCCAGTCCAGCAACTGTGGATGGGACGGGAGATCGCCCTGAGAGCCGAAGTCTTCACTCGTCAGCACGAGGCCTCGGCCAAAGATAGCCTCCCAATAACGGTTTGCAATCACTCGGGGTGTGAGAGGGTTGTCTGCATCGATAAGCCAACGCGCCAACGACATCCGGTCGGCAGTGGCTTCCTCTCCCAGCGTGTGAAAAGCGGTCGGAAAGCCCTTTTCAACAACCGGACCCTTTTCCAAAAAGTTGCCACGACGCTGAACGTGCGTCGTCCGCTGATCCTCGTCAGCCAGCTCACGCATGATGGGGGCGGTTGTGTAAGGCTTTTCGTCTTCAAGCTGTTTCTTTAACTGCGTCAAACGCTCTCGCATCGAGCGCAGCTTCGGAGATACGGTCTGGTAATGCTCGCGGATCACCGTTCGTTCGGCATCCGTGCGGTCGTCGGGCTTTTTCTCCAAGATCGAAACAACGGTGGCTGGAGTTCGCACGTGCCGGTCGATCGTGCGGTCGTTCGTAGTTAGAATCCGGAAGCTGCCGAGCGTATGGTTCTTGTGCGATGAAAGCTGCTCGATGGTTAGCTTTAAGATCGATCCAGGCTCGGCCTTGATAGGCGACCGCGGGATCAATGTTAGTGCGGCGCCACTGCCGGCGCGCTGCGTTATGCCCCAACCCAATGCGTTTGGATACTTACTATTCAGGACATTCGCTGCTTCCAAGCCTTCCTCCGTGTACGACGCATAGGCCATTGCGAAATCTACTTCACGTGCGCCGCCGACAGAATACTCTCCGCTAGGATTCGGTGGATCGTCGACTGTTTGCGACCAGAGTTCCTGTCGATTCTCATCGAGCACCGCGATGGTGAAGCCCGTTAATCGCTTATGCAATCCATGATCGGTGCGGTTCCAAAGAACGATTCGCTTGATGGGCAGAGTCGATCCCAGATCCAGTTCCCACCACGGATCATCTTCTGAACTGGTGTGCGTCGTTGAGTTCGCGGTGTATTCACCAACGGTGTTCCCGTCGATGGCGCGAATGGCCTTACCTCCAGAGGCGGTGCTGCTCTGCTTTGCTTTTCCGCCCAGGGCAATGTTCTGTTCGCCGTCGAACACTTGAACTTCGGCCAATGAAAGAATCTTTTTCTTGCCAGAGTTCTCCACGCGGACGTATCGCCCTTGGGTCGTCTCTCCCGTGGGAGGCACAATCGTCGCCAGAACCCGCGTCACAACGAAGTGACCCTCGGCATGCCCCGGACCTCCGCCAGAGATCGTCTCCTGGGAGATCGCTTCAATTTGAAATGCCGTCACTTCATCCGGGCCTGACGCATCGTCGGTAGCGGATTCGTTTAGCGGTAGTTCGAGTTGATAGACATCGGTTGCATCCGTCGACGGAATAGAAATAGTGTGGTCGTCCGCGATGGTCGGCGAAGCGCCCGATTGCGCAGTCACCGTCGTGGGACGCACGGTTCGCCATGGAGGTTCATCAAAGAAGTGCTCTGCCCATTGCTGTTGCGCAGTAGCTATTTCGGGCGGCGGCGAGTCGATCGCCTGCTCAAGCTCAACGATATCGTGCTTCCAGGTACGCTCTTGCTCTTGTTGTTCGTCTGACCAGAGCTCGACCAGCGGACTCTCGTCTTTGAGATCTTTGTCTTGCGTGTTATTCAAGATGGCGAACAGCCCGAAGAATTCTTGCTGCGAAAGGGGGTCGTACTTATGGTCGTGGCATTGGCAGCAGGCAATCGTGGTGCCCATCCACACGGCCATGGTCGTGTTCACTCGATCGACGACCGCCACGTTGCGAAATTCCTCGTCGTCGGTGCCCCCCTCGTTATTCGTTAGCGTGTTGCGATGAAATGCCGTGGCGACGAGTTGGTCGTTCGTTGGGTTGGGGAGTAGATCGCCGGCAATTTGTTCGATCGTGAACTGATCGAAAGGCATGTTCTGGTTCAGGGCACCGATCACCCAATCGCGATACGCCCAAATCGTTCGCGGGGGGTCATCGGCGTATCCGGCCGAATCGGCATAGCGAGCCAGATCGAGCCACAGCCGGGCCCAATGTTCGCCGAAAGCCGTCTTGGCCAGCAATCGATCGACCAGCCGTTCATAGGCTTTCGGTTGGTCATCATTGACGAATGCGTCAACCTCTTCGACCGTTGGTGGCAATCCGGTTAGGTCGAGCGATACGCGACGGGCCAGTGCATGGCGATCAGCTTCCGGCGAGGGAGCCAATCCCTCTTGCAGCAGACGAGCTAGGATGAAATTGTCGATCTCGTTGATCGGCCACGTGGCAGATTCGCCCGAGGCTTCCGTCAACTTCGGCGTCGCCGGACGCAGGGGCTTTACATACGACCAATGTTCCGCATAGGGAGCACCTTGGCGAATCCACTGCGTCAACAACTCAATGTCGCGTTCAGAGAGATTCTTGCCGCTGTCGCCGGGAGGCATCCGCGAATCGTCGTCCTCTGAGACGACACGGTGCAGCAACTCGCTCTGCTGAACATCGCCGGGAACAATCGCCCGAGAACCGGAGTCTGCCTCGGCGAGCGCGCTTTCGCGGAGATCAAGCCGCAGTCCCGACTGCCGCTCGTTGGCATCGGGCCCATGACACGTGTAGCAGGTGTTGGAGAGAATCGGTCGAATGTCGACGTTAAAGTCGACGTCTTCGATCGTCTCACCGGCGACAGCACACGTCACGGCAAGTAGATAAACGGCCACCACGATCGGTAAATGCGCTAAGCGATGCACCATTGCAAAGAATACCCCAGCCCCCTGGGTCACACGTTCTAAGATCAAACCTTGAATAGGTTCAGTCTAACCTGCGAAGGTGGGTTTGCAGCACCATGAGCCACATATCTTCGCGATCCACGCGAGCCGTGGCTATTGGTGCTTGACGTGGTCCATCAAGAACTTGGTGACACGCTGCGGGCTAATGATTCCCACGATCTTGTCATCGAGGTCGAGCACCGGCACATGTCGGAAGCCCAGCACGGCCATCACGGTCAAGGCGGCGGCGGGAGAATCGGTTTCATATACGTAAACCGGATCGGACGTCATGAATTCGCGGACCGGACGATTCTTGACTTCATGGTATTCCAATACCACCTTCTTCAAGACGTCACGGTCGGAGAACACGCCCACCAGCCCGTTGTTTTCTTCAACCAGCAAGCATGAGTAGTGGATATCTTCCAGCTTGTGGAGTGCCTCTTCAACGGTTGCGTCGGACGAGATGCTGGCGTACGGAGTGGTCTTGATCTCCGTAACCTTATCCTCGGCCAACGATTTCTCGAGCGGGTCGTCGTAAGTCTTCGGCTCAAAGTCCTCTAGCGGATCTTGAAAATCGTCGGGCGATGGATCCGTCGGTGTCTGTTGGGTCATCGTTAGGCTCCTTCGCGACTGTGCATCGCTGGCGCGCAGCCAATCCGCTGCACCATGACTTGTCCCGGAAAGTGGTCGGCCACATATTCCATCAGCCCTTTTTGTCCGGTTAATCCTACCAGTACGCCCTCTTCATCGACGACACACAGGAAACGCACCTTCTTCGATTGCATGGCTTCCAGCACGTGAAAGATCGGGTCGCTCTCTTTCACCCGTGGGCAGCGATCGACCATATGATCGCCGACCCGCTCGTCAACCATCGCGGGGTTTTCCAGCAGCATCCGCCGCAGCATTCCCTCGGTGAGCATGCCCACCGGTTTGTTCATGTCGTCGACGATGATGACACAGCCAACGCGACTCGCGCGCATCTTCTCGATGCTGTGCCGGATGATTTCGTCGGGTTCGGCGATCACCGGTTCTCGTACGGCAAGATCGCTGACTGTTTCCGCGAGCATGTCTTCAAGAAGTTTCATGACGTTGGCCTTTAGCGTGCTGGCTTGTCCCGCGAATCGTTTGATGTCCTGAGTCTGACTTAAAGCATTCGGCAAACCGCTAGACGGTCGAGTTCAGACGGAACGCTAGAATGATAAATCGTACCAGATGTACCTCTCTTACAAGAGGCCGTATGGGCTAAGAAACTCTCGAATCCGCTCGGCGATTTGGTCGCGGACCTGACGAAACACGGTCCGTTGCTCCTCCTCGGTGCCAGTCGCTGTCGCAGGATCATCGAATGGCCAATGGAGCAATTCGCTTACACCAGGCATCACCGGACAACTCTCTCGAGCATGGTCGCAAACCGTGATCGCCAGATCGATGGGCTCGTTTACGTACTCATCGAGATGTTTACTGCGAGCGTCCGAGAGATCGACATCAATTTCTCGCATCGCTTCGATGGCCAAGGGATGAACATAACCTGCTGGGTTCGAGCCGGCAGAAAAGCACTCCCAGCGGTCCCCACCAAGCTTGCGCCACAAGGCCTCAGCCATCTGAGAGCGGCAAGAATTGCCCGTGCAGAGGATGAGTACCCGCTGTTTCATGTCCCTCGGATCCATCGTTAGGCGTGATATAGATTGAAGTTACGTAGATGTACCGACCGCCGGCATGCGGTCGGCTTCCGTGATTTTCTACCAAGATTCTTGCAATTCCGAATCACAACAGACTTGCGGACAGCTTTTCATGCGACGATCATATACAATTCAGCCATCAAGGGTTTTGTTCGGCCCGATTGATTGATCGCCGGACCCTTGATGAGACCTCTTTTATACAGAACGCTCGGCCGCCAACGTGGTCGAGGAGACGCTACTGCCTGCATCGCCAATTCGCGGCCTCACTCCGATGGCCATCTTACCGGCAGAGCGGTGATTCTGTATTCCGTCCCTGCGTTGCGTCCTTCCAGCTCACGACATCCGTGGCTCCGAACGATGGCAACGCATCGGGGCACCCGCGGGAAACACCCACGCGTCGACGCTTCATTTCAGCGACGTGTGATCTCAAAGAGTGTTCACTCTTCCGGTTGGTTGATGACTTCGGAGGAATAATGGTCCGTCACGGGTCGATGCATGCTCAACATTCCACCTTTACGTTGATGGTGTGCAAGACAAATGACGAACTCTCTGTTGCGATTCAGTAGGACACCGATCTTATGCTTGATCGGCTGCGTGGCCTGGACTCAAGCGGAAGCAGCCCCCATTGCGTTCAATGCGGAAGTCGTGGCAGACGCGCCGTTGGCCTATTGGCGTTTGGGCGAGAACCCCGGCGAGACGATGGCCGCGGACGATTCCGGCAATGGGCTCAACGGGACCTACTCTTCCACCGGGGTCACCCTCGGACAACCCGGCATCTTAGGTGGCGACCCCGCCGTATTGTTCGACGGACTCGGCCCCGGGGCAGTGGTCGTGCCGCACGACGCGCAGCTGAACGTGACTCAAGTGACCATGGAGAGTGTCATTCGCTGGGACGGTCCCAATGGCAATCAGCAACGGATCATCGAAAAGTCGACGGAGCCCGGCTCGACGCGGCCCGTGTTTAGCCTGCAAGTCATCGACGATGCTCGCGTGCAGGTAGAGCTAGGTTTCTTGGGCATCCCAGGCGAGGTGATTGAACTCAACAGCATCGGCCTGATTCCCATCGGTCAGCCAACCCATCTCGCGGCCACATTCGACGGCAGCGAGATACGCCTCTACATCAACGGGCTACTCGATACCAGCGTAGGTTTTTCAGGCAGTATCCGCACCGACACAGCCCGACCGCTAGGGATTGGCAATCAGGCCGAACGCGAGCGCCCCTTCAACGGCCTCATCGACGACGTCGTGCTATACGACTACGCCCTAAGCCCCGATCGCGTCCTCGTACATTGGCAAGCCATCCCCGAGCCCGCCACCGCATGGTTACTAGCGATGGCAGTTCCGCCCTTGCTCCTAGCAGGCTTCTCAAGACGCAATCTCCGTCGCACTTCCAAGCCAAGAAGGCTGCCGTAAGGCGGTAGAGTTTTCCTGTGACGGCTGACAACACCTCCACACCGATTCCCTACAAACTCCGCATCGGTGTCACAGGCCATCGCGAGCTGCCCGACCCGCGGGGCGTTGCGCAAGCCGTGGAGCGAGTGCTCGATCACATTGAGAACAGACTCACGTCCGAGTCCGCGGAACCCTTTGGCCCGACCGATTCGCCGCACACAGGGCAGGAATATGCGCTAACGTGGTCAGCGAGGATTCGTTCGTGGTTGTTCTGGCTCCCGTCGCGGGTGCCGGGGCTTAACCGCGTGTTCTCGCCGAATCCCGTTGCCAAATGGCAAACTCCAGAAGATTGCCCGACGCCCGTGGAATGGACGGTGATTTCACCGCTGGCCAAAGGGGCGGACCGGATTGTTGCCCATGCGGTTTGTCGCCGGGTTGAGGTGAAGGTGAGTTGCGATGTTCGTGCCCGCTATTTAGAGGCCGTGTTGCCGATGCCGGTGGGGGAGTATCGAAAGGATTTCGTGGGGGCTGAGGATCTTGAGGAGTTCAACAAACTGCTTGCAAGAGATCCGGATCCCATCGTCGTCTGCCCTGATTATCCACTCGGCGACGATAATCAAACCATGCACCGCCAGGATGCCTATCGTGCCCCGGGTCGTGCCGTGGTCGATGGATCAGAGTTCGTTATTGCCGTTTGGGATGGGCGACCTTCGGACAAAATCGGCGGGACGGCTGACACGGTGCGATACGCTGTCGACCATGGGCGGACTGTGATTTGGATCGACGCCAACCATCCACAAAACGACCCACGACTGCTGTTGCGGCAAGATCAGCCGGGCGCCACGCCAGGGCCGCTGAAAGACATGTGGCACGCCGAACTGCCGGCACGGGCCAAGGAACTTTCGCCAAACTTCCACCGCGTTGTAGCCCGTGATTCACCGATCGCGGTGAAGTAGAGATTTCCGGCAACCACTCTCGAGCGCATGCCTTTACGCCATGGCCCAAAGTTTTGCCGCGGGCGTGCTGGCAGCTTATTCTTATAGGCGACGAGAATATGATTAACGAACTCGCGCGGCGAAGCTCGTGCGAATTATCCTAATGCAAGGTACTCCCATGACGGTCATCTCGCGGCGAAGGTTTCTGGCACATGGTTCTTGGGCGATGGCCTCTGCAGCATTTGCAGCAACGGCCATGCGGCCCTCTTCTTCCTGGGCTACCACGGCGGCGACTGATGCTTACACGGAACTGGACGGCGTTGCGCTGGCGGAGCTTTTGAAGAATGGCGAGGTGACACCGCAGGACTTGTTGGAGATCACGATCAAACGCATCGAGCGGTTGAATCCCAAGATCAACGCCGTGGTCACGCGCTGTTACGACCGAGCACGATCGCGCGCTAACGACGGCACGATCGATGGTCCCTTTGCCGGCGTGCCGCTGTTGGTGAAGGATCTGCACGATGTCGAAGGAGTTCGGACGACCTATGGTTGCCGCGCCCGCTTGAACAACATTGCCACGGCCACTGGCCCGTATACCAAGGCCTGTGAAGATGCCGGCTTCAACATTCTTGGGAAGACCAACACGCCGGAGTTCGGTCAGATGGGAACGACTGAGTCGTTAGCATTAGGGCCCTGCTACAACCCCTGGGATCTTACGCGCTCCTCTGGCGGATCAAGCGGTGGAGCCGGTGCCGCCGTGGCAGCGGGCATCGTACCGATCGCCACCGCCAGCGACGGGGGTGGTTCGATCCGAATCCCGGCAAGTTGCTGTGGCGTGTTCGGTCTGAAGGTCAGCCGAGGCAGGCTCAAAGGAGCCAATCCCCTGTTCAGCGTCAGTGTGAAGGGCGTTTTGAGTCGCACCGTTCGCGATACGGCCCATGTGCTGGCACATACCGAACGTAAGCAGTCTGGTCGTGGCATGCCAGAGGTCGGCTTGGTCAACGGACCGGCAAAGCGGCGACTGAAGATCGGCATGACCTTAAAGGGTGGCAAAATCATTGAGCCAGAAAACGACGTCCGTGAGGCGATCGAATCGACCGCGGCGATGTGCGAAGCGTTGGGGCACGAAGTACGGCCATTCAATATGAAGTTCGACGGTGAAGCGCTGGCGGACGATTTCCTGACACTCTGGTCATCGATCGCCGGCACGAAGCTTCAAAGCATGGAAGAAGAATTTGGGCGTAAGATAACCCTGCAAGACTTGGAACCGCTAACATTCGGCTTTGCCAAGCACTACGCCAACGGCGGCAAAGAGAAGGTATCGCCGGCCATTAAGCGGTTGCTGGCGGTTGTCAAAAAAATACAGCAGCAGATGGAACCGTATGACGTTGTCTTGAGCCCGGTTCTAGGTTCGGCACCGCCAGAGATTGGTTACCACAGCCCTACCGTTCCGTTCGATGTCGTGATGGAGCGAATGTCTTCTTATGTTGCCTATACCCCAATCTTCAACGTCGCTGGCATGCCGGCGATGAGCGTGCCGCTGCACTGGAATGACAGCGGGTTGCCCATCGGAAGCCACTTCTCCGCAAAAGTAGGCGACGAAGCCACGCTGTTGTCGCTAGCCTACGAACTAGAAGCCGCCCATCCCTGGGCAAACAAATGGCCGTCGTGCTCAATCGCGGCCAGCAGATAGGCTGCTTCGGTGATGAACCTTGGCCAAGATCACTGATGCGTATCTGCGCATGCCATGCCCATACTCTGCGCGGCGCGATTTCAACGGCGAACGGATTTTAGTAGCCGACACTTGCGGCATCTTTTTTCACAGCACGATGTTGCGTCGAGATGTACACCGCTTGAAACGCATCCATTCGGCGTCTGGCACGATGCTTGCATATGGGGTCACCGGCTTGCCACGTACGGCGAGCCGAATTGGCTAAAGAGCGAGGCGACCACTCGCGCGGCAGCACCAAACGCTGCCGTGCACAGAAACCCCTTCTGATTCCCCTCAAACCGAATTGGTCTTCTTGTAGGCGGCTTTGGCATTGGAACGGTCTCGGTCTGCGCGCCGAGATCGGATGGAACCGGTACTTGTTCGATGGATCTCAGTCAGCCAAGGACGACCTTTGATGCAAATTCAAAACAAAGCCACAGCTCTGTGGAGCAATCTCTTCAAGCTGTCGATGCCTCAGATTCGCGCGTTCCACATGTCGTGGTTTGCGTTCTTCCTCTGTTTCTTCGCCTGGTTCGGCATCGCGCCGCTGATGACGGTCGTGCGCGATGAGTTGCAGCTCACCCAATCGCAAATCGGCTGGAGCATCATTGCATCGGTGGCAATCACGGTGCTGGCACGCCTGGCGATCGGTTGGCTGTGCGACCGCATCGGGCCACGGCTGGCTTACACCTGGCTACTGATCGTTGGGTCGATTCCCGTGATGATGATTGGGTTCGCCCAAGACGCAGGCACGTTTATCTTTTTCCGGTTGTTGATTGGCATCATTGGCGCGTCGTTCGTCATCACGCAATATCACACATCGGTGATGTTCGCCCCGAATGTCGTCGGGACCGCCAACGCCACCAGCGCCGGGTGGGGCAACCTAGGAGGTGGTGTGACACAGCTAGTCATGCCACTGGTGTTCGTGCTCTTCGTGTCGGTCTTGGGCTTCAGTGCTGCCTGGGGCTGGCGAGTGTCGATGTTCGCGGCCGGCGTGGTTTGCCTGCTAACCGGCGTGGCCTACTACTTTTTCACGCAGGATGCCCCCGATGGAAATTTCAAGGATCTCCGCGCCGCGGGCAAGATGCCAGACCGAAAGAAATCCAAGGGTGCATTTCTGGAAGCATGCAAGGACCACCGTGTGTGGGCGCTCGCGATCGTTTACGGATGCTGTTTTGGCATGGAGCTGACGATCTTCAATGTCGCCGGGTTGTACTTCGCCGACTATTTTGAACTGAGCCTGTATTGGGCCGGAATCACGGCCTTCTTGTACGGCGGCATGAACCTGTTCGCGCGACCGTTGGGCGGCATGATCAGCGATGCCTTCGGCGCCAGGGCAGGGCTGCAGGGCCGCGTGATGTGGCTATTCATGGCATTGTTCTGCGAGGGGCTGGCACTCATGTTCTTCTCGCAGATGCGCGTGCTGACGCTGGCGATTCCGGCATTGATGCTGTTCGGGCTCTTCGTGCAGATGTCCAACGGAGCGACGTTTTCAATCGTGCCTTTCGTCAACAAGAAAGCACTTGGCCCCATCGCGGGTATCGTCGGCGCTGGCGGCAACGCGGGCGCGGTGGCAGCCGGCTTCCTATTCAAGAGCGCCATGCCTTGGTCCACGGCGCTACTAATCCTTGGCAGTATCGTGACCGCCTGCTCCTTCTGCGCATTCGCCGTAACGTTCTCGCGAGATGCCGAAGCAGATGCGCGCAAGGAGTTCGCCCAAGCCTTGTCCCGAAACGGCCAACATGACGAGATGCCCGAGCTTCAGCCGGTCTAGTCCGGATGATTTTTGAAGATCGTCACGAATGTCGGAACACAAGCTACCCAAGCGAACTTCGGATTTGCTTGCGACTTTGCGAGAAGAAATCACACAAGCGGATAGAGACATCGTGAGTAGCTCATTGGACCATTTTGTAGATCGCTTGCTCGACGAGCAACAGACGCTTACGGCCGTCGATCGGTTTGCGCAGTTGCACGAAACCAATGGCACGCCCGCAGGCGAGAAATACTATCGCGATCTAATCCCAACGGGTCTGCCTGGTGAAGGCCAGCAGTACGCCTTCGAGATCGAACTTGATACTTGCTCTGGCTGCAAAGCGTGCGTGGCGGCGTGTCACAACATGAACGGGTTGGAAGATGACGAGTTGTGGCGCAACGTCGGCTTGCTCGTGGGTGGTACGAGTGAGTTGCCTGTTATCCAGCATGTGACGACCGCGTGTCACCACTGCATCGAGCCTGCATGCCTGGAAGGCTGCCCGGTCGAGGCGTACGAAAAGGATCCGATCACCGGCATTGTGCGGCACCTGGACGACCAGTGCATTGGTTGCAAATACTGCATGTTGAAGTGCCCTTACGACGTGCCGGTCTACAGCAAATCAAAGGGAATTGTGCGCAAGTGCGACATGTGCCACGGTCGATTGGCCAACGGCGAGGCACCCGCCTGCGTGCAAGCCTGCCCGAATCAGGCCATCGCGATCACCATCGTCAACCAAGAGACGGTCCGCGAAGAAAGCGAGGCCCATCCCTTTCTGCCTGGCGCGCCGGAGCCGGGCTACACGCTACCCACGACTGCCTTCAAGACGCAGCATACGATGCCGCGCAACATGTTGCCGGCCGACTATTTTTCGGTGCAACGGGCGCACGGCCATCTGCCGTTGGTGTTCATGCTCATCTTGACGCAGATGTCGGTCGGCGCGTTCGTTGTCGAGCATGCGATGTACTCTTACTTCTCGATCTTCCGAGAGAACATTGCCGCCGCGGTCCGCCCTTGGCACCTGTGTGCCGCGTTGTTCCTGGGCCTCTTGGGACTGGCTGCTTCGACCTTCCATCTGGGCAGGCCGCGTTATGCGTATCGCGCGATACTGGGACTGCGCACCTCTTGGCTGAGCCGGGAGATCCTCGGCTTCGGCGTTTTTGCAGCCGCATCGACGGTGTATGTGGCCGTCGCATGTTTCGACTGGTTTGGCCACGGCATCTCGGCGAGTTGGCAAAACGTGCTGGGGAGCACGGCGGCTTCGGTAGGTCTGCTGTCGGTCTTGTGTTCGGTGATGATCTACGTCGACACCCGACGCCCGCTTTGGACACCAGCTTCAACTTCCGCGAAGTTCTTCCTCACAGCCTTAATCCTCGGAGTTCCCACCGCATTACTGGTGTCGCTGGTGACCGCGGCATTCACTGAGAACCTGACCGTGCAGATGGTGATGAATGAATATGGCCGAACTCTGTGCCGCTTCATCCTAGGGCTTACCGTGGCAAAGCTTCTGTTGGAAGTCAGCATCTTCACCCATTTGCGGCACGCCCAACACACACCACGCAAACGCACCGCACTGTTGCTCAGGGGCGAACTGGGCATGACCACGCTGCGCCGATTCTTCTTCGGCATCGTGGGAGGCGTGGCCTTGCCGTTGCTGTTGCTGGCAGAGCCTTCGCTCGCCGCGGGCAGCTTTCATCCACTGTTCATCGCCGTGGTGACGATGCTCATGCTCGGCCTGCTGACTGTTGGCGAGTTGCACGAGCGCTATCTGTTCTTGGCCGCGTCTGTTGCACCAAAAATGCCCGGAGCCCCCGCCGCATGAATACCACCACCAGCCACCAGCGCGATGCGCGCCGCATGCAATTGCCTGTTATCTGGCGGGCGGCAGACGGTGTGCTGACTCAGGATTTACTTCTTGAGCCCGGCAAGTTCGGTCTCGGGCGGGTTCCTGAGAAATTGAAGCCCGACGCGACGACGCAAATGGTGTGCGGATTCTGTTGAACCGGTTGCAGTTTGAATGTTCATCTTCGCGATCAGAAGGCTGTGAACCTCACACCTTCGACCGACTATCCGGTCAACCTTGGCATGGCCTGCCCGAAAGGCTGGGAGTCGCTCTCGGCCCTCAACGCACCCGATCGTGGCACGACGCCACTGGTGCGCGACAGTCGCGGACGATTGAAAGCGGTCGACTGGGACACGGCACTGAAGATATTTCGCGACAAGTTTCAATCGATTCAAAGCCGTCACGGCAACGAGTCAGTCGCCTTCCTGAGTACGGGACAAATGCCCACCGAAGAAATGGCCTTCCTCGGCGCCTTGGCCAAGTTTGGCATGGGGATCGTTCATGGCGATGGCAACACCCGGCAGTGCATGGCTACCGCGGTCGTCGCCTATAAGCAGGCATTTGGCTTCGACGCCCCACCGTTTACGTATCAGGATTTTGAAGAATCTGATGTGATCGTGCTTGTCGGATCGAACCTGTGCATTGCCCATCCGATCATGTGGCAGCGAGTGCTCAACAATCGACACCATCCGGAAATCATCGTCATCGATCCAAGGCGAACTGAAACCGCGATGGCCGCGACGCAGCACCTGGCGTTGCAACCAAAGTCTGATCTGGCACTGCTCTATGGATTGGCCCATCTCCTCATTCGCGAAGGTTGGATCGATCGCGATTATATCGACGCCCATACGTCGGGTTTCAAAGAGTTCAGTGCTCATGTCCAACAGTTCACGCCAGAAACCGTGGCTTCACTCAGCGGCATCTCCACCGAACAGTTGGCAGCGGTTGCCCGAACAATCCACCAGGGGAAACGTGTGTCGCTCTGGTGGACCATGGGGGTGAACCAAAGCTACGAAGGCGTGCGGACCGCGCAGGCGATTATCAATCTTGCCCTGATGACGGGCAGCATGGGCCGTCCAGGAACCGGTGCAAACTCGATCACCGGACAGTGCAACGCCATGGGATCGCGGCTGTTCAGCAACACAACCAATCTTCTCGGTGGGCACGATTTCGCCAATGCCGAGCACCGCCAAAAGGTTGCCGATGTTCTCGACATCGACGCAAACTGCATCCCCGCTCAATCGAGTTGGTCGTACAACGAAATCATGGAGGGCATTCTCGGCGATCGTATCAAGGGGCTATGGATCGTCTGCACGAACACGGCCCATTCCTGGATCAATCAGAACACCTGCCGCGACATCTTGGACCGGCTCGATTTCCTGGTCGTGCAAGACATGTATCCCACCACGGAGACCGCGCAACGTGCCGATCTCTATCTTCCGGCGGCTGGCTGGGGAGAAAAAGACGGAACGTTCATCAATGCAGAACGTCGCATCGGGCTGATTAAGAAAATCGCCAAGGCACCCGGAGAGGCGCTGGCCGATTTTTCCATCTTTCGTGCGATCGCCGAGTATTGGGGATGCGGTGACATGTTCGCTGACTGGACCGACCCCGAAGCAGTCTTCCAGAAGCTAAAAGAACTCTCACGCGGGCAGCCGTGCGACATCACGGGCATCAGCGACTACCGAATGATCGACCAGTGCGGCGGGATCCAATGGCCGTTTCCCGAGAACGATTCCGTCTCGATGAGCGCTCCGGCGACAGCACAACGTCGGCTCTTTGAAGATGGTCGCTTCTTTCATCCTGATGGTCGCGCGCGATTTCTTTTTGAAATGCCTCGCACGATGCCGGAGTTGCCCAATCGCCGCTATCCGTATTTGTTACTCACCGGTCGCGGCACGGCAGCTCAATGGCACACGCAGACGCGAACCTCCAAATCTGCCGTGTTACGACAACTTAGTCCGCGGCAAGTGTATGTGGAGATCAATCCGCAAGATGCCCGTAGTGAGGGCATCCTGCCGAATCAGGACGTGATCGTCGAATCACAGCGGGGTCGCATCCGCGCCAAGTCGTTCGTCACACCCACGGTGCAACCGGGGCAAGTCTTTATTCCCATGCACTACGACGTGACGAACCAACTTACGCTCGCTCATTTTGATCCATACTCCCACCAACCGTCTTTCAAAGACTGTGCCGTGCGAGTGCGTCGCGCTGAGTCGTGGGACGATGTTTGAGAAAGACGGGGACGTGAGATGGCAATCGAGAACATAAAAAACGTTGTGGTACTTGGCAATGGAATGGTGGGGCATCGCTTCGTCGAAAAGCTTGTCGAATTCGACAAGGCAAAGCAGTACAAAATCGTTACCTTCTGCGAAGAGCCGCGCGCGGCATACGACCGTGTTGGGCTCACATCGTTCTTCGCACACCGCGATGCGGAAAAACTGATGATGGCTCGGCTCGACTGGTACCAAGAACACGGGATCGAGCTTCATCTTGGAGATCGCGCCAACAAGATTGATCGGCGGCGGCGACTGATTACCTCCGACAAAGGCGCCAAGCTCCACTACGATATCGTCGTGCTTGCCACCGGATCGTATCCATTTGTTCCGCCGGTGGAAGGCATCCACAAAGCCGGTGTGTTTGTTTACCGGACCATCGAAGACTTGGAAAAAATCATCGAATATGGTCGACACGCCAAAAGCTGTGCCGTAATTGGTGGAGGTCTCTTGGGTCTCGAAGCGGCCAAGGCGGCGTATGACCTGGGGCTACAAACCCATGTCGTGGAATTCGCGCCGCGTTTGATGCCGCGACAGGTCGATGATGCTGGCTCACGCATCCTCGCCAGAAAAATCGAATCGCTCGGAGTACAGATTCATCTGAATAAGGCCACGAAAGAAGTCACCGGCGACGGCCACGTCGAAGGGATGGTCTTCGCCGACGGCGAGTCGCTGGCGATTGACATGATCATTGTCTCGGCCGGAATTCGGCCACGAGATGAACTCGCCCGTGAGTCGAAAATCGAAGTTGGCCCACGCGGTGGTGTGCGCGTCAATGACCATCTGCAAAGCTCCGATCCGAACGTCTACGCCATCGGTGAGGTCGCATTGCACGACGGCATGGTCTACGGGCTGGTGGCACCCGGTTACGAAATGGCGGAGATTGTCGCCGCGAATCTATGTGGTGAAGAACGACAGTTCAACGGCACCGACCTATCGACCAAGCTGAAGTTGATGGGTGTCGACGTGGCCAGCTTCGGTGAGAACGAATTGGGCGCCGAGCAGGCTCAACCGCTCGTGTTTGAAGACCCTTTCACAGGTATCTACAAGAAGCTGTTGTTCGATCACAAAGGCACGCGACTGCTGGGGGGAATCTTGGTCGGCGATGCCGCGGACTACGGGACGTTGTCCATGTTCGCCAGAAGTGGCGAGCTGTTGCCTTGCTCTCCGGGTGAATTGATGGGCGTGGGCGGAAGTGCGGCGGCCGCACTTGGCGGTGCCGATGCGATGAGTGACGACGCCCAGGTTTGCTCTTGCAACAACGTCAGCAAAGGGGACATTTGCGAGGCGATCACCCAGCGTAACCTCACGTCGCTCGACGAAATGATGGCTTGCACGAAAGCAGGCACCGGTTGCGGCGGCTGCTTGCCCCTGGTGACCGACATCTTCAAGTCCGAAATGACCAAAGCGGGCGTGGAACTGAACAACCACCTCTGCGAGCATTTCTCCTATTCCAGGCAGCAGTTGTTCGAGATCATCAAGATCAAGGAGACCAAAACGTTCGACGCGTTGATCGCGTCGCACGGTCGAGGAAAAGGCTGCGAAGTCTGCAAACCTGTCGTCGCTTCGATCTTGGCCAGTTTGTGGAACGATACGGTTGTCGAACCTCAACACCAAACGCTTCAAGACACCAACGACCGCTTCTTGGCGAACACGCAACGCGGTGGCCTCTACAGCGTGGTCCCGCGCATTCCCGGCGGCGAGATAACGCCACAGAAGCTGATGGTTCTGGGACAAGTCGGCAAGAAATACGGGCTCTACACCAAGATAACCGGCGGTCAGCGGGTCGATCTCTTTGGTGCCCAACTACATCAACTGCCCGATATTTGGGAAGAGTTGATCGAAGCCGGCTTCGAGAGTGGTCACGCTTATGGCAAAGCCGTTCGTACGGTAAAAAGCTGCGTCGGCACAACATGGTGCCGCTATGGCGTGCAAGACAGCGTGGGCTTTGCCATTCGCATCGAAGAGCGCTATCGCGGCATTCGCGCGCCGCACAAGATCAAGTTTGCCGTTAGCGGTTGCGTCCGCGAGTGTGCGGAAGCTCAATCAAAGGACATCGGTCTGATCGCCACGGAGAACGGCTACAACATGTACGTCTGCGGCAACGGCGGAGCAAAGCCAAGGCACGCCGATCTGTTCGCGGCCGATCTGAATGAAGAGACTGTCACTCAATACGTTGACCGTTTCCTCATGTACTACATCTTCACGGCCGATAAGCTGGTCCGCACCGCCACGTGGCTGGATAAAATGGAAGGCGGTCTCGCCCACCTGAGAGAAGTTGTCATCGACGACAAGCTTGGCATTTGTGACGAGTTAGAGCAGCGGATGCAACATTTGGTCGATACCTACAAGTGCGAGTGGAAGGAAGTCGTCAACGATCCGGAGAAGAGACGTCGCTTCCGCCAATTCGTCAACACCGACAAAACAGAGCCGAACATTGAGTTCATCGACGAGCGCGGACAACGCCGCCCCGCCGACTGGCCAAGAGATGGCACTCCGCTTGTTCAGCTCAGTACACCAGAGGAGACTGAGGCAAACGAGCCTCACCTTACGAACGGGAATGTAGAGGCAACACGGAAGAATGGCGAGAACCAGGACTGCGGCCAATTACAAAGACAATGGGTCAAGGTCGGCCATGTCTCCGACTTCCCCACCGACGGCGGCGCCGCCATCAAGTACGGCAATCTGCAAATCGCGGTGTTCAACTTCTCCAGCCGTGGTGAGTGGTACGCCTGCCAAAACATGTGCCCTCACAAGAATTCATTGGTTCTCTCCCGTGGCATCATCGGCACCGTGGGCGAGGAGCCGAAAGTTGCCTGCCCGTTACACAAGAAACCCTTCTCGCTAGCAACCGGCAAGTGTCTCTCTGACGAAGAGTTCTCCGTGAAAGTTTTTCCGGTCAAAGTTATCAAAGACGAAGTGTTCCTCGAACTGCCGCCCAAACATGACCCACACCTCCCGGCAATAGGTGAAGCTGCATGCCCACCATTGGGCCAGAAGTGCACAGTGCATTAGCCCAGAGCTTTCAGTCACCTGGGAAGAACGCATCTAATTTGAAAGCAACCGCGCTAGACGTTTTGTATCGTTCTCACTCCACTTGTCAGCATTCGTCACCTCAATCCAAGCATGGATGTACCCGGCGGGGGAATAGTTGTGGCCATACCCCACTGGAATGCTGGTGGCCATCGGCAAGTCAAAAGCCACCTGTAGAAATGTCACGATGGGATACCACTCCAAGTAGGGAGAAACGTCCGGCCCACGCTGGCCGATCAGCCAGTCAGGGCGCTGAAAGAGCAAGTCTGGCGAGAAGAAGACCATTGGATCACTTGCATGCTGGAGATACACGATGCGAATCGGTCCCCACTCCTCGCCGAGTTGATCGAGCGAATTCTCTTGACCTGTGAAACGGAAGATCCTCCCGTCACCTAATCTTGGCAGCCAGGCCGGTGAATCTGAATTGCGGTTCTTTGTGATGGCCGACCAAGTCGTGCTAGGGAATGGTGGGCCGCTCCACATCGCGCCATGGATCGGATCCTCGAAGATCGTAAGCAACTCGGCCGATGCTTCGGAGCCTAGCGATCCTAAACTCAAGCCATGCAAGTAGAGTTTCGGTCGGCTTGTTTTAGGGAGTGTCTTCCAGTAGCTGTATACTTCATCGAACAGGTGATGAGCGGCGACTCGCGAGCGATTGGGGTCGACCATGATGGTGATCCAGCTCGGCAGGTAAGAATACTGCATACTGACAATCGCCGTGTCTCCGGCATGGAGATATTCCAGCGTGTCGACCGCTCCCGGATCGAGCCAGCCGGTGCCTGTTGGCGTCGCAATGACCAAGATCGAACGATCAAAAGCGCCGACCCGCTGAAGTTCTTCGAGGGCCAGTTTTGCGCGTTCCTTGGATGTATCTCGTGAACGAAGTCCGACATAGACTCGTAGCGGTCGCATTGCTTCTTGATTCAAGAACTGGCTGATTTCTTCTTCCGTTGGCGCGATCGCAAGGAAGTCTTTCCCTTGCCGGCCAATCGATTTCCACGTGATAAGCGATTGCTTGCTTCCCGTTGCGAGTGCATCGGTTGGTTGCTCGACCCCTTCGTCAATCAGCGCATCCATTTTCAGAAATACTGCATCGGCTGCCTTCAAGGCTGCTTTGGCAAGTACGCCGTTTGCCAGAAAGACGACTAGCGTGCCAACCACAATCGCACTGAGTACGTTCGCCACGCGCCTGGGCAACAGGTGACGCAATTGGTTCGCGAGATAGCTCCAGCATCGGCCCAGCAAGCGGCTGCCGGCGATCAAGAACATTCCAAAGAGGAGCGTAATTCCGACAACACGAAACGGATAAGCGGTTGCAACGGGCTGTAATTCCATGAGATCGCGAATGGAGTTTTGCCAAACCGTAGCTCTCCACAGAAAGGAGACGGTAACAATTGCCACGGCAACGACAGAGATCCTCTTTGCAACCCACTGGAATCTCGCTCCAGGGTCAGGCATTTCAAGATACTGCCAAAGCCATACAAAGAACACGCCGACACCATACCCGACAGCCGCCGATAGTCCTGAAAGCAATCCCTGAACTACGTGATGACGCGGCAGCAGAGAAGGTGAAAGCGAAGCCGCAAACAACAGCGACGCGAGAATCAAGCCAACGAAAGAAAAGGAAGCCGAGTATCGCGTGAAATAAGATGGCCAACTCAACGTGAGTCTCCGGTGAACGAGCAGTTAGGTGGTGGAGGCATGCTATCCCGCTCATGCCCGTTGTGAGTGGACTAGCGGTGAACTGCGTTTGGGTCGCTTGGGATTGGCCAGCGCGTGCAACTCGATCGCCGTAACTTCAGGACGGCAATTGAATCGTACCGGCACGAGCGCCGAAATGCCACGACTGACGTGCATCACGGTCGGCTGCTGATAGAACGTGCCTGAAGCGTACTTCACGCCGAACCGGCTTGGGGCAACGAACGGCCCAATCGGCGGAAACTGAAACTGACCGCCGTGGTTATGTCCGGCCAACATCAGGTCGAAGGCATGCTCACGTGCCCAGTTGAATTGGTCAGGAGTGTGCGCCAGCAACAGCCGGATCGGTCCGCCTTCGACCGCCGGAGCTGGCGCATCTTGCAGGTTGGCGGCAGGGCTGATCCAGGGTAGTTCATTCCCCGCAAGCAGTAGTTGCTCTTCGCGCACGTCGATCACTGTCCACCGCCCGCCCATGTCAATCAGTCCGGCTTCGGTAAGCGTCTTGCGAACGGCCGTCGCATCGACCCGAAGATCGTGATTCCCCAGAATGAAGTACACACCCAGCGGAGCACGAAGCTGCCCAAGTGTGTATGGTAGCCACTCGATGCAATGAGCCTTGTCCACCAAGTCGCCGGTCACCGCGATCAGATCGGACTGCAAGGCGTTGGTGTGCAGGATGATTTCTTCAAAGTAGCTTCGCTCGAGACGACCACTGAAGTGCAGATCGCTCAAATGGGTGATCGTCAGCCCATCGAGTTTCTTCGGCAGCGACCCCAGCGCGATCTTCTTCTTGGAGATTTCCAGATCAAAGGTTTGGTTGAAGGGTAGCGAGGTGAGGAGTTGAGAGTACACACCGCTGACTGGCTTGCCGCCAAGGTTGTCTGTCATGTTGACGAACTCGGCGTGGCTGCTTTGCAAGGCCGCGGGCGGGCGAACAAACATGCCGCGAAGCATCCACCACAGAACAGGGCCTATCCCGAACAAGCAGCAGAACAGCACGTAGCCGGCAGCCCACTTCGCCGCCGGGGTCCACGCCACACGATCAAAGAGGGCGCCGCCTTCGGTGTATAATCCCCACGCCACGAGTGGCGGAAGAACGAATCCAACGAATGCGATGGCGGTGTTGATAGCCCGCACCACCCAATGGTGCCACGGCGCGGCATGCACGTCGCAAGTAATGCGAGTCAGCATGCCGATATGCCCTGCCAGCGCAACGGCATAAACCAGAAAGTCGGTGATCGTCATTGCGGCAAAGTGACCCAATCGGCGGTGTCGGTAAACCTGGGAATCTTGGTACTGCCGATCTCGAGTTAGGCGGCAGCTACGACCAAAGGCGGGGCTTAGGCGAGTGGCAGAAATGTTTTTACCGTAGCATGGAACCTCGTCCCGTGTACTCCGTGGATTCTACACGGGACGAGGTCCCATGCTACGGTAGTTTTCTATCTGCCGCACGCTTAACAGCGAGTTAGGGGGCGATCGTCTTGACCACGGTTTCGAGCAATTGATCGAGACGGAACGGCTTGAACAAGAACGATCGTACGCCCGCCTGACGAGCTTTGACCATCGTATGTTCGCCATCGTAACCAAAGCCTTTCATCAAGATCAACGGAACGTGGTCCATCATCTCGCGTAGCTTGAGCAACAGATCGTAGCCGGTCATGTCAGACAATTTGATGTCGGAAATGATCGCGTCGTACTTGCTTGGCGACACGTTGCGAACCATCAGGCAAGCCTCTTCTCCATTGTGC
>CAZNXE010000006.1:44911-48230 GCA_964576465.1 uncultured Planctomycetaceae bacterium
GTCTCGACCAAGCACCCGTAGCGCTCGAGTAGTGCATGCGCGGCACCTCGTACATCGCCCGCGATGTCAACCACCAGCACTTTGTTTCCCCGTAGATCGACCTGTCCGTCAGTTGGTGGATTCAGAGGGCACGCCTGCACCGGTGCCATCTTTTGTCCCACCGACTGAATCACCTGCTTAATGTCTCGCGCGTTACGCAAAATGCTCTGTAGCCGTTCAAGCACATCGCGATCATGGCCCGCGTAGTGTTCCATGACGTTGACCGCGTCGTTCAAGATATCGTCGACGGGCAGCGCGACCGCGCTATGAATGGCCTCGACGCTTTCGGCGGCCGTCCCTGCCTTTTCGGCAACCAACAGTTCTAGCGTGTTGAGTGCCACGGCCAAATCGCGTGTAAAGATTTCGAGGAACTGCAAATCACTTTCGTTGAACGCCCTTGGCTCAGGGCTTTCCACGTTGAATGTGCCGATCACGGTGTCGTGCAGAATCAACGGAACCGTGAGCGAACTCTTCGCGCCCGCGGCGCCTTGAAAATACAGCGGATCTTCGGTGGTGTCTTCACACAGATAACTCTTGCCTGTCGCGGCAACGAAACCGGTGACGCCGTTCTTTTGCGGCAAGGCATACAGCTCACGCTTGGCGGCTTCTTCCTCAATCCCTTCAGCCAGCAGCGTATCGAGACGCCCCGTTTCGTGATCCAAGAGGCGAATCTCAACGACTCCGTAGTTCAGTAGGTCTTTGGTATGGTGCAGAATGTTCGACTTCAAGAGTTCGATCCGCTCTTCGACCGACATATCCCCCAACTCGTCGGGCTGGAGATCGGCCAAGTCGGCTCCGGCTTGATGAATGGCGACCAATTTCTGCTGCTGGAGCATTTCGTCGGTTACGTCGCGGACGGTCACAATCAAATGTCGCGGAGGGTTATCTGTCTCTCGAACTGATGTGGCGTGAACCTGGTAGTATTTCCCTTCGCGCGAACGCAGCAAGGTCGACGCGCCCTCGCTGTCGGATGAGAGCGCCGTGTGGAACGGGCAATAGTCGGGCCCCAGGATTTCGGGGCTTCCCAATGCCGAATAGAAGTTGGTGCCCACGACATCTTTGTCTTCGCACCAGTTCCTTAGGCGCCCATTGCCCCAAATGATGGTGTTGTCGCTGTCCAGCAGCGCGACCCCATCGGGCATCCCCTCGAGGATCTTCTCGTTCTGCAGTAGCATGCCGACCTGAAAGACATCTTTCATGTGGTCGGAGCTGACGTAAACCCCGTCGAAATCGGTCCGCCCCAATTGGGCCACGGCACGAATCATCGACTGGACCGTGACGACTTCGATCGAGTCGTTGAGACGGTCGAGTATCTGCTGTTCGCGATTGTTGGAATCGCCGACGACTAGGATTTTGGTTTTGGGAGACACACGCCCCTCCCCACGCTGACCTGCAACTGTTCAATGGAATTATATTGCAGGCGTCGAATTGAACAACCGCTGCAAGAAGCCCCTCTTTATCCGATCGACCGATGGGCCGGGAATGTTCATTCCAGCTTCAAGCAACTAGGACCACATTCCTCCGCAATCGTTGCTGCTTTGCCCACGCGATTGGGCATTGCGCCAGTTGAATCGCTCGCGGTGTTCGTTCCATGCGAGGCACCTTCAAGAACCTACCTTTATCAATCTAACTCGCGAGAGGGGCTCCTGCTCGAAGGACACCCCCCAAAATGCCAGCCCCACACTCAGAGGAAAGACCGGGCCCATCCCCTTGGCGACCTGCCCTTTGCTTCTCATCCACAGGAAAATTTAGCCTGCACATCGATGCGGCCCTCGGCCAAGGAGTGAATTCGGCCCGTTTGTAGACATTCTGCCGACCGTATCACGAAGCGGTCGCCACGATCGTTCCAACCCTCAGCGGCGTGCCGCGACATGATGCTGCGGGGTGAAGTTGCTAGCGTCGGACCGTCGATAATGAACGTAGCACCGCCATGGATGCGTGCCGGCATTTGTCGTCTGGCGCGCCGGCTATCAACGCACGGAAGGAGCATTCCGCATGTTTCGAGCACTTTTTCTAGCGATCGGCGTATACGCCTGCATCGTAGGGGGCGAATGCCTGGCTTTGGATAGGGCCGTGCTGCGAACCAAATCGGCGGAACCCACCTTCATGGAACGAACCCTAGGGCAGACGCCGCTGGGGCGGAGAGAATTCGCCCCCCCACCGTGGGCTCCCTGGAGCTTGCTGGCCGGTGGGGCCGTGACGATTCTCTATTCGTTCACGATTCCGCGCCGGGTGAAGGAGTAGCTTCCGGAACCGGGACAATGTCCGTGGCGGGTCGCTCGCTGCCGGAACTCTCTGCCGGTGGCGAAGATAGCTTCCGCCCGCTCCGAAAGTGCTCCTCTGAGATGAGGTTCCCCTCTTCGTCCCAGTCTCGCCACGTACCATGGCGTTGGCCTCCGAGGTATTCGCGGACCGCCCATTGCTGCTCGTTCTCGTACCAGAACGTTTGACTTCCCTCGGAGCTGCCGTCGAGATAGTATCCCTCGACCTTCTTGGAACCGCTTTCGTACCACTCGGTCCAAGTTCCTTGCTCGATCCCGGTGTCGAATGTGACTTCCATGGTCTTCTGACCGTTTTCGTACCAAGCGATCTGCGGACCATGTTGCTTGCCACCGGAGTAATGGTACTCGGCCTTGATCAGGTTTTCTTCGTTGTCGTAGTATTCGCGCCACACGCCGTCGATGACTCCACGCTTATAGGTGCCTTCGCTCTTTCGTTTTCCACTGGCATAGAAGGTCTTCACATCACCTTCGACAACTCCATGTTCGTAAGTCACCGAGTTAATCAACTGCCCGTTGAAGAACCATTCTTGGTAGAGACCGTGCTTTTGGCTCTCTGCGTAATGGGCTTCCGTATTCAACTGACCGTCTTGATACCAGCGACGTTCGACGCCATGTAGCTTTCCGTGCTCATATTGCTGTTCAATCTTAAGATTGCCGCCGGGAAACCACTCTTGATGTACTCCGTGAAGTTCTCCATCAACGTAGTCCGTTTCGACGATCTTTTTCTCGGCAGCAATCCGTTCGATCCGCTTACCGTGGCGGAATCCTTCACGGAAGTTTATTTCGAGAAACACAACGCCAGCGCGGCTGAAGTGCTGCTCGGCACCGTCGCGTTTCCCATCTACATAGTTTCCCGCGGCTTTTTTTTCGCCAGTTCGGTACCACTCGGTCCACGGTCCGTGAAGCACGCCGTGGCGATAGTTCCGCTCCATGGCGGGGGTGCCTGAGACGAAGTTGCGAGTTTCTTTGCCGTGGCGGATTGCGGTTCCCTGCTGATC
>CAZNXE010000007.1:0-45990 GCA_964576465.1 uncultured Planctomycetaceae bacterium
GCCGGTGTTGAGCGTTGTGTCGGCAGCCTCGTAGACTTCGATGAACAAAATGAACGAACGCTCGACAAACAGGGCGTCACCCGCGTTGCGAAACTTGATAGGAACCGCGCCGAACACCCGGCGATAGAACCGCATCGAGTCCTTGGTGTTGGTCACATTTAAGCGAACATGGTGAAAATGGGCCGATTCCACCTCGGCGGCCTGCACCCGACCACCGATCGACCACGATATTGTGGCCAGCAGGATGATTCCCAGCGTGCGTCGCGTTATCATCGAAGTCTCCTGGTGGTGCTCGTGTGCCGTCGGCCACCGGTGCGACAGCGGGCTGTATTGTAATCGAAGCCGGACCTCGAATCTGCCGGCTCGCCCCGAAAGGGTAAACAAAGAACACGGAGATACCAAACTTGTCAGATCAGCAACAATTCGCTCTTTGTATTCCCAGCGACCGCGGCACAATGCGAATTGACCTCATGCGGAGTTCCGTACATCGCATCATGATGTTGATTGCCCTGTTCTTGGCAATCATCACTCATTCCGTGGCCGCCGATGAAACACCGCGCACGGTGGCGCTCCCCCCTGGCGAAGCACTCAAGCAGTTTGAAACGGCACCGGGAGTGCGCGTGGAACTGGTCGCCGCCGAGCCGGAAGTGATCGACCCTGTCGAAATCCGCTTCGACGAACGTGGGCGTCTGTGGGTCGTCGAAATGCGAGGCTATCCCACTGGTCCGCCGGAAGGCCAGCAGCCACGTTCGCGGATCCGCGTGCTCGAAGATCTCGACGGCGACGGATACTTTGAAACGGCCCGAACCTTCGCCGACGGCTTGCTTCTTCCGACCGGACTCCAACCATGGGGCGACGGCGTGATTGTTACGTTGGCCGGGCGCGTCGTCTTCTTGCAGGATCGCGAAGGGGCGAAACCAACGACCGACAGCTCCAACGTGCAACCCGCCGAAGAATTGTGGTTCACCGGCTTCATCGAGCAAAACGAACAGCTTCGGGCCAACCATCCGCGTCTGGCCCCCGACGGACAGATGTACATCGCCAATGGACTGCGTGGCGGTGCAGTGGTCGATCATCGCGGCGGTGTGACGTCGAAGCCGATCGAAATCCGCGGGCGCGACGTGCGGTTCACCCCTGGCGGTGGCGGATTGGAAGCGATCAGCGGACCGGGCCAATTCGGAATGACGTTCGACGAGTTTGGCCGCCGCTACATTTGCAGTAACCGCAACCCGTTGATGCACGTCGTGTTGGAAGGTCGCCCCACGTCGCGCAACCCTTTCTTCGCGTTGCCGGCGGTCGTTCACGATGTGGCCGTCGCTGGCGAGGCTTCGCGCGTGTTCGCGCTGACCGAAGCATGGACAACGTCGACGCAGCACGCCGGCCAGTTTACAGCAGCGTGTGGTGTTCACATCTATCGCGGCAATGCCCTGCCGGCGCGATTTCGTTCGCAGGCATTCGTGTGCGAACCGACGGGAAGCCTTGTGCATTGCGAATTGTTCGAGCCGGCTGGCGGCACATTCCGTTCCCATCCACCCAGGGATAACGCTGAGTTTCTGGCTTCGCGCGATCCGTGGTTTCGACCGGTCAATATCGAGACCGGCCCCGACGGTGCCCTGTATATCGTCGACATGCATCGAGCCGTGATTGAACATCCCGACTTCATGCCGGAAGAATTGCGTACGAGGCGCGATCTGTTGACTGGTATCGACGCGGGACGGATCTATCGCCTGGTGGCTGAGGATGCCCCAACTCCTACAACACGCGTCGATCTGTCGAAACGCTCGGGCAAGGAGTTGGCTTCGATGTTGGACGACCCAAACGGCTGGGTACGGGAGACGGCGTTTCGCTTGATCTACCAACGCAACGATTTGTCGGCACGCTCGATGATCGAAGAACTCATCGGCACTGCCAGCCACGCCGAGGGCCGGGCATGGTCGCTGTGGACGTTGGCAGCAATCAATGCGTTAGACGAAAAGCATTTGCTGAAGGGGCTGTCCGACGAAGACGCCTCGGTCGCTGAGGTGGCCGTGCGGCTCAGCGAGACGTGGCTCAAGCGGTCGAAGCCGGTTCGTGACACCGTGTTGGCATTGTCTAAGTCGTCGGACGCCCGCTTGCGATTCTGTGTCGCCTTGGCGATAGGCGATTTGAAGGGCACTGAGGTGGTCGAGGCCTTGGCGCGAATCGCTCGACACGGGTCCGATGACGTCTGGACGCGACGTGCGATCGCCACGGCACTACCAGAAACCGCCACCGCTGTGACACACGTGCTCTTAGCGCGAACTTCTGCCAGTGGTGCGATCGATGACGACGGGCTGCGATCGCTGCTGACCGAACTCTGCGAATTGATCGGTCGCAGTAAAGACGACACATGGGCCCAGGCAATCTTCGTCGCCTTGACGGATACTGGCGAGTGGGCCGATGACGCGGCCCGAAGAAATGGCGTGGCGGCCATGACGGGGCTTGCCCGGGGTCTGGCGGCTGCCGGTCGCCCCCTGGCCGGCTGGATGTCGAGCCGCCCCGCGCACCTCAAAAAGAATGTCGAGCGAGCGCATCGTCTCTTCGCCGGCACGGTGCGCGATGCCATGTCGGCAGATGCTTCGTCTGTCCAGCGCGGAGAAGCGATTGCATTCTTGCGTTATGGAAATTGGGACAATGTGGGGTCAACCCTGCTGACGCTCGCCACGGGCAACGAACCCGATGATATCAAACGCGATGCGCTAGCCGCTCTGAGAGCTTTTTCGGCAACCGAGATTTCTGAACAACTGCTGGCCGTATTCAACTCACAAACGCCGGCGGTACGCCGGACGACGTTGGACCTGTTGCTAGTCCGACCGGCCTGGTGCCAGGCCTTGCTCGTTGCCCTGGAAGCCGGCGATATCGACCGCGGGGAGTTCGATCCCCTGCGATCTTCAAGGTTGACCGATCACAAAGACACCACCATCCGCGATCAGGCCCGCAAACTACTCACCCGAAAGACAGCAGCCGACCGGGCGGCGGTGGTTGCCCAGTACAGCAAGGCACTCGAGCTACCCGCGGATACGCTGCGAGGCCGCGAGGTGTTTAAGAAGAACTGTGCCAGTTGCCATCGGGTGGCGGGTGTCGGGGTGAACGTCGCGCCCGATATCGCCGATTCGTACAACAAGAAACTACCGCAGTTGTTAACGGATATTCTCGATCCTAATCGGGCCATCGACAGCAACTACATGAGCTTTACCGTTGTCACCGTCGATGGTCAGATCCTTACCGGAATCATTGCCTCGGAGACCGCCACCTCGATCACGCTCCGTCAACAAGAAGACCGAAAGGTGAGCTTGTTACGAGATGACATTGACGAACTGCGACCCAACGGCCTGTCGCTGATGCCCGAGGGGCTGGAACAAAATATTAGCCCCCAACAAATGGCCGACGTGATCCGCTTCATCAAGAACTGGCGTTATCTCGACAGCAACATCCCGCTGGAGGAATGATCGCCACGCGAACACACACAGATCGCGACCTGGGCAACGCTGTCTATTCACTACTTCGGTTCCAGGCCGAACCGCAGTCCTTCTCCTTCAGCAACTAGTTCCAGGGTTGCATGGTCCGTGCCGGTCACAAGACGAAGGAGCACCGTATTCCAGCCCTGATCCAGTGATACCGGCACCGCATGGCCCTTGCGTAGTGGCTGCACAGCAAGGCTCGTATCGCCATTAAGAACCAGCCGCGCATCACCATTGCAACGCAAACGCAGCTTCGCAGTCTGCTTCTCTGGCGCGTACAGAAAAGCCAACGCGTAGACTGCGGCATTTTCCTCGGAAAACGCTTGCCCCAAATCGAAGCTACCCTCGGGTCCTGCAGTCACGGTTTGCCACGATTGTTCGTGCTCGCCTTGTGGAGAAGGTGCCTGTCGGGGATCGAGGATTGCTTCGAACGTCTCGACCTCATCCACATTCTCGGCAAACGGGCCAGTTACCCAAAGCTGCGTTGCCGTGCCTCGCAACGAATGTTGAGCTTGGCGATCTTTCAAGAAGGCAACCAAGTCGACAAACTCTTGAAACGATAGCTGCGAGACAACCCCCTCGGGCATCAGGCTTTTTCGACTGGCCTCGAGTTCGTCGATCTCCTCTTTGGGGATCGTAATGTCGCGACCGTCGGCGTCGCGCAGGACAACTCTTGCAGCGTCATCGGTGACCTTCAAACCGTTGTAAACCTGTCCGCCGTCGGTGGTGATGACGAACGTCTGGTAGCCCTCTTTGATCTCCTTGGATGGATCGATCATCGACTCCAAGATTTTGGCCACGCTGTGAGTTTCCCAAATCTTCGTTAAGTCGGGCCCAACCTGCCCACCGACACCTTCTAATCGATGGCATTTGGCGCATTGGCTCTTTTGGGAATCGAGATAGATGCGGCGGCCATTCTCGGCGTCGCCGGTCATGGTCACCAGTTTTTCGACACGAGCCACTTCCTTCGGGTCGAGCGAGACGAGCAAACCGCCGCGGAAGACTTCGGTCAACAGCGCTGCCACTTCGCCACCACTGTCTGAGTCGACATGTTTCTGTAGCACGGCAGCGACAGCCGGTAGCAGGCTGCGATCGAGCTGTCCGTCAACAAACCGCTGCCCAAGGTTCATTGCCTGCTGCCGATTTGCCCCCAACGCCCGCACTGCCGAACGAACCATTTCCAAATCTTCTTCCTCAAGCATCGCTTCGGCGATGGGTCGTGTTTTGTCAAAGTCGACTGCGGCGAGAACCTCGATCAAGTCGCCTCGCAACGCTCCGGTCGAAGGATCGTCTGCCAGCGCGGCCAACTCGTCGACTACTAGTTCCACGCCCGGAGGAGACTTGTTCGCCCATGGCAAGTCTTCCTGACGCAGCCGGCCTAAAACCGCGACGATCGCCCGACGTTCGGCAAGACCTCGCTTCGAATCGCGGAGGGCCTTAGCCAGCGCAGGAGACGCATCGAGAAGATGCATGTCACCGATCAATTCGATCACGGCCAAGCGAAACTCCTGAACCGGATGATCGATCAATTCGCGAACAAAAGGCAACATGACTTCGGGATTTGTCGTGCCAGTCAATGCCAGCGTCGTCACGGCTGCCAACTTCAACTGCACATTGGCATCCGGATGACCACGTAGCCAGCTTCCGACCTCCGATGCATCGATCGGCGGTTCAAGCAAAATCTGGCCATAGGTTCCCAGCACCGTCGTAATCTGGCTGTCGGTCAATTTGTCGGACTCGCGCAACACGCGATTCAGCGCATCGACCGCCGGGCGCGTTCGCAACGTCTGAAGTTCAGCGATGGCGAAGGCACGCGCTTCATCGCTCTTACCCAGTGCCGCGGTAACCAAAAGATCCATTCCTGCCGCCGTGGTAAGTTCCAGCCCGCGAAGGATGCCATCGTGTAAGTAGACGTCCTTGCCATCGTCACGTCGTAACGCATCGTATAAAGACGATGCCGCTCGACGGCGATCAGGATGATCGTCGTCCAACAACGATGCAGCCTTTCCCAACGCCATCGCGGCCGAACGACGAACGGCCGGATGCGAGTCTTCAAGGGCCTGGACAAGTCGTGAGATCAACTCGGGCGAGACCAGCTCAGCCGTGGAATGCCGACCGAGTGCCTCGGCGGCCAAGCGACGCATCTCGAAGTTCTCATCACCCAACAATTCACGCATGACGGTCGCCACCGAAGCGTCGTAGAAGTAACATGCCCCGCCCAAGGCCATCGCCCTGGCTGGCGCGGTGCGCGAGCGATCTTGTGCCACCGCCAAGAATGGTTCTCGAGAGACGACCCCTCGCTTAAGCAGCGCCCGTTGGACTCGCTGCCGAAGCGCAAAATCTTCGGTGTCGAGAAGCTCCAAGCGTTCAACTTCCGACATGGCGGAAACCCTCGACCAGGCGTCAATCGAGCCACGTTTGATGGCCGGAAAACCTTCGATCCCCGACCATGTTAATCGATAGATGCGGCCATGTTCTCCGTCCCCGAACAGCCGCCCTGCCCCACCCGAGTCGGTTCGCCAATCGACGATATAGATTGCTCCGTCGGGCCCCAGCACTGCCTGACAGGGGCGGAACAGCGGATCGTCGGACTGCATGAGCACGAATTCTTCGACAACCTGAAACGTGCTGCCAACACGTTCAATCTGATAGGCGCGAACCAACTTGCGATAGACATCGGGGTAGATCAGCAGCCCACGAAAGAACTCCGGAAAACGGGTTCCCTGGTAGATGAGCAATCCGGCTGGCGCGCCGCGACCGGTTTTCAACATCGACGGCATTCGCCCAGGTTTCTCGCCGAAGACGGCGCCGCGATCGAAATCGGTGCGACAGCAGAGTGTTCCCTGCTTGAGTCGCCATCCGTAGTCGGCACCCTCTTGCACGTGCATCAATCGACAGCCCTGGAACTTCGAACCATCCTCCTGATCGTTGTCGACATGCAGCATGTTGAACATGTGGTCGAACGATACGTCCCGATAGGGGTTGCGAAAGCCCCTTGCGAATTCGGTGAGCTGTGAGCCATCTGGGCGACAACGCATGATCGCCCCGCATCGCAAAACCGTGGCCCGAGAGCCGTCGCTGCCTTCGCCGTGGTTGTCGTCGTCGCCCGAGGTAATGTAGAGCCAACCGTCGTGCGAGAGTGTCAGCCCCGAGGCTTGATGGTGGTGAAAGCCACACAACCCGCGGACGATCTCTTCGGAGACATCGTAAGCTCCGCCGGGCTGCGACTGTCTTCTTCGCACAACGCTCCCCAACGACGAAAGATAGATCCAGTCATCATGCAGCAAGATACTCGAAGGAATCTCCAGGTCATCGAGCAGCACCTCGGACCTTTCGTAGTTCCCGTCACCGTCATCGTCGTACAGCAGCTTCAATTCATCGCGGACTTCTTTCTCCATGCGATTCACGGTCGCCGAGGTGCCATCTTGAAATTGCACTTCGTATTGAAGGTGCCGTGGATGTTCGGCAACCCGCCATTCGAGAACATGGGGAGTACCATCTTCGGCGAAAGTCAGACCAACGGGATCGATGACCACGGGCGCTTCGGCCACGATTTCAACATGGATACCCGCAGGCGTTTTCAATCCGGCAAGCCGCTGGTTTTGCTCGCCCTGATCGACCATTTGAACCCACGATGGCGTGGGGCGCTTTGGAAATTCATTGAGCGCCGGATCGTCGTTGTAGTCCTCGGCTTGTACGCTTAACAATGAGGTGCCCATGAGCAGGGCAAGCGCCCCAAGCCATCCCGTAGAACGATTGGCAATCATTTGATGCATCAGTGTTCCTTCCGAAGTTCGGCAACGACGCGAGACAATAGGCTGATCCAGATTTTTGAACGGTCCTCTGGCATGCCGACTCGACTGCCCGAGTGATCGTTCCGCGAATGGCTTACAGATAGCGGTTGATTAAGTTTTCGAGCATCTCCTGCCGCCCGCTTTCGTTCGCGGCGGCCTCACCTTGTTCAAGCATGTAGGCTTCCAGCGATGCAAAGCTAGATTCACCTGACTCGATCTGTGCGCCAATGCCAGAATCCCATGATCGGTAGCGCTGGGTGAGCAGACGATCAAGTTCCCCCTCGGCACGGATTGCGGCGGCAATCTTGAGCCCCCTGGCAAAGCTGTCCATGCCTCCGATGTGGGCGTGGAACAGATCGATCGGCTCGAAGCTTTCGCGGCGGACCTTGGCGTCGAAGTTAATGCCTCCCGGAGCGATTCCCCCGTACTTGAGAATCGTGTGCATGCACCATGTGGTGAGATAGATGTCCGTGGGAAACTGATCCGTGTCCCACCCCAACAGCAGGTCGCCGGTGTTGGCATCGATCGAACCTAGGAACCCTTGACCGCCGGCATAGTCTAGCTCGTGCTGCATCGAATGACCGGCCAGGGTGGCGTGGTTGGTTTCGATGTTCAGCTTGACGTGCTCTTCCAGTCCATTGGCGCGCAAGAAGTTAATGCATGCCGCGGCGTCGAAGTCGTATTGATGTTTGGTCGGCTCCATCGGTTTCGGCTCGAAGAGAAACTTGCCCTCGAACCCGATCTCCTTGGCATGGTCGACGGCCATGTGCATGAAACGGGCCAAGTGATCGAGTTCACGCTTCATGTCGGTATTCAGCAGCGTTTGATAGCCTTCGCGTCCTCCCCAAAAAACGTAGTTCCCGCCTCCTAGCTCATGAGTGACTTCGATCGCTTTCTTGACCTGCGCCGCGGCGAAGGCAAACGCATCAGCATTCGGGCTGGTGGCCGCGCCGTGCATGTATCGGGGGTTACTGAAGAGATTGGCGGTGCCCCACAACAGGCGAATCCCCGTCCGCTGCTGTTCTCCTTTGAGCACTTCGATTACGGCATCGAGATTGCGATTCGACTCGGCCAACGTCGCCCCCTCGGGCGCGACATCACGATCGTGAAAGCAATAAAACGGCACGCCCAACTTTTCCATGAACTCGAACGCCACATGCACGCGGTTCTTGGCGTTCTCGACCGAATCACTCGCGGCTTCCCACGGACGCTGCATCGTCGGCGCGCCGAACGGATCGGCACCGGTCCCGCGAAATGTATGCCAGTAGGCGACGCTGAAGCGAAGATGCTCCTTCATCGTTCGGCCCTCGATCACAGCCTCCGGGTCGTAATGGCGAAAGGCCAGCGGATTCTTCGACTGGGGGCCTTCATACGCGATCGGTTGAACGTCGGGAAAAGCAGTCATCGCAGGTGTCTCGCAGGAGGGATTGGTTCACGATCGAAAGCTGGTCGCTTGAGCCACAAATGTGCCACATTCGGCAGCGGGCCACAACCGCTTGGTGATGCGATGCTGACAGGGGGATGCAATCGAGAAGCAAGGTCCTACCGCTGTCAACCATCACAACTCTGGAAACTGCACTCAATCGGTGGGACGTATACGCAAACTAGACATCAAGGCGTTTGCCCAGGCTGATTCGTTGCTCGACGACGAATCCCATCCGTTCGTAGAAGGCGACAACTTCGGTGTTGTCGCCAAGGACCTGGAGGTTGACCTTCGTGCAGCCCAAACGTTGCAGGCGAATCTCCGCGGCGGCGAGCATCTTTCGACCTAGTCCCTGTCGGCGATGGTTCGCATGAACGGCCAGGTAATAAATCCAACCGCGGTGGCCGTCGTAGCCGATCATGACGGTGGCCACGACTTGGTCGTCAAGCGTTCCGACCAGCAGCATGTCGCTTTCATGCGCGAGCTTACGGCGCAGATCGGCTGCCGGTTTGCTGTAGTCGCGCCGATGGGGAAAACACGTTTCCCAAATGCCGATCACTACGTCGTAGTCTTTGGGCTCGATCGGTCGTACGATCAGTTCGCTCATTCCCTTGCTTGTTCCTTATGCCGATCCTTCAAGATCGGTCAGTATTGTGGTTCGCCCGGTTCTAGATTCTGCTGATGCCGTTCGACTTGCTCGACCAGCGAAGCGATGACCTCGGGATGGTCCTTGGCAACGTCGAATCGTTCGGCCGGATCGTGGTCTACATGAAACAGCAGCGGTGGATCGTGGATCTCTGGCTTACGTTGACCGTAGCCGCTTTGCGTCTTGAAATGCAGCTTCCAAGGGCCATGGCGAACGGCAAACAATTCCGGACCGCGGTAATAGAAAAACGGACGGTTTGCTTCTTCACCTTCGGCGAATAGCACCGGAGACACGTCCACGCCATCGATGGTTCGGTCCGCCGGCAGTTCTACTCCCGCCATGGCGAGACAGGTTGTATAGAGGTCCATCGTCGTGCCGAGGGCCTTGGAAATCTGTCCGGCAGGAATCCGAGACGGCCACCAGGCAATCCCGGGCACCCGCATGCCGCCTTCCCATGTGCTGCCTTTGCCACCCCGGAGCAAGCCAGCCGATCCGCCGTGCAATTGATAGGTGAGCCACGGTCCGTTGTCACTGGTGAAAAAGACGAATGTCGACTCGGCCAGCCCCAGGTCGCGAAGCGTGTCTAGAATTTTTCCGGTGCTCCAGTCGATTGTTTCGATCACGTCGCCGTATAGCCCACGGGCACTGGTGCCTGAGAATCGCTGGCTGGCGAACAGCGGCACATGCGGCATGGAATGAGGCAAGTAGAGGAAAAACGGACGATCGTCGGCGGCCGCTTCGGTGATGAAGGTCACCGCTTCAGCGGTATATCGTTCGGTAAGAAACCGCTGATCGGGCTCGGTCTCAATCGTTTCGGTTCCACGGATCAACGGTAGCGGAGTTCCTTTTCTTGGTTTCCCTCGGCCGTTGATCTGCCCCATGTCGTTACTGTAAGGAATGCCGAAGTAACGATCGAAGCCATGCTGGGTCGGCAAGTATGGCGGCAAATGTCCCAGGTGCCACTTCCCTACACAGGCTGTTTGATAGCCGGCCCCAGCAAGCTGTTCGGCAAGCGTGTGTTCGGTGGCGGGAATGCCGGTCTTGGAATGCACGAACAGCACACGACCCTTGTTTCCGGCCATGCCGCTACGAATTGGGTAGCGTCCCGTAAGCAGCGCGGCCCGACTGGGCGTACAGACCGGCGCGGCCGAATAGAACTGGGTAAATCGCAGACCCTCGTGAGCCATTCGATCAAGTTGCGGTGTGGCAATCGTGGGATGCCCATAACATCCCAAGTCGCCGTATCCGAGATCGTCGGCAAAGATGATCACGATGTTCGGTGGTTTCGCCGCATCGGCGGCATGCGATTGGCTGCCAAACGTTTGCAACGTGAACAGGGCGATCAGCAGGAATACCCTGCAATACCCCTCGGGCACGATCGGCAATGCTCGATCAACGAGATGTATTACCGCTTGCATGGGTGCCTCTCCTTTGGGGTCAGGGCCTACTTCCTGGCAAGCACACGGCGTTCTTTCGTGCGCCTCGCGTTGCCCAGAGGCCAGTATTGTCAGGCCACAGGGATGAGGCAAGTTGCCATCGCCTTCGGGACTCCGGGCAAGCACGCCTCGGCGCGACCTTCTAAACTAAGGCAAGCGGCGAATGAGAATAGACCAAGGGGACGCGTAAGCGAGGGAACGCAGTGTATTACCGGTTGGTCCCTCGCTCACGCGTCGGGTTGTGATTGGTACGTTCTTATTTGCCGCACGCCTAAGGACTACCGCTGGTCCCACATGGCCGTGAAACAGCTAAACTAGAACTCGCTCCCGGTCTAGTCGGGATGCTGCCACCTGACCAGCGACTGTCGAACGTTTCGCACCCCTCCACCAACGGTGAAGAAATTAACCATGAGAAGCCTTGTGTTTTCCTGCATCACACTGTTGCTTGTCTCCACGGTCTCGGCCGAACATATCAACGAGACTGCGTTCCAACACAATTGGCCTCACTGGCGGGGACCGCTGGCCAACGGAGTCGCGCCGCATGCCGATCCGCCGATCGAGTGGAGCCAAGACTCGAACATCAAGTGGAAGGTAGAACTGCCTGGGCGTGGTTCGGCTTCGCCCATCATATGGAACGACCGCATCTTTATTCTCACGGCGATCAAGACAGACCGCGAAGGCACGCCAGAGGAGTCGCCAGATTCACGCAACCCAGACGATCCTCCACGTCTCAATCCCTTCCGCATTGAACCAGCCACGCACTACCATCAGTTCATCGTGCTGTGCCTCGACCGCGCCAGCGGCGAAACCCTTTGGAAGCATGTGGCGCACGAAGTGGTGCCCCATGAAGGGTTTCATGGCGACAATGGTTATGCCTCGGGTTCACCGACAACCGATGGCCAATATCTCTACGCCTCGTTCGGCTCACACGGCATCTACTGCTACGACATGCAGGGGACGCTTCAATGGAAACGCGATCTGGGCAAGATGCGTACCCGGTTTAGTTTCGGGGAGGCCAGCACGCCGGTGTTGCATGGCGACAAGCTCATCGTGATGTGGGATCAAGAAGAACAGTCGATGATCTACGCGCTGGATACCGCGACCGGTGAAACCCGTTGGGAGCAGCCGCGTGACGAACCGAGCAATTGGTCGACTCCGCTGGTGGTCGAACATGATGGACGGTGGCAGGTGGTTACCAACGGCACAAACCGTGTGCGGAGCTACGACCTGGAATCGGGTGAGCTGATTTGGGAATGTGGCGGCCAGACGAAGAACGCGATTCCTTCGCCTGTTAGCGTCGATGGGCTGGTGTTCTGCATGAGTAACCGCGGTGGCAATGCCGTGTTTGCCATGCCGCTGGACGCCACGGGCGACATTACCGATTCCGATCGCATCGCCTGGCAACGCGACGAAGGGGCCCCCTATGTCCCGTCGCCGCTGCTCTACGGCGATCGACTGTATATGACGTCATCGAATCGCGCAATTCTTTCCTGCCTTGATGCGGCAACCGGCGAACCGCTCATCAAGCGTAAGCGTTTGCAAGATGTACGGGCTTTTTATGCGTCGCCTGTTGGCGCTGCCGACCGCCTGTATTTGGTCGATCGCCACGGGACCTGCGTGGTGCTCAAGAACACTTCCAAGCTGGAAGTGCTGGCCACCAACGAACTCGACGACCCAATCGACGCCACGCCGGCAGTGGTTGGAGGAGAACTGTTCCTTCGTTCCGAAGGTCATCTGTACTGCATTGAGAAAGATTGATCGGGCAACCAATAATCAACCGGTGAGGATACCTTCCAATGCGCGAACGGCAGCCGATTGGCAACACCGCCACCCGTGTGGTTCCCACATCACGCTGCGCGCGATCCATCTGTGATACAGTCCTTGTGGCGGCCATGGTCTTCGGCTGGGCCGCCGGCAAAGCTCACGTGGCCCGTGCGGCGACTCGTCCCAATGTCGTAATCTTTCTGGCCGACGATCAAGGCTGGGGTGATCTCAGTCTCCACGGCAACACAAACCTGTCGACGCCCAACATCGACTCGTTGGCCAACGACGGCGCGCGGTTTGAACAGTTCTTCGTTTGTGCTGTCTGTGCCCCGACCAGGGCGGAGTTTCTCACGGGTCGCTATCATGCCCGCGGCGGTGTGCGTGGCGTATCGCGGGGCGAAGAACGGCTCGACTTCGATGAAACCACCCTTGCAGACACCTTCAAGGCTGCCGGCTATGCGACGGGTGCATTTGGCAAGTGGCACAATGGAACCCAATATCCGTACCACCCCAATGCCCGCGGGTTCGAGGAATACTACGGTTTCTGCTCTGGCCACTGGGGGAACTACTTCTCGCCGGTGCTAGAACACAACGGACAAATGGTCCAGGGCGAGGGGTTCATCATCGACGACCTCACCAACCATGCAATTGACTTCATCGAGCAGCATCGTGAACGGCCCTTCTTCTGTTACCTGCCCTACAACACGCCCCACTCGCCGATGCAGGTTCCCGATCGGTTCTATGAGAAGTTCGAGCATGCCGAGCTGAAGCAACGCAATCGCGACCCCAAACGCGAAGACGTGGGCATGACGCGTGCCGCGCTGGCCATGTGCGAGAACATCGACTGGAACGTGGGACGTGTGCTGCAAAAGCTTGATGAACTCCAACTGAGCGACAACACCATCGTCATCTATTTCAGCGACAACGGGCCGAACAGTTGGCGTTGGAACGATGGAATGAAGGGTCGTAAGGGCTCGGTGGATGAAGGAGGCCTCCGCGTGCCATGCTTCGTTCGCTGGCCAAGACATATCGCGGCGGGAACTCAGATCACGGAGATCGCCTCGGCGATCGATTTGTTGCCAACCATGATGGACCTGGCCCAGGTTCCCCCAATCGGCGACAAGTCGTTGGACGGAGTTAGCTTGAAGCCACTGCTGATGCGGGGCTCTGAAGCGTGGCCCGACCGCATGATCTTTTCGCTGTGGCGAAACAAGATCAGTGTGCGAACTCAGCAGTATCGCCTGGACGCGGCAGGCGAGCTATTCGATATGACGCGCGATCCCGGTCAAAGGCAAGCCATCTCCCAACAGCAACCCAAGCTTGCGGAAAAGCTCCGCGAAGCGGTCGCACGGTGGAGAGAGGACGTCGTGCAATACGATCTCCAAGATGATCGCCCGTTTCCGGTGGGCTACGTCGAGTTTCCGGTAACGGCATTGCCGGCGCGCGATGCAACAGCCAGCGGCGGGATCCAGCGAAGTTCCAGGGCACCCAACTGCTCGTACTTCACCCATTGGACGAACACCCGTGACGCAATTCTTTGGGATATCGACGTTCATACCACTGGCACCTACGACGTTGAGGTCTTCTACACGTGTCCGCAATCCGATGTCGGGTCGACGATTCAACTGAGTTTTGGCACTGAGCACCTGCAAGGGAAGATTACTGACGCCCACGATCCGCCGCTGCGGGGTGCCGACGACGATCGCGTATCTCGGGGAAGCGAATCTTACGTAAAGACGTGGCGCCCCATCGACTTAGGGAAAATTCATCTCCAAGCAGGACGTGGTGATCTGTCGCTGCAAGCCATCGACGTACCGGGGCAAGGCGTGGCGGATGTTCGAGGACTTCGGCTCACGCTGCTGGATGACTCGAAGTAACGGTTTCACGATGCAGCCGACATGGTCATTGATGACGCGTTTGTTTTCTTGCAACGATTCCAAAGCGCGACGTGGTTCATTGTCTGATCGATTGCACACGATGCAACACGAACCACCGCATCCGTCACCGCTCGTTTGATGTTCAGCGCACGATCAAATGCTTCGCATACCACTGTTTTCGTAGGGCATTGCAACAGCGGCGTGTTGTGCGACCATGTGATGCGACACAGGCCGTGACACCCTTTTGCAATTGAGATGATCTATGTTTCTCCGTGAGCCGCCAGCGAGTCCGTACGACTTACGGTTCTCCATTGCGCGAATTCCAGTCCGCGTTCATCCCTTCTTTTGGCTCGTCGCGGCAGTGCTTGGAATCAACCAAGAGGTCCCAAAACTGGTTTTGATCTGGATCGTGGCAGTTTTTTTTTCAATTTTATTCCACGAACTTGGACACGCGTACGCGGCCTTAGCTCATGGTTGGCCATCGCGAATCGTTTTGTATGGCGCAGGTGGTCTTGCGACGTACCAACCGACTCGACAAACGCTTCGCAGCATCGTTTTGATTGCTGGCGCGGGACCGTTCGCAGGCTTTTTGTTTGCGGCGTTCGTAGTTCTTGCCGTGATCGTCACCGGTCATTCGATCACGATATTTCTGTTCAGTTGGTCGACGGAATTCAATGCGTCGTCACCCGCGTTGAGCAACGTTTCGACGCTCTATTTGGTGTATGACCTGCTGCAGATCAACATCTATTGGGGACTCGTCAATCTGTTGCCTGTTTACCCGTTGGACGGCGGCCAGATTGCCCGGGCATTGTTTGTTAACCGCTTGCCAGGCAATGGTTTGCGACTGTCTCTGCAAGTCTCATTTTTTACTGCCATCGCGTTGGCAATCATCTCTCTCACGGCCGGAAACGGACTATTCCTGCCGATCTTCTTCGGTTTTTTTGCCTACGACAACTACCGCAGCCTGAACAACCAAACGTGGTGATGCGGTCGTTGATCGGCGCGGATTCTTGCAGCGTCTTTTCGTAATTCCAAAGCGTCGATTCGACGATGAATTCGAGATCAAACAGCAATCGACATTCAACGCGCGGAGGAAGTAACTGACTGCGCTGTTGATGTTCGTTGAGCACAACAATCGCGCGCACCATTGCATGATGAATCCGTCATCTCGGCAGATTTTCTTGCGTCTGAAGATCGACAACGTTGTCCGCGAAGTCTTGCAAAGACAAAGCGCAATGCGAAATGATTGGGAAAACGTATTGCACAAATTTGGAGAATTCGTACTAATACTGGTCATGAAGTTCCTTGCATGCGACAAGACGGTCTGGTTGATCGCGACCCAGCGAGCACACGGCCAGAACGATGCCAAGGAAAAAGCGTGTTACTTGTCAATGGTGAGGATCGCAGGATTCGCCGATGAACATGATGTGACGGCGACGATGCTCATCAGGAACTTTATTTAGGAGGACGTAGCGTGGCTAAAAAGAAAGCCAAACGGAAGGCCGCCAAGAAGAAGGGCGCCACGAAGAAGTCCACGAAGAAGAAGGCTACAAAGAAGAAGGCTGCCAAGAAGAAGGGCGCCACGAAAAAGGCCACAAAGAAGAAGGCCACGAAGAAGGTAGCCAAGAAAAAGAAGAAGGCCACAAAGAAGAAGGCCGCCAAGCGCAAGAAGAAGTAGGCCCCCTTCGCTCTGCCGCGAACCCTCTCTGGAGGCTGCGGCAGTGTGTGACCGCACCATCGGCCTTCGTGGCCGATGACCTAACGCGTAAGAGCCGTCCGATCCACATGATCGGGCGGCTCTTTTCGTTTGGCCCTTGGGGGTCCGCTCACTCAAAGCTTGGGCTAGCCCAAGACTGAAAGCGACGGCAGCGGCGGGTCGGACTTCCGATTGCTCACTAAATTGTGGATCAGCGATTGGCAGATCGACTGCAAGAACGGGCCTGAATCGGGGTCGTCGAGCACCGATTCGATCTTTCCCTCATCCCCATTGATACGGATCTGCATGTTGATTGGCACCTCGCCCAAGAACGGGATATCCAACTCCGCGGCACGTCGCTTGGCACCGCCGGAGCCGAAGATTTCGTATCGCTTGCCATTGTCGGGACAGATGAAGTAACTCATGTTCTCGACCATTCCCGCCAACGGGATATTCACCTTTCGGAACATGGCGATCGCCTTGACTGCGTCCAACAGCGCAACGTCTTGCGGCGTGCAGACGATGACAGCTCCCGAGAGCGGCAGCAGTTGTGATAACGTTAGCGCGACGTCACCGGTGCCCGGGGGCATGTCGATGATGAGATAGTCCAACTCACCCCAAACGGTATCGCGGAGAAACTGAGTGATCGCCCCGTGAAGCATGGGGCCACGCCACACGACTGCCTCGTCGGGCGCAACCAGGAACCCCATCGACATCACCTTCAGTCCATCGGCGTCGATCGGTTCGATGCGTTTCTCTTCGATGATGCGTGGTCGCTCATTGACGCCAATCAGATGTGGGATGCTCGGTCCGTACACGTCGGCGTCCATCAATCCGACTTGGCAGCCCGCGCGTTTCAGACCGTAAGCGATCGACGCGGCGATGGTGCTCTTGCCGACGCCCCCTTTACCCGAGCCAACGGCAATGACACTCTTGCAAGCCAACCCAATTTCGCCAATTTTTTGCGGCGGGCGATGGTGCGTAGCGAGCTTGACATCTACTTGCGAGAGCGCCGGCAATTTGGTCTTGAGTAATTCGACCAGCTCATCGCGCGTGGCGTCTCGCAATGGAGCGACGTACGTCGTTAAGGCCAGCGTGAGAGACAAATTGCCGCCCTCAAGTCGCACATCGTGCACCTGCTCCATTTGCAACACGCCGCGGCCTGTTTCAGGATCTTGAAACTCGGCCAAGACTTTCTCGACATCGGTCATGGTGACACCGGCAGTGGACATGCGGTTTCCTCCGATTGCAGTTCATTCTGGTGAATTGAGAGTGGATCGAACGATGACGGTCATCTCGACATGTCGCCGGCGACCTCGCGCCTGAGATTCGTATCAGAGCGAGAGGTTTGGAGACGGAACTCACGGCAACGGCTCGAAATTGATTGGTTCATCGTCACCTTCGCTGGTTTTTCGGCGTCGTGTGGCCGGTGGCAGTGGCCGATTCGGGTCGACCGCCCGAAAAGGGAGCCTCGCTTGAATTTGCCTCACGGAGCCTGCGTCAATTGCTTGCTGCGCTGGATGTTCTCGCATCGCGATGGCCCACCGCTCGACAATCGTAGCGACGCGGGCAACCTGTCGCGGCGAGTTGATCACAGCCACCGCCCCCGCTTCCCAAGCCAACATGGCAATGGTCGCGGGGAGATGATTTCCCAACGCGATACAGTTCACTCGCGGGAAATCGCGAAGCATTCGGTCGATCCCGGCGATCGTTCGCCCGCAGCCATCAACACGCACCTCAACGGCCACCAAACTCCGATCCTGCACACGCAACAACTCGTCAATCTCGGCGAAGCCACGTGCTTCCCGCAGCTTCCACGATCGCGAGCCGTTGATGCGGCGAAGCGCCGCGGCCCACGTTCCATGCCGTTCAAGCACAAGGCACGTCGGCGGCACAGGCGCCATCAAGCGGGTATCGTTCGATACGGCATCACTTTGCATCATAGGGGTCGGTAACCTACCTGCCAACCGTCGGCAATTTAGTGCCACGCGTTTCGAGCATGAAATAGACGACGGGCATGGTCGCTGTACGGGGCGTCATGATTCGCTCTCCAGCCCAAGCTGCACAAGTCGGCGATACAATCGCGGTCGGGTCAAACCAAGCAGGGTCGCCGCCTTCGATTTGTTCCCTTTCGCTTGGTGAAGCGCCCGCCGAACGACTTCCGATTCGATTTGAGCCAGGAATTCATCCAACTGGATCGTTTCTTCTGCCTCGGGCGGACGCGCCGAGGCGGCCAACCCGTGCGCGATCTTCCTCGGTAGATCGCTTGCGGCGACCAGCGGCGAAGCCGACTGTCGACAAGCCTCGAAAACCACGCCGCGCAGCTCTTCGATCTCGCCGGGCCAGGGATAAGCGGCCAACTGATCGAGCGCATCGTGCTCGAAACCGCCTAGCTGCTTGTCCTCTTGTGCGTTGAATTCCTCGACAAACATCTGCGCCATCAGTGGAATGTCTTCACGCCGCTCTCCGAGGGGCGGTAACTCGATGGTCAGCGCATCCAGTCGCAACGCCAATCGCCGCCGAAAGCTCCCGGCGCGAACAAGTTCGCCGAGTGGACTTCTGGCCGTGGTGATCAATCGCATCCCGGCATGCTGGCCCTCGAGCAACGTTTCGAGTTGCAGTTGCAAGTCCTCGGGCAGCATGTTAACTTCGGCCAGCAACAAAGTCGCTCTCGCATGCCTTGGCTGGGAATCGGCCGTGGCCGAAAGGCCATGCACGGCCGAATGCAGCGTTTCGTCGGAGAGCGCGGTCGCGGAAAGATGAATAAGCCGCCCGGCGTGAGAATCGTGCTGGCTGTAGTGGATGGCCCTCGCGATGTGTCGCCGACCGCTCCCTTCACGTCCGACAAGCAAGACGGGCCCCTTGCCACCGGAAGCCATCTCTACCTGCTCGCGGATTCGTTGCGCGCAGCAACTACTACCAACCAGGCGGTCGACATGGTAGCGACGACCCCAGGTGAGCTGAAAGCTTCGGACCTGATCGTGCAACTCCGCTGGCAATGGGTCGTCCGCCAACAGGATCGACTCTGGTGACTGTTCGTCGTCTGCTGAGCGACTCAACGGGCCGTGCAAGGTTACGAATACCGGAAACTCGTCCGATGGTGCCTTCTCATTCCCTTGCGTCGGCGGCAACAGCGGCGAATCGACCAGCGGAGCGAACGTGGCGTGGTACCGCACTTCGACACCAGATGATGTCAGCCATGCTACGACCGTGCTTGTCGTGGAGCATCTGTCGAGGTCTGGTGGGGGACACAAGGCCGCGGCGACGGCATCTGCCCGCACGGCGCCGTCGGGTGTGTGATAGCAACACTCGCGATGAATCAGGTCGTCTGGCTCAAGCTCGGTCGCATGTGCCAACGCTTGATTGCACCACACAATGCGGCGCTGGGCACTGACCACCATCCACGGCACGGCAACCGAATCGAGCAGGCGGCGAAGTTCGTTCCAGCCGCTTCGACGTGTCGCCATCGGTTGATATCCCGCAGGAAATGAGTTGGTTCCCTAAAGGCCAATCGTAAATGACCCCGCCGTGCCTGACAATTGTTGGCCCGCCCGACGTTCATGGCCTGGTGCAGCACGGCGGAACCCTAAGCTGCTCAGGTGGTTCCGTCGATCGAGGTATGGTGAGAAACGGTCGGCCCCACGAATCAACCCGACTTGCTTGCCCCCGTGCCGAAGGAGGATTCTCAAAATAATACCGTCAAATTTGGCACGGTATGACATACGTATGTCACAGGCGTTTTCTATAGTACCAGCCGCCATCACACGATGCGGGGCAGACGCAGACGGACAGCGGCCAAGAATACCTTTGGACAGTCAACGATCCTTGGGTTCGCCTAATCTTGGCCGCTGCCGTCGTTTTTGTTGGCAGCCAGCCCGATTCGCGATTGGCCCGTCAAAACTGCCGGATCTCCTTCATCGACGACCGAAGATGGTGAATCTTGGTCGGAGGGGAGATCAGCCGCGTGAACTTCCGCGATCCGCGAACGTTCTGTCTTCTCGATTGCCGCGGCTTGGACCGACGTCTGTTCTCTGCCACGAAGCGAACTGCTAGCCAGCAGCGAAGATTCCCACAGTGGTCCAGAAGCCACACCCGATCCTACGATGAACAATGCGGAGAGGGCCATGGCTAGCCAAGCTCCCGCGCCGCCATCGGCTTGGGGCGTGGCGAGTGGTTTACGAAAGTACATGACGCCGATAATCCGCAGGTAATAGACTGCGGCAATGGCGGCATTGATCACGCCAATAATGGCCAGCCACACAAACCAGCCCCGCAGAGGACTGGAACCCTCGATGCCCGCATCCACCGTCAGCGCTGAACCGAAGAGAGCCAGCTTGCCCCAAAAACCGGCCAGCGGCGGAATACCCGCCAGCGAAAACATGAACACCGCCAAGGCAAGCGCCGCCAAGGGCTGACTGTGCCCAAGACCTGCCAGTTCGTCAATACCGTCGACTTCGTGTCGTTCGTCGCCGAGATAGGTCAAGGCGGCGAAAGTCCCCAGGGTCGCCACCGCATAGACGGTCATGTACAGCAAAATGGCCGCCACCCCGTCGAAGCCCGAGGCCGACGTGCCGCCGGTGTAGGCAATCGCAAATGCCACGGCCAGCCCAATGAGCATGTAGCCGGCATGTGCGATGGATGAATAGGCCAACAGCCGACGAAGGCTATCTTGCCACAAAGCGAGAATGTTTCCGATGGTCATCGTGAGGATGGCCACGATGAGTGCGATCCGCCAACCGATCGGCTCCATCGTGGGCATGGCAATCAACAACACGCGAACCAGGGCCGTCATCCCGGCAACCTTCGGGAGGATCGACAAGATGGCGGCGTTGGCGTTTGTTGTTCCTTGGTAAACGTCGGGGGCGTAGAAGTGAAACGGAACGGCGGCGATTTTGAAACCAAGCCCGGCGAAGATAAACAGCACCGCCAAGGAGGCCATCAGCGGCCATCCTTTTTCATCCACGACACCTCCGGCGAGCGCCGCCTGCACGTCGCTGAGATGGGTCGAACCAGCCAGGCCATACAAGAAGCTGAAGCCATACAACATGAAGGCCGAGGCCAGAATGTTGAGGAAAAAGTATTTGACGGTCGATTCGTACGAACCGGTGTTCTTGCGACCCAGGAACAATAGCACATAGGTCGGAATGGAGATCAGCTCGAGTCCCAGAAACAACATCACTAGCTCTTGGCTGGTCGAGACGATCATGATTCCGACCAAGGCCAGCAACAGCGAACCAACAACTTCCGAGCCTTGGTGTCGCATCGCAATGCGACCGGTGAGCATGACGAACAGGCCGCCGATGCCCAAGGCGAACCAGCGAACGAAGAGCCCGAAGGCATCGTCGGCCAGCGGTCCGCTCATCCCACCACCGCCAACCTGCGAGAGGGCCAGCGCCGCGCCCAACAGCCCCGCGCCCGCGATCCAACTCCACAGCCATCGGGCAGACGAAAACGCCCCGATGACGAAGATCAGCGTGGCCACGGCGATCAGCACGATCTCTGGCAAGAGCTGGATGACCGTGCCGGCTGTCAGAATTCTCTCACTCACGTCTGGCATGATGCTCGATTACGAATCAATTAAGGGCGGGATTGGTATTCGCGCTGTGGTGAAGCCAAGGGAAGGCCCGTGGTATTCACAAGCTGCGGTTTCTGAATTGTTTGGTCCGACCGGTCTGTTGTGGCGACGTTGACCGTGTGTTGCGGATGATTGCCCAATTCGTTGGCAGTCGCTTCTGGCTGTTGCGCCACATCGGATGGTTCCGCGCCGCCCAGGTTTTGCTCCACGTGCGGTGCGACTCCGGCCACGATGCGGTGAAGGTCGGGGGCCATTCGGTCTAAAAAGAACTGCGGTTGGATGCCAATCCAAAACACGAAAACGGCCAAGGGTGCCAAGGCAGCGATTTCTCGGAACGACAGATCTCGGATGGGCTCATCGGCAGCGGTGTGCGTTGCTTCGTGAACGGGTCCGAAGAAGACACGCTGGATGAGCCACAACATGTACCACGCACCCAGCACGACGCCGAGCACCGCCAGGACGGCAATCACTTGAAGTTGGAACTGCCACACGCCGGGCGCTTCGGCCCATGCTCGCTGGAACATGCCGATCAACAGCAAGAATTCGCCCGCAAAACCGTTCAGCCCCGGAAGGCCGATGCTCGAAAAGGTCATCAGCAGCATGAACGCCGCCAACCATGGCGTGCGTAGGGCTAGCCCACTTAGCTCTTTGATTTCGCGCGTGTGATATCGTTCGTAGAGCATTCCGACTATGGCGAACAACGCGCCGGTGGAGAGCCCGTGATTGATCATTTGCAGCACGCCACCCTGCATGCCCAGGTCGTTCAAGGCGAAGAGCCCCAGCATGCAGAACCCTAGATGGCTGACGCTGGAGTAGGCGATGAGCCGCTTCATATCGCTTTGCGCCAGCGCGACCAAGGCACCGTAGATGATGCCGGCAACCGATAACCACAAGACATAGGGCATGCACAATGCCGCCGCGTCGGGCAACAGCGGCAAGCTGAAGCGAACGAAACCGTAGGTGCCGATCTTTAGCAACACGCCGGCCAAAATCACACTTCCGGCCGTGGGAGCCTGCACGTGTGCCAGTGGAAGCCATGTATGCAGCGGAAACAGCGGCACCTTAACGGCAAAGCCCGCGAACAGGGCAACAAAGATCAACACTTGCATTTGGGCCGGCATGGGATGTACGGCCAAAATATTGGTTAGCCCGGCGATGCTGAACGTCATCGTGCCCGTCTCGCTGTATCCCCAGAGCACGATGGTGATGAGCCCCAGAAACGTTAACACACTGCCGGCGAGGGTGAAGATGAAGAACTTCATCGCGGCGTAGCGGCGTTCTTCGTGCCCCCAAATTCCGATCAGGAAGAACAGCGGGATCAGCGTGAACTCGAAGAACACGTAGAACAGCATGATGTCTCGGGCGGCGAACACCCCCAGCATGCCAGTCTCCAGCACCAGCAACAACATATAGAAGCTCGGTGCCCGATCGTCCACGGCTTCCCAACTGACCAGCACCGCCGTGATCATCAACAAGGCACTAAGGCCATAGAGCCAGACACTCAGCCCATCGAGCCCGAGGCTGAACCGCACATCGAGCGCATGATCGCCCACGGCGAGCCACGTCCAATCGACAGCATATTGATCGCCTACGGCAGGGTCGAACTGGGCAACCACCAACCCGCTGCAAATCAACGTGACAACCGACGTCACCAGCGCCACCACGCGGGCAGTTTCTTTACCACCGGGGGCCAGCGCCCAAATGGCGGCGGCACCAAACAGCGGCAGAAAGATGCTAATGACCAGCAAATTGACCATCTTGGGTTACCGTGGTGTTGAAATGCTCGTTGATCTGAAGGTGTGTTTAGAAACTACTGCGGTGGCCATTGCAGGTAGGCCTCGACCAAGACCAGCACCAACAGCCCCAGCACCATGGCCAGGGCGTAGAACTGAATCATCCCGGTTTGAAGATGTCGAAACAGGCGGCCAACTGTCTTGGGCACCGCACCCACGGAGTTGACGATTCCGTCGACAAAAAACCGATCCAACGAATATGCAACGACCGCCAGTGCCCGGGTGGGCACGATGATCAAGAGATCGTAAATTTGATCGATGAAGAACTTGCCGTATGAAAGCACGTAGGCCGGCCTGAGGAGCGTCGTTAGCACGCGCAAGGCCCGACGGTCGCCGAAGTACAAGAATGCGGCGATGCCGATCCCGGCAACAGCAACGCCCGTGCTGAGCATGGCCACATCGCCGTGCATTTGCAGTCCCTCGGCGGGCAATGTCGCGAACAACGGACCGTACGCCAGCGACGGAGTCGACCATAGAAAATGGGCAAATGTGTGCCCGTAGGTAAACACGGCACCAACCAACGTGGCGCAGATGGCCAAAATCACCAGAGGGGCCGTCATCCACACAGGCGATTCATGGGCATGATCGCCCGCCTCTTCTGGGATGCGTAACTCACCGTAAAACGTGAGAAAGAAAGCGCGGAACGTGTAAAACGCCGTCATCCCGGCTGTTGCAACCGCGGTCCAGTAGAACACCTCGAACCACGTGCTATCGTGCCCTGCGGCGTGAACGGCGGCGAGGAGTTCGTCCTTGCTCCAAAAGCCGGCCAGCGGAGCAATGCCCGCCAAGGCCAAACAGCCGATTAGAAATGTCCAATGCGTGTAAGGCATGATGCGACGCAAGCCACCGAAACGGCGGATATCGATCACGCCGCCCATGGCGTGCATCACACTGCCGGCGCCAAGAAACAACAGCGCCTTGAAGAAGGCATGGGTGAACAGATGGAACATCCCGGCGGTGATTCCGACTAACGTGCCGGTGCCCAGACCGAGGAACATATAGCCGAGCTGGCTGACCGTGGAATAGGCCAGCACTCGTTTCAGATCGTTTTGCGTTAAGGCAATCAGCCCTGCCAACAGTGCCGTGAAACATCCGATGGCCGCGACGGCGAACTGCGCCTCGGGCGAGGCAAAGTACAGCGGCGCGCAGCGGGCGACCATATAGACGCCGGCGGTCACCATCGTGGCGGCGTGAATCAGCGCGCTAACCGGCGTGGGGCCTTCCATCGCATCGGGCAGCCACACGTGCAATGGAAATTGTGCACTTTTGCCGCAAGCCCCCAGCAGCAGTAACAAGCAGATGGCTAGCCCAACACCTCCACCGACGAAGCCGCCTTCGGCCTCCAAACGCGAAGCCCCGAAGATGCCCGAGACAATGTTTGCCTCGCCAGCTTCCACGCCTTCGACGACGGTGGCGGCCGGTGCGACGGTATCGTGAAAATTCAGCGTGCCGTAGGTGGTCCACAAGAGGAACACGCCGAGCGCGAATCCGAAGTCGCCCACCCGATTGACGAGAAAGGCCTTCTTGCCCGCCTCGGCGGCTTCCGGCTTTTGATACCAAAAGCCAATCAACAGATAGCTGCACACGCCGACCGCTTCCCAGAAGACGTATAGCAGCGCGAAATTGCTGACCGAAACCAGCATCGTCATCGAAAAGACGAACAGCGAAACGTAGGTGAAAAACCGCCAGTAGCCAGGGTCGCCATGCATGTAGCCAATCGAATAGATCACAACCAACGTCGAGATGAAGGTCACCATCGACAGCATGATGCAGGTCAGCGGATCACTTCGCAGAACGATGCTAATATCCAGGTCGAACGACTTGGCGGCCGCGGTTCCTTCGCCCGATGATGCGGTCGTCGTAGTGAGAGCATCGGAAACATTGGCCCAGGTCCAAAGTGAGATGACGTGTTCGTAGGCGATGGGAGCCGCGCCGTGATGAGCATCATCTCCGGCGGCGGCCTGGTGTTCACGATCTTGGATTTCGCCATGTACCGTGGTCAGCAAGGCAATGCTGAGCACGAACGACGAGGCGATGGCCACCACCGCCGGCAGATGGCTGTACCCTTTCAGAATGCGAGGCCCCAATAGGGCGGTGACCAGCGTCGCGACCAGGGGCAGCGCCGGAATCATCACCATTAATAGATCGATGTCATACATGGGTACGGTACGGGACCTCTTCTTCTTCGCTGGTTTCCGGCTCAATTCCCGCGGGGGTCAGTTGCGGCCACACCGGCTTGTCGGCTTCGATCTCCGGCACGCGCCGATCAACATAGGTACCCTGATTCGACTCCCGCAAGTGCTGCCAGAAGGCAATATCGAGATGGCCACTACGTTCGTACAACATCAGCACGAGCGCCAGTAAGATTCCGGCTTCACAGGCAGCCACGGTAAGAATGAAGATCGTCAGGATCTGACCATCCCAGTTGTTATGAAAGCGACTCCAGCCGACCAGGCTGACCGAAACGCCCTGCAACATCATCTCGGCGCAGAGGAACATGACGATCATGTTGCGGCGGCAAAGGAAACCCACCAGCCCGATGCTGAACAACATCGCACCAACGAACAAATAGTCCTGTAGAAGCGTGATTTCGTTCATCGGCTCAGCGCTCCTCGCGTGGGTTGTCTGCCGCCATGCCGGCGGGAATATTGCTTCGACGCAGCGGACCCCGACCGTGGACGATGATGGCCACCGCGCCAACCAGCGCCGCCAGCAGCAATGTGCCAGCGATTTCGACTGCCAGCAGATGACGCGTGAACAACTGCGCGCCCAGCTTGGCCATGTGATTGTCGGTCAACACGCCCGCGCGGAGCGCTTCCATCCGAGGGTTGGACGGGACTTCTTCAATAACCTCCGCCTGCTCGTCCGTTTGCTCACTCTCAGCGGCAGGCTCGGAAGCCTGAACGTCTTCGACCACGTCATCCGCTTCAGAAAGCATCGCCAAGGCAACCGTTTCCTTTGATTCCGCGGCGGTCGATTGCCCCAACTCGACGGAAATAACCATCGTGAGCAAGCCGACCATGATCGCCCCGGTGATGGCGGCCAAGTTACCCTCCCAGGTCACACGGTCGTAATACGCGTGACCCTCGGGCTGGGCGAGCATGATCACGAACAAGAACGTTACCAGAATCGCACCGGCGTAAACCACCACCGTGGCCACACCCAAGAACTGAGCGCCATGCACGAACATTAAGCCACCAGAGGTGAGCAGCGTGAGCGCGAACCAAATGGCGGAGTAAACCGGATTGCGACAAGTGACCGTGGCGACCGCGGCGGCAATGGTCACGGCGGCCAACACTTGAAACGTGCTGCGGTTGACCCATTCTTCAACCAACGGCACGCGCGAAGCGAGCAATCCGCCGCCGATGAGCGCGAGGACCACGCCGATCATACGGCCACGCATCGCCCCTCGGGGCAACATCAGCCACAGACCGATCGCGATCAGCAGCGTGGCGACGGCGTACAGGGTAAAGGTGGAATTCATTGCAGGGCCTTGCCGGGGGCCGGCTCAACAGGCGGTTTTCCGGACACCGAAACCATGGGCTCCGCTTCGATGGTCTGGTCGTACACACTGAGCAACTTCTCTTTGTCGAAAATCATTTCCTCGCGGCTGCGTCCCGTAAGATCGAACATGCTGGTCAGCTCGATGGCATCGACGGGACAAGCTTCCTCGCACATGCCGCAAAAGATGCAACGCAGCTCGTCGATGACGAAGCTCTCGGGATACTTCTCGCGATCGGGCCAAGGGCTCTCGGCGGCCAGAATGTCGATGCAATGTGCCGGGCAAGCCGTGGCACACAAGAAGCAAGCCACGCACTTCACGCGGCCCTCGCTGTCACGATTCAAGCGATGCACGCCTCGGTAGATCAACGGGTTGCCAAACTTGGGGCGTTCCTCGGGAAAGCTTTGCGTTACTTTCTTGGAAAACAAGTGCTTGGTCGTCGTCGTTAATCCTTGCACGATCAACGGCACGTACATCCGGCCAGAGATCCCCAACCGGGGTTCTTCAAGCCATTTGATGTTTGAACGGGCGGACTTCATCGGTCTACAACCTTCGCGGTTTCCCGCGGTCTGTGCTAAATGTTCGTGCTATCGGGTACGCCGTACAGCCGTGGTCGGTTATCGCTTCGCGAGGGTGAAATGGCCGTTACAAACAGCACGGCGCCGATGGAAATAATCCAGGTGATCCCGGTCAACTTCCAAAAACCTCCGGCACCCAGCAGCGACTCCAGCGGTTGCCGATACTCGACCACCACGGCCACGATCACCATGTTCAACAGCCCCAGTGGCAACATCACTTTCCAGGCTAACGTCATTAGTTGGTCGAAGCGAAAACGTGGCCATGACCAGCGAACGAGCATGAAAAACAAGATCACCCCCATCACTTTGGCCATCAACACAACGATGCGGGCGATGCCCTGAAACCAAGTGACCTCCGTGGCATTTCCGCCCGTCACACCCCACAGGTGCCAACCGCCAAAGAACAGAATGACGATCAAGAATGCTGCCGTGACCATGTGCAGGAATTCGGCCACCAAATACATCAGCAACCTGATGCCGGAATACTCAGTGTGGTATCCACCGACCAATTCTTGTTCGGCCTCGGGCAAGTCGAACGGCAGGCGTGCCGCTTCGGCAAAAGCCGCCACGAGAAAAATAAGAAAGCCCAACGGCTGCACGGCCACAAACCACACTCCGCTGGCGGCCTGAGTTTCGATAATTTTGGATAAGTCCAACGTGTGCGACATCAGCACCACGCCCAGAATGCCCAACCCTAGCGGCAACTCATAGGCGATCAATTGGGCACTGGATCGCAGTCCGCCGATAAAGCTGTATTTGCTGTTGCTGGCCCAACCGCCGAGAATCACGCCATACACGGCCAAGCTGCTTAAGGCGAAGACAAACAATAGACCTACATTGACGCCCGGCGCGATGATCAACGGAATTTCGTGGTCGGAGTAGCCAAAGGCCAGGTTCGCCGGCAGCAAGCTGCCGACAGGAATCACGGCAAACACCGCCAGCGCCGAGGTGAGGATCACCACCGGGGCAAGCGTAAAGAGGGCCTTATCGACGTGCCCTGGCGTGTACTCCTGTTTGGCGATGAACTTCAATCCATCGGCCAACGGCTGGCCAAGCCCGAACAGGCGAATCTTTGTGAGTGGGATACCCACGCGGTTCGGCCCCAAACGCCCCTGCATCCACGCGCACATCCAGCGTTCCAACAACACGAGATATGCCGCAGCCGTCATTACGGCAAACAACATCAGTGCGATCTTAATCAGGGCTTCTATGCTTAATGCCAACATGGCAGGTTGCTCACTACGTGGGGGCCAAATCGGTAGCCTTTAAGTCGACGCCGGTGTCCGGCACGTCGGCGGTCGCCGGGGCAAAAAACGGGATCGCTTCAGCTACTTCGGTAAGCACGGCCGCCGACTTATACAGCCCTGCGTTGCCTAGTAGCTGCCAATAGACACTTCCTTCAACACGAACGCCCGCCGGAGGACGGATGGCCCAACTGGCGGTCTGTAATCGATCGGCAAAATTGACATACGACCCGTCGCGCTCGGCGAACGCGACACCCGGTAGTTTGATATCCGCACATTCCCATGCCGCCGAGGGGAACATGTCTTGCACGATCAGCAATTCGGTTTGTCGCAGCCGGGCGGCTGTCTCGCTGTCGATCCAGGTGGTCTTGTAGCCGCCGGTTATCCAGATGCCACCAAACGTCGACGCCTGCGATACGATCTCATCCCAAGACGTGACACCGCCGGTAAAGTGACGCAACACTTCTTCGACGCCGCGGCGGTTGGGGCACTTCTCGGCATGGATCGTAAATCCACTCGGAAACGATTCGTCCTTGTCAATCACGGGCACATGACCCAATGCCAACCGCGCTTCGGGGTCGTGCGAACGCAACAGTTGAGCGAACAGATAGGCCTCTTCGACCGTCAAATGCGGGGAGATGACGCCAGCCAATCGCCCGGCCGATTCGAGCCGATTCGACATCAGATCGCCGACACTCGACCATTCCAGCGGTTCGTCTTTCTGAGCGACACGTTGCCGCGGGTCGCTCAGACGCTTCTCATCGTGTACGTGGTGATAGCCGTAGCGACCTTCGTCGCACATCCACCACTGATTCACGGCCTGATTCTCACGCGGTCGCAAGCGGTAAACCGTATCTTGATTTTCTTCCACCGTAATCGAACAGCCCGTGGAACAACCGGTACAAACGCCGTCGTGCTTCTCCATGAACCAGACGCGTTGCTTGTATAAGAAGTCCCGATCACCGAGGGCCCCCACCGGACACAAGTCGACGACGTTGCCGGAGAGCTTGTTGTCTAGGGCGAACCCTTCAAAGATGTTGATTTCCTCGCGAGCACCACGCGATTCGACCATCAACTCCGCCGTGCCGGTAACTTCGCGGGTAAAGCGAACACAGCGGGTACACATCACACAACGGTCGGTAAACAGCGTGACTGTTTCGCCAAGGTTTTTTCGACTACTGGTGAAAGGCCGCAAATCGGCCCGACGCGATTGTTGCCCGTGCTCGAAGTAGTAATCCTGCAACAGGCATTCGCCGGCCTTGTCGCAGATGGGGCAGTCGATAGGGTGATCGATCAGCAGGGCTTCTTCGACAAACGCCCGGGCATGCTCGACCTTTTCGCTGTTGGTGATGAACACCGATCCGTCGCGAGCCGGTGTCTGGCAGGCCGGAACCAGCTTCGGCACCATCGAGATTTCGCCGGTTTCCTCGTTGCGCGTACCGGTTTCGACCAGGCACATCCGGCAACTGGCAACTACCGTCAACCCCTTGTGCCAGCAATACGACGGCACTTCGACGCCAGCGCGACGCGCGACTTCGATGCCGTTTAAGCGCTCGTCGTCACCAATTTCGATTTCTTGTCCGTCGACAATTACGGTGCCCATCGTTGCTTTCCAAAAATGCCCGCTGGCGTTGGGGTGAAGTCGATGTTTTAGTGCCCGTGACTCACTATGGGCAAGGCCTCAACCGGATCGGTCTCCATGTAACCGGTGGGGTTGCTGGTCTTGATGTAGTCTTCAAACTCTTCCCGCCACTTGCGAATGGCGTTCTTGATGGGCCACGCCGCTCCATCGGAGAGGCCACAAATGGTGGAGCCCGGTACGATGCCGATGGTGTCACCGATTTCGAGCAGCAGATCGAGATCTTTAAGCCGCCCTTTGCCCGCGCGAATTCGTTCGAGCAGCGTGACCGACCAAGAGGTTCCTTCGCGGCACGGCGTACACTGGCCACAGCTCTCGTGATCGAAGAAGCGGCAACTGTTGTGAAGAAAGTCGACCATCGAGACCGTTTCATCAAGCACGACAACCGCCGCGGTGCCCAGCCCCAGGCACCCTGCCTTGCCGGGTCCGACAAAGTCCAGCGGGAGATCAAACTCTTCTTCGCTGAGCAGCCCCATGCTAATGCCGCCGGGAATCGCGGCCTTGGCTTTGCGATTCTTCCAGACGCCGCCGCCGAATTCCTCGATCAATTGCCGGGTGGTGATTCCCAAGGGGGTTTCGTAGCAACCGGGCTTGTTCACGTGCCCGCTCAGGCAGTACAGCTTGGGGCCATAGCTTCCGGCATCGCGAGGATTGTCGGGATCTGACGGAATGCCCATCGACTTAAACCAGTCGGCACCACGATTGATGATGTGGACGACACAGGCTGCCGTCTCGATGTTGTTCACCACGGTTGGCTTGCGGAAAACGCCCTCGACGGCCGGAAAGGGTGGCTTGATCCTGGGCCAAGCCCGTTTCCCTTCAAGGCTTTCAATCAGGCCCGTCTCCTCGCCGCAAATGTAGGCCGCGGCTCCTCGGTGCAAGTAGACATTCAGCGCGAAATCCTGACCGAGAATTTTTTCACCCAGATAGCCGGCCGCGTAGCACTCGTCGAGCGCCGCCTGCAACCGTTCAAAGGCCAACGGGTATTCAATGCGAATGTAGATGTACGCGGTTGTGGCCTTGGTGGCGAAGCAACTGATGATCAAGCCTTCGATCACCTGATGCGGATCTTCCTCCATGAGGATGCGGTTGTTGAATGTGCCGGGCTCGCTTTCGTCGGCGTTGAGGCAGAAGTAGATCGGCCCTGGATGATCCTTCGGAAGGAACGTCCACTTCAACCCACACGGAAAGCCGGCCCCGCCACGTCCGCGGAGGTTACTCGCCTTGACCTCTTCCGTGACGTCGGCAGGCTGCATTTCAGCCACCACACGTTTCAGGGCCTTGTACCCACCGTGGGCCTCGTACACCTTCAGCGTGTGGCTGTCGGGCTTGTCAACATTCGCCAGCAGTACGGGTTCGAACGCACTCACTACATATCACCCATCTATAAAGGTCGAGCGGTCAATCGAGCGAATCGAGGAACGCCTCGGCCGATTCCTTGGTCAAATCTTTGTGCAATGTTGTGTTCGCCAGCATGCAAGGGGCAAAGTCGCAGGCACCCAGGCATTCGGCAAATTCAATCGTCAGACGGCCGTCTTCGGTCGTTTCGCCCGGCTTGATACCGGCCTTTTCGCACATGTGGTCGAGAACTTCCTCGCCCCCACGCAGTGCGCAACTAATCGAACGGCAGACCCAGGCCCGGGTTTCGCCGTGCGGTTTGTCTTGTTTGAAATAGCCGTAGAAAGTCAGCGTGTCTTGAATTTGAGCTGGCGCGAGCTCGAGCAACTCCGCGATCTCGACGACAGCCTGGCGCGGCACGCATCGCAAAGCCTCGTTCACAATGTGCAGTGCCGGCAGTGTGACGGCCTGCTTATCGGGATATCGCGGGAAGAAAGCACGAATGGCGTCAACCATTTCGTCCGTCAGCACTCGCTCGGTCGTTGACATAAAAGGGCTATCCGAAAAAATTCAGCAATCTTGATTGGGGGCGGTGTGAATCGGTCTAACAAACGGTTCCTGCTCGGCGACGGCGATTTCTCTTGGGGTGGGCGGTTGGTGGCGACCGGCGATTAGCGGTCGAGCTCGGCGGCGATGATATTTAGGCTTCCGAGTACGGCGACAATGTCACTCAACGTATGCCCTTGAATTAGCATGGGGAACATCGCCAAGTGAATGAACGACGGCGGTCGGCAACGGGCACGGTAGGCCACATTCGACCCATCGCCCACGATGTAGAATCCTAATTCTCCGTTGGGTGCCTCGATGGCGGAGTAAATCTCTTCGTGCGGCACGGTAAAGCCGCGGTTGCTCATCGACAATTCGAACTGCATGATCGTGCCTTCGATCGACGAAAACACCTGCTGTTTGGTGGGCAACGTCATCCGCTCATCGAGCCCCACATTCACGGGCCCTGACGGCAAGTTCTCGATGGCCTGTTCAATAATCTTGAGACTCTCACGGGCTTCGGCCATGCGAACAAAATAGCGTGCGAAACAGTCGCCCGTGGTCATGCAGGGGACGTCAAAATCGAAATCTTCATAGGCCAAATAGGGTTCGTCCTTGCGAAGATCTCGCGTCACACCGCTGGCCCTCGCAATGGGCCCCGTGGCACCGTAGCTAATCGCATCTTCCTTGGTTAGCACGCCGACTCCTTGCGTGCGATCGGTGAAGATGCGGTTGCGATTGACCAACCGTTCCATGTCATCGAGTGTCTTGCCGACGCTCTTCGTGAAACTTCGTACCTTCTCGATGAAGATCGCATTGACGTCGTACATCAACCCGCCGACCCGGGTGTAGCTGTTGGTGAAGCGTGCCCCGCAGGCGGTCTCGAAGATGTCGTAGATCACCTCGCGTTGCTGGAAGGCATACAAAAAGAAGGTAAAAGCTCCCGTATCGAGCCCGATGGCTCCGTTACTGAGGAAATGATCGCTCATCCGCGCCAGTTCGCCGATGATGGTGCGAATGTACTTGCAACGGGGCGTGATCTCGATATCCAACAGCTTCTCGACCGCGCCGTGCCAAGCCACATTGTTGGCCATCGGCGACATGTAATTCATGCGGTCGGTAACCGCCACGTACTGGTTGTAATCGAGGTGTTCACCGATCTTCTCGAAGCCCGAATGGAGAAAGCCGATGTCGGGCATCGCCGCGACGACGCGTTCCCCATCGAGCTTTAAGACCAACCGCAACGTGGTGTGCGTGGCCGGATGCTGGGGACCAAAGTTGAGCGTCCACAAATAATCCTGCGCTTCGTCATGCGCAAGATCTCCCCGGTAGTCGTCGAGCCCGATGGTCGGAACGGGAGTTAGCGGCATGTTAGCCTTCTTCTCGCGTTAACGTGGGAAAATTGTGTCGTTCGCCACGCCCTTGCAGGGGATAGTCTTTACGCAACGGGTGCGCCGTGAATTGTTCCGGCATCAAGATGCGGCGCAGGTCGGGATGCCCTTCAAACTCGATCCCGAACATGTCGTAAACTTCGCGCTCCATCCAGTCGGCGCCCTTCCACAGCGGCACCGCCGACGGCACTTTCAAATTCGGCTCATTCAAGAACGTGCGGACGGTCAATCGCTCGTTGTCGTCGATGGCTGTCAACAAGTAGACCAAACCGAAGCGATCCGATGCGTCACGGTAGTTGAGATAGTCGACGCAGGTAAGATCCACCAACAGGTCGTAGCCCTGTTCGTTGCGAAGCCATGAAAGCACCTGAGCAATTGCATCTTGCGGCACCACAACGCGCGTGTCGCCACGAAATTCGTCAACCACGGCCTGCGGAAAGGCCTGCTCCAGCGACGCGATACATTGCGAACTCACCATCAATTACCTCAGCCTGCGGCAGGCCTCTGTTCGATGTGCCGCCCTAGTTATGCCGATGGTCCATCGGCGGATTGGTCAAAATGGGCAACTCCATCAACGCCCGCTTCGGTTGATTGCGTTGGGCGTCCTTGAATTCCTTACCGAAGATGGTGCCCTCGTCCTGGATCTTGTCTTGCAAATCGATGATCGCCTGAATCAACTGTTCAGGACGGGGTGGGCAGCCAGGCACGTACATGTCGACGGGAATGAATCGGTCGATCCCTTGCACCACGCAGTACGTGTCGAAAATACCACCCGTCGAGGCACAGGCCCCCATCGAGATACACCACTTGGGCTCGTTCATTTGCAGCCAAATCCGCTGCAAAACGGGCAGCGTCTTCATGACAACGCGTCCGGCGACGATCATCAAGTCGCACTGCCTGGGGCTAAATCGAAACACTTCGGCTCCGAAACGAGCCAAGTCGTGCTTGCTCGCGCCAGTGGCCATCAGTTCGATTCCACAGCAGGCGGTGGCAAAGGGCATGGGCCACAAACTGTTCTTGCGGCCCCAACTCGCCAAGGCATCAAGTTTGCTGACAAACACGTTGTCGGGGAGTTCTATCGCCATTGAAAAACACCTTTTCGCCAAGCGTAAGCCAACCCCAAGGCCAACAGTGCGATGAAGACCATCACCTCACCGAACACAAGCCCTCGGCTGGCAATTAGCTGCTGAGCAACCGGCACCGCATCCGACACAACCACGGCATCGACACCTTCTGGATCGCCGGAAGCAACCGCCCAGGGGTAGAGAAAGAGCAGTTCGACGTCGAAAATCAGGAATGCGATGGCCACCAAATGAAAGCGGATGTCGAACTTACGACGCGCGTCATGGATGGGGTCCATGCCGCTTTCGTAAGGCATGGCCTTAACTTTTGAGGCCCGCTGAGGACCAACCACGGTCCCTAACACCAACAGAGTTAAGGCCAAACCCGCGCAGCCGATGACGAACAGAAGGACTGGCAACCAGAGAGATTCGGGAAAAGGAGCGACTTCCATCGTACTCGTGGCAACAAGAGGAAATTGCGCAAAGCCCACCACATTGTGAAACGATTCACAAGCTGTGGCCAAAAGAGAGCCCGACACATGTCGAGCTAACGAAAATCCTATCGGAGCGCGACAACCTGTCAAGGCAGTCTTCGCAATCGCGGGAATAAGTGTGTCGCGCGGGCTTCGTGCGACTGGCATTTCCCTCCTTCGCGGGCCGCACATTCCTCAAGTGCTTGCCAGACGTTGGCGGCAGACGCTTTTCAAGGCGAGCGGCGAATGAGATTTACCAACCCGACGCGTGAGCGAGGGACTAAACCGGTTATACACTGCGTTCCCTCGCTTACGCGTCGGGTTGTGATTGGTACGTTCTTATCTGCCGCACGCCCAAGACAATTGCGTTATGGCACCCAAGAGAACCGCCCTTCGACTTACCCTGTGCGAAGGAACCACATGGCGAACATCCGCCGATCCATCACGCCTCATTTGCCATCGCCGTGGTCGCACCGCAGAATGATCCGCGAGGTTGCTGCCTGTCCCCACCCAAGATGGTGAACTATGTCGATCGATCTGACCGCCACACTCAGCGATTTAGTGGCCATTCCCAGCGTCAATCCAATGGGGCGCAGTGTCTCGGGTCCGGAATTCTTCGAGCATCGGGTTACCGACTACTTGCAGGCTCTCTTCCAACGGCTGAAACTCCCTTGGCATCGTCAAGCCATTGAACCGCTACGCGACAACATTATCGCGCGACTCGACGGCAACCCTTCGGTTGAAGACGGCGGTGGGATCATTCTCTTTGAAGCCCATCAAGACACCGTTCCCGTGGACGGAATGACGATCGAACCCTGGACCCCCAAGGTGATCGACGGCCGACTGTACGGGCGCGGTTCGTGCGACATCAAGGGAGGCATGACCGCCATGCTTGGTGCCATCGCTCGCTTGGCCGAGGAGCGCCCCGCAGGGATGCCCACGATTGTGATGGCATGCACGGTTAACGAAGAACACGGATACAGCGGCGCCAATGAATTGACCGAGCTCTGGTCGTCCGACGGACCGAAGTTCATCCCTCGCCGCCCCGATGTGGCGATCATCGCCGAGCCGACCAACCTGGACGTTGTGGTGGCACACAAGGGTGCCGTGCGATGGCGGTGCCGAACCCATGGAGTGGCCACGCACAGCTCACAACCCGACCGAGGAACCAACGCCCTGTATCGCATGGCCCGGGTGTTGTTGGCGCTGGAGCGTTATCAAGCTGAAGTCGTGCCGAAACTAGCGGAACACCACTTGTGTGGCCGCCCGACCCTGAGCGTCGGGGTCGTTTCCGGAGGGCTCAGTGTGAACACCGTGCCGGATGAATGCACGATCGAGATCGATCGCCGCGTAACACCACTAGAGACAAGCCAAGCGGCGTACGAACACGTGATGGCCTATCTGGCCGATGCCCCAGAGATTGACTTCCCCCTGGAACACGAACCGCCGTTCCTCGAAGGAGCGCCCCTTCCGGATGAAAACAACGGCCCATTGGCCGAGCGGCTTCAGGCGACAGTCCGCGAACTTTTCGGAAAATGCGACACCATAGGCGTGCCGTATGGCACCGACGCCTCGAAGATCGCCGTCGCCGGAATCCCGAGCGTCGTCTTCGGCCCCGGCTCCATCGAACAGGCCCACACGGCCGACGAGTGGCTATCGCTCGACGAGCTGACCCGAGCGAGCGAAGCCTACCATGCCTTCGCCCGCGCCGGCCTTACGGCGTAATAAGGCTATCGACCGCACAACGTTTGACGTCGATCATGGGTGGCCCAGCCGCGCAGTCGGCTGGGTCGCGTAGCGACAAGATGCCTTCAGCCACCGTCGGGAGCGTGCTGGCACTCACGTCTTGCTGCTCATTGTCAAACACGAACAATCCCGGGAGTTTCGCTCAAACCGGTTGCTGCGCATCCGCCGTTTCTGCATCTGGATCGATGGTGAAATTGGTGTTGTTTTCTTCCGTCACGCTCTCTTTGAAGCATCTTGTCGCTGCGCGGCCGGGCCACCCCGTCTACCATGCCTTCGCCCGCGCGGGCCTTACGGCAAGCTAGAGCCGCTCGCAACACACACCGCCTTCTACTCGATCAAAAGACGTCGAGGATGAAGTGGTGTCCGCGGTAATAGCGACGCGATTCGGAAAAATACTTGCTCTTGCTTCCGAAATGAGCATATTGATCACGCTGGCGCTTGCGACCCTCGGGATAGTAGTTGTGCCATTGGCGGTTGTAGACCGGAATCCGCATCTCTTGCGGATAGCGATGGTACATGTCGTTCGAGCTACGAAAGTAGTCTTCCGCCCAAAAGTTGTGAGGGTAGTAGACATACGGGTAGCTGTAGAACCGTTGCCAATCTTGTGTGTTATAAGTTCCGCCCCATTGACGGCCGTAGGCCTGTTGAGCGTTGGCATCTGAATCGGCCAGCGCGACGGCCAGCCCCATGGCGCAGCCAAGCACCAACAACGTGCATCGCAACATAAGGAATCCCCCCCGTGTCGTTGCTTGAAGAGCGTAGCCCGGATGATTCATGAAGGTCGTCGCGAGGGGCCCTAGGTCGAGTCAGATGCAAGGAAAAGAATGACTTGGCTGCGCAGTGTATTGGTGAATACGTGAGCAAAGACAAGTCGTTCTTTGACAAAGCAGTTGGCCGACTTAGGGCTCCGTAGCAGATCGCTCATGAATCATTCGGGATAGCCACCTGACCGCCCGCGCGAGGTCCTCCGCGGCGATCACCGGCAGCTGGGTCTGTAATATCCCATCGGCAGCCCGAACAGGCCGCATTGAGCGAATATTCGTTACAGCCGTTTTACCCTTCGGCGCCCGCAAATTTGCCCCATCTTGAGAGCAATTGGCTGCGGTTCGCAAAGCGGCCACCCAGGAGCTAGACAAGCTAGGGCGACTTTTCCGGCGCGACCGCAGCGACTATTTCGGAAACTGCCCTTGGAGCAGTTCGCGATCCCATTCTTCCATCAGCGGCCAGTGTGTGGCACAGGTGCCGAAATCGGCCATGCCCAGATAACCCTGGAGACGCTTGATCGTGCTATCAAGCAAAGCGTCATCTTTGCGGAAGACCGGTCCATGACTGGGAAGCAGCCATTTCACGTCGCTTTCCCGAATCCGCTGCAACGAACGGATGAAGGCCTCGATATCGCTTCCGTGATGCGCGTCGATGGCACCAACACAGCCGTCGCGATAGATGTTGTCGCCGCTGAAGAGCAACTCTCCCAGGCGAAACGATAGCTGGCTGTCGGTGTGGCCCGGCGTGTGCCAAACCTCGATTTTAAGATCACCAACAGTGATCACATCACCCTCGTCGACCAGATGGTCCAACGTGACGGGGGTCATCGCCAGATCGATTCCCTGGGCTTCAATCTCGGCAAACGTCAGCAGGCGATCGCCCGTGGCCAACGGCTTGGCGGCAAGCTTGTGACCGGTGGTTGTGGCCTTCAAGGTCGATTTTAACGTTGCCAGTCCCTGAATATGGTCGACATCGGCATGCGTGGCGATGATCGTCTTGCATTGCGACAAGGGGAAGTCCATTTGCCGAATCGTTTCGACGATTTCTTCCACGGTTTCTTCGTAGCCAATATCGATCATCACCCATTCGGGGCCGTCGTAGATGAGATAAACGTTGCACCCCAAGCGCTGCCCCGCCTGGTAATTCATCTCAATCACGTGCGGAAAGATCGGTTTCCGCTCCTGCATGACACGCCTCTCAATCGACAATGCAAACATACTGCGAGAAGGAATCAACGTAACACTTCAGCCCCCTGATGGACGTCGGGGCCAAAGTATCACGAAGATTCTAACGCAGAATCGTCCGAGAGCTAGCGTCTCAGTCCTCATCGACCGTGACTTCAACCACCAGATAGAGGCGCAGGCTTCCCGATTCACCCCCGGCGGCGCCTGGTTCCAGGGTTAAGCCACCCACCAAAACGGGGACGCCTATCGGCACGCGCAATGTCGTGGCGAGTTGTTGCGAGATCACGTCGGTCTGGTCGAGCTTGATCACTCCATGAAAATCGCGCGGCTCGTCCGGCTTCTCGTTCCACCGCATTGCCACGCTCTTCAAGTCCAGCACCACGGTCTTGGCACCAGGAAGTCGGGTCGGGGTCAACTCCAGCACCACCCCCGAATTCTGCATCGTGATTATCGGCTGGTAGCCGACTTTCGAACTTGGATCTCCGGCTAGTACCTGCGGCTTACTAGCAAGCAGCGTTGACAAGATTCGGGGTACTTTGGGACCACCCGTCAGAGCATCCTTGGGCTCGTCGACCATCGCCAGCTCGATGCCGTCCGACTCATACTCACTCTCGATCTGTCCCACCACGGGGATCATACTCGTCACCGCACTGCGAACGCGTCCCGAGGTGATGTGGACCGTCTGCCCGTCGGAGCACGTCACCTCGCCATGAATGGTCGTCGCGTCATCTTCCATCGATTGCAGGAAATCTCGGTTAACCGCCCGCGGTGAATTCGCGTCGCTCTCGAAGAACAGCGCCGTGTATTGCTCATTGTTCAACAGTAGCCAATGGGCACGCACCGTCACGGCCCCCCGACTACCTTCCTTCCGAAGCGCGTCGAGCAGTTGTGCGATTTTCTCGTGTACTTCCGCTGTCTGCATCACCACCAACTGGCTTCCCAGCTCCCGGAGCGATCCTAGGCCGCCAATTTCATCCCACGTGTTGGGGTCGATGGTGCCTACGATCACCTCGATGATCGCATCCATGTCAAACCTTGCCACCCTGTCAGTTGCTCCCGCGCGGACAATCCCGCCAGCACCGCCGCCGGCTCCTCCTCGCTGCGCAAGGATGTCGGGAATAGAAAAATTTCCACCACCACCACCACCACCAAAGCCGCCGCCGCCGCCGCCACCGCCACCAAAGCCGCCACCACCACTGCGACGCGGCTGTGCTTGAGGCACCGAGGCCGACGGACCTTGATACGGATAGTCCGGTGCCACGAAGATCAGATCGGCCACCGCGTAGACCTGTACGAACATTTCCGGCTTGTCCTGTGCGTGAACGGCAACCGTCGTGCAGGCGATCATCACCATCACCGCCCACATTGCCAACGATGTTCGTTTCGTCATTCGGATCATGGTGTTTCCTCTTCTTCTGCTGGGGTTTTCTCAGTTCAATTCAATGCGGCGTCGCGCCGCAAACGTAGGTCGATCGCCCGGAGCGTGGGCCAGAGCCGCACATCGTCACGCGCGAATCTGCGAAACTCCTCCGCCACTTCATCGGTGCTAGTCAGTAGCCCTGCCATTGCCTCCGGCCCGGTGGTACCGTTGATGGCCAACCGCGCGAGCCGTGCCGAGACCCCGGGATCGTTCAGTGCCCCCAATGCCCGTGCCGCGGCCATCCGGGTTGCCACGCGCCGGCTGCTCAGTGCCGCGAACCACACTTCGACTGCTTGCCTGGAGGCGCTGCTGCATGTCGAGAGTGCCGTGATCGAATGAATCGGATCTTCAACCAGCGCGAGAAACTGCCGTGCTGCATCAGGGGACTCTCGCCCGGCGAGCGCGGCCATCCACGTTCGCGCCAAGTTTGAATCCGCCTCGTCCCGCGCCAGTGCAGCCAGTTCCGTCGCCGTGCAAAGCCGAAGGACCGCCTCGGCCGCATCCACTGAATAGCCTCCCTGCCGGCAGCTTTCGAGCAACACGGCGAGCGACCGCCGGGTGGCCAGAGGCGCGAGCAGACGGATGACTGCTTCCCGTTTGCTGCCCTGGGTCATCTGCAGCAGCGCGAGCAAACGAGCCTCACCGTCGGGGTATGTCTCCGCCAAGCGACGGGCGACTGCGGCGGCGTCCTCTGGTCGAGAATCGACAGCGGCGATCGCAACGACAAACGGATTCTCGGCTTCAGTTTTCTCCGCACGCCGAGCCTTCGCCATTCGTGCGCGGTGCAGAAGTAGCATCGTCCGCTCGTAGGTGTTCGCCGCTCGCACGCGTTGCGTTTCTTTTGGTTGCGGCTTCTCGACCTTGGCGACCGGACCTTCGTGAAGCGGCTCCTGCGATACGGGGCGCGCGGGGACCGCCTGGACAGTGTCGCGCTGCTCGACCCGATGGGCCGGCGTTCGCAGAGCAAGGAACCCAATCGCAACGGCCAAGGGCAACAGGAATGAAGCGGCGATCGCGCTGCCCACAACCACGCGTTGCCGACGTCGTAACTGATCCCATCGCTGCTCAAGCCGCCCAAGGCGGTCATGCCCAGCCTCGGGCCATTTGGCCGCGTCCAAGATTTCGTCCAGGATCGGGTCGATCTGCTGGTTGTCTTGCATGTCACTTCTCAGCCAAATAATGTTCGAGCCGCCCTCGCAGCCTGGTTCGCGCCAGATGCAGATTCGCGTAGACACTCGCTTCGCTGATCCGAAGCACCGCGGCGATTTCCCGCGCATCCATCGCGTCGAATGCCGACAACACCATCACTTCTCTCTGCCGTGGTGGAAGTGCCGAAACTTCGACCGCCACCAGTTCCCCCAACTCGCGAGCCATGGCCAACTCGATCGGTTGCCGACCCTTGGTATCGATCGGTTCTTCAGCCAACTCGCGTGCCGAAATACCGTGTGCGAGATGATCGCGAAACGTGTTCACCACGATCCGGTAAAGCCAACCGCGGAACGGGGCTTCTCCGCGATAGGTCTTCCACGACCGCGCTGCTCGGACCATCGCCTCCTGAACCACCTCCTCGGCGGTATCCAGGTTACCGGTAAGCCGCACGGCAAGCCGCAAAGCTTGAGGCAGATACTCCTTCAATTGGCGGTCGAACTTGGACCTTCGATCCCAGAACGCCATCGCCCATCCACCTCAGCTTGTTCCACGGAAGCTGCCTCTCCATCCAATCTCTCTTATAGACTCGCTTGGCCGATGAATCTCAAACGAATTCCCGACAAAATTCGCTCCGAGAACAAAAAAACGCCAGATTGCGGCGTAACGGATGGCCATCTGCCTTGATGACTCACTCCCGAGACCCCTCTTCGGCGACGATGGCGGCCAAACCTTCGCGATACGAGGGATACCTTAGTTCCACGCTCAATTCCTCTAGCATGAGACGATTGCTGAGGCGTTTGCTCGATGTTGCGCGTTGCGAGGCAGGGTGATCGGGCGACGGTTCGGCGAACTGCGGCGGGGGGGCGGAGGCCACACGCGCCAACTCTGCATAATAATCGCCGCGAAGCACGGGACGACCGTCGGAAACCGCATACAGATCGCTCGCCGCATGGCGCTCGGCGGCGAGAACCACCGTGGCTGCATCCGCCACGTGAATCAGATTCATGTAGCCTAACCGGGGTGCCGCGATCGGTTCTCCCGCACGCAGGGTCGCAATCCGCGGAACGCGCTCTGGGCCATAGAGGCCCGCCATGCGGAGAATCGTGGCGCGTGAACCGAGTCTGTCTTTCCGCAAACATTGTTCGGCCTCGAGGCAAATGCGTCCGCCTTCGGTGACCGGCACGCAGGGCGAGCGTTCATCGACCCGTTCACCAGCAGTCTGTCCGTAGACGCTGGTCGAACTGATGTAGATCAACTGCCGCGTATCATTGCCAAGCGCCGCGAGCACGTTGCGCAATCCGTCGACATACACCTCTCGCATGCTCGCCTCGGCATCGCGGTCGTAGCCCACGGCATACACCACCGTTTCGACCGCCGGAAGATCGCCAAGCGACTCAGGCCTGGTTACATCGCCCACCACCGCTTGCAATCCCAAGTCGCTGAATTGCTCCGCCCGAGCAGGACTCCGGGTCAGCGCGTAAACTTCATCGCCATTTTCCAGCCACTTGCGAGCCACGCGCAAACCAAGATACCCGCAGCCGATGATTAGCTTGGATGTTGCCAAGGCGGCAGTACCTTTCAGACCCCGTCGTCCAATGCGGCCGGCTCGTCATCTTCGTCCTTGCCAGACTCGAGGAACGATTCCAGCAGAATTTGAGCCGCAACCATGTCACGACGGCTCTTTTTGCGTTTTCGTGTCAATCCCGCGTCGATCATCTTGGCGTCGGCCTCACTCGAAGTATACCGCTCATCGTGCAGCAATACCCGAACGCCCGTCGTCTCGGCCAACCAGCGACCGAACTGACGCGCCTCGATCGACTTCTGGCTTTCCTGGCCGTCGAGATGAATCGGAAGACCGACGACGAACAGCGCGATCGATTCGTCGGTGACCAGCGACTGAAAGTAGCTTGCGTCTTCTTCCGTGCCACGGCGGGTATACGTCTCAAACGGGCTGGCCAACATTCGCATGGCGTCGCTGATGGCTACTCCAATGCGAACCGTGCCGTAGTCGACCGCGGCCACGCGACCCGGGAGCGAAGTTGGACGATGGGTGGAGTTATCGGGCGTCACGTCTGCCTCTTCACGCCGGGGGGCACTCATAGATAGCGACCGAGATCCTGTTCTTCGATCAATTTGACAAGGTCGCGAATCGATTCTTCGTCGTTCTTGTTGGCCACCAACGTGGCGTCGGGTGTGTGGACCACGATGCAATCTCTGAGACCCAGTGTGGCGATCATGTGCCCCTGCTCCCCACGGACGATACAGCCTTTGGTGTCTATTCCCACATGCCGACCAACGATGACGTTCCCATGTTCGTCTTCGCCGTGTAATCGCGACAGCGACTTCCAGCTTCCCAGGTCGTCCCACGCATACGGCGCTTCGATCACAACAACATCGGTCGCATGTTCCATCACGGCGAAGTCGATCGATTGCCCTTGAATGGCCGTGAACTCGCGCCGCAACACTTCAGCATAGTCTGGCTTTCCCTGAGCGTTGGCAATTGCTTCGAGATGGCCGCACATCTCGGGTTCGTGCCGGGCAAGCTCGCGCATGATCTTGGCGGCCTTCCACACGAAGATGCCTGAGTTCCAGAAAAAGTTTCCCGCCGCAAGATACCCTTTAGCCACATCGGCCTTGGGTTTCTCGCGGAACTGTGTGACACGCATCGCCAGCGGCTTCCCCCCCTGCCCTGCTCCGTCGGGCACGTCAATCGCTTCGCCAGCTTCAATATAACCGAAGCTTTCGGCCGGATAAGTAGGACGAATTCCAAACGTGACAATGCGTTCCGGTTGCTCGTCAACCAAGTTGGCCGCCAGTTGAAGCGCGCCTTGAAACGCGTCGCGCGGTGAAATCACATGATCGGCCGGCATGACGACCATCGTGCCGTCTGGATCATCGCGGAGAATTTGATTCGCGGCCAAGCCAATGCACGGTGCCGTATCGCGTTTGCACGGCTCACCGATAACCGACTCGTCGCTTAGGTTTGGAAGCTGATTCCGGATGCTCTCGACCAGCAACTCGTTCGTCACAATCAGCACCCGTTCGCCGGGGACCAGATCGGCAATCCGCTCGACAGTGTCTTGCAGCATCGACCGATCACCAGCCAAGGCGAGTAACTGTTTCGGATTCTTTTTGCGGCTGGCGGGCCAGAATCGCGTTCCAGATCCGCCGGCCATAATCACAGCATGCAGCATTGACAACCTCCCCGTGGAATCAGCAATCCGTTCTATTTCGCGGTGCGATACGCGACGCGAATCTAACAGAAGCCGCGGCCCTTTGTCACCAGCGGCGGGTTATAGCCATCTTGGCTGCTGCTCGCGAAGCTGCCGGCGTACCGCTTCCACGTCGTCAGAAGACTTGAGCGGCGCGAACGCCGTGGAGCGGGGAACTTCGACGGCGATCGCCCGAGACGCAAGGGGCATTAAGTCGAACACGAACCGCTCGAACTTCGTCGCATTGGGCCGGGAGGGGGTGACAAGCTGCCCAGCCGTATCGATGTACGGCACCGCCTTATTCTGGGCCAAATGCCACGGAAGCGTATCGAGATGGTCGGCCGCGTGGCTCAAGAATGCCACGTCGATCGCGTGTACGGCGATGTTGCCTGCCCACAGCAGGAGCCCGCCGCTTGGATCCCGCTGGCGAGCGAATTCCTCCGGAAGGTCGCTGTATTCGATGATTTGCAGCCGCCGGTCAACCGCCACGACGTTGCCAACCTTCTCCATGGCAGCGTCTTTTTGTACGACCTGCGTCGACATCTCCGACTTGTTGATGAGGTGGTGACCAAGAAACACCGGATTGGCCACATCGACCAACGGATTGTCGACTTGCATGTAGAACAAATGCTCGACTCCGCGGCGAGCCATGTCGTCCAAGAGAGAACTCTTCCGCAGCGAGGCCACGACACCACCATGCCCGTCGGGACTCAAGGCCAGACGTCCCTTTTCCGACAACAGGATCTTGCCCGATGCGGCATCCACCGCCGGCATCGTTCCCTGACAAAAGACGTTCAAGTCCTCGCTCGGTAAACCGAAACGTTCGTTCACTTCCAGGAATTCGACCGTCTCGTCGTGCGTCGCGGGGCTGGTCATCAGATACAGCGGAATCGAAGCACCGTGTCGATTGGCCTGATCGAGCAGCTTCTCGATAAGGATCTGAAACAGCGTCCGGCCAGAATCCGGAGCGATGGGATACATGCCCTTGGGGTGATCGAAACCCAACCGGGTACCTTGCCCACCGGCAACCAACAACACACCAACTTCGCCCACGGAAATGGCAGCGATGCCGCGTATTAGTGCTTCGGCATTAGTTTGCGCGTGCCCGCTGCCGTCAAGCCGCACTGCCTGTGGCTGTCTTGCGCGTGCCGCGATTTTCGACCAATCGGTTTGCAATCCGCCGCCGTCGAGAAGCTCCGCAATCTCGTCAAAGTCGATCCCGTCCAGGCTGGCACCCAAAGCATCTTGCTCGTCGTCGG
>CAZNXE010000008.1:0-37013 GCA_964576465.1 uncultured Planctomycetaceae bacterium
GCGAACGCGTTCCTGACTGCCGGAGAGCGGTACAACGTGATGTTGGACCGCTACTTTAACGCGTATCTGGATCGCCCACTGGCCCCGTCAGAGGCAATCGGAGACCTGCATGCCGCTAGTGCGACTCCCCTGCAAGACGTTGGCCTATCGGTGCTCAACTCGCAGGAATTCCTTACGAACCAGGCAGCCCGGCCCGTGGTCGTCGCACTCTACGACAATGTGTTGCAACGTACCGCCGCCGACGTTGAGATCGACTTTTGGGTCAATCAACTTCTTGCCGGCACAACACGGCAAACGGTTGCGACTTCGTTTGATCAGTCGGTCGAGGGCGTGGGGGTCTTTGTGACCGAAACGTACTTCACGATTCTGGAACGGTTGCCCGCGGCTGCGGAGCGTGATTTTTGGGTCGCGCAGATTGTTGGTGGTGCCACCGAGCAAGACGTATTGAACAGCTTCTTCACTTCCAGTGAATACAACGCGTTGTATCCGGATGACAGCGGATTTGTTAGCAGTCTGTATGAAAAGATCCTTGGTCGCCCGGCGGACCCGGCTGGCTTGGCCTCGTGGGTTCAAGCATTGCAATCAGGTGCGACCCGGGCGGCGGTGGTTTCCACATTCTTTTCGACTCCCGAGTATCGAGCGCGCGTCATCATCGACGTCTATGCTGAATTTCTAGGGCGAATTCCTGTTGCCAATGAAATTGCATTCTGGACATCCAACCTCCCGACCGATGGCACCATCGCCGCCACCTTGCGGACGAACGTTCTTTCTTCAGACGAATACTACCGCACCGCGGAAGTTCGCATGGTATTCGCCACCGGAAGCGGGAGCTTGTTAGCGACAACCGGTCTATCGGATGAGACTTTTGTCACGGCTCTGTACGTCGACGTCTTGGAGCGATCGGCGGCGCAGATTGAAGTCGACATTTGGACAGCACAGCTCGCCGCAGGCGTTTCACGACTTACCGTGACGAGCCAAATCTGGGATTCGCCGGAACGGGCAAGCTTGGTGGCCAGCGATCTCTACTCGGAATTGCTGGGGCGAGCCCCGACTGCACAAGAAATTGCCGACGTGACAACACTGCTCGGCACGGGCGGTCAAACGGTGGACGCGGCATTCGACGTGTTCACGTCGAATGAATACAACGCGCTGTACGTGCCGAACGTTACGCTGGTTGACGCATTCTATGCGGATGTTCTAAAGCGAGTCGCCACCGCGGTCGAGAACCAGATGTGGTCGTCGCAACTCGACTCTGGTACACCCCGTGCGGTTGTCGTGTCGGCGTTCCAGAACTCGACCGAAGCTTGGAATAACCTAATCGACGCCGCGTATGATGACTACTTGGGTCAAGATCCCACCGCCACAGTCGCGGCAGGCTGGCTCGCGAATTTGTCGACAGGCGCTCAGAACGAACGCGACTTGGCGCTTACGCTGCTGTCTTCAGACGAATACTACGCACTGCAAAGCCCATGATCGCAATCGGGTATCGATCGATCCGTTTGATTGAGAACTCCCCATTTTCCATCTATGCTGAGTGAATCCAGGAACGTGAAGTGAGCCGTGCGGTCTGAACGATTGCCGGTGGAGCCATGGCAGGCGCACTAACTACTCCTATCGAGAGAGTGTCGTCGCCATGCCCAGACGAACTGGCTGGTTCCCTCGCGGAATCCAGCGATTCACCCGGTTGAGTTCAACTCAATCGAAACCTCTTCGTTTCACGGCTGCGTCGCTTGGCGTGGAAAACCTCGAGTCGCGCCAGATGCTTGCGGGTGAGTTGCAGGCGGGTTTCCAAGAATCGACCTTCGTCGAAGGCCTTGCCCGTCCCACCGACATGGTCTTCTCACCCGATGGTCGCTTGTTCGTCGCCGAAAAGGCCGGACGTATCCGCGTCGTTGAGAATGGCGTGCTGCTCGACGAGCCGTTTGTCACGGTTCCCGTAGACACTGCGATTGAGCGCGGCGTGTTAGGGATTGTCTTCGACCCCAACTTTGAAACCAACGGCTATGTCTACGTGTACTACACCCGTGCGGGTGATGTTCCGGCCAACCGACTAAGTCGCTTTACAGTAAGCAACACCAATCTCAATGTTGCCGATCCTAGCAGCGAGGTTGCGATTCTTGACGGGATTCCCAGCTTCGCTCCCGTGCATAACGGTGGAGGCATGGGGTTTGGTGCCGATGGAATGCTGTACTTGGGTATCGGCGATGGTGCGAACGCGCCCCTTGCCCAAGACATGACCTCACTCAATGGCAAGCTGCTGCGGCACAACGTCGAGCACTTGTCCAACATCATTCCCGCGGACAATCCTTTTGTTGGAATGCCCGCTGTTCGCGAGGAGATTTACGCGCTCGGTCTACGCAATCCCTTCAAGTTGGATGTCGACATCGAACGCGATCGAATCTGGGTAACGAATACGGGCGCCGACACCTTTGAGGAAATTCACGAAGTTCGCGCGGGGGCTAATTTTGGATGGCCGATCGTTGAAGGCAACTCTGATAATCCGGCGTTTGACGATCCAGTTTACACTTATCCGCACCAGGAAGTCATCGGTGGCGCGATCACTGCGGGAGTCTTCTACAACGGCAGTCTGTTTCCCGCGGAATACGAAGGCGACTTCTTCTTTGCCGATTTTACGCAGAAGGTCATTCGCCGTCTCAACCTCAACAACACAGACCATCATGACAACGGTGACGACCACGACCATGAGTTTACGGTAACAGACTTTGCCATCGAAGCCCCTGAACTTGTTGATTTTGAAGTGGGGCCTGATGGGGCACTCTATTATCTGAATTTCTTGCCGGGCCATGTCATTCGGGTCGACTATGTCGGCGGAATCAATCGCCCTCCTCAGGCGGTTGCCACGACCGACGAGACGTTTGGCAGCGCACCGCTCACGATAACCTTCGACGCATCGGCGAGTAGCGATCCTGACTTAGACCAACTCACGTACACGTGGGACTTCGGAGATGGTTCGCCGTTGGCTACCGGTATCTCGGTCGTTCACACCTACGCGTCCCCGGGTATTTACACAGCCACCCTCACGGTCAACGACGGGAATGGAGCCAGCGACGTCTCCGATCCGATTACCATCGCGGCGGAAGAACAGCCACCAAAGGGCTTGATCAGCGTCTTCCCGGAGAATGCCCTATACCGCGGCGGGGACACGATTCTTTTCTCCGGTACTGCTTTCGATGCTCAGGATGGCGCACTTTCCCCATCTACGTTTCGTTGGAACATCGTCTTTGCTCATAACACACACACGCATCCATTTCTTGAACCACTGGATGGTGTCACCAGTGGGTCGTTCGTAATCCCGGACGTTGGAGAAACCTCGGCCAATGTTTGGTATCGCATCAGTTTGACGGTCACCGACTCCGCTGGTTTAACGGATGAGTCGTTCGTCGATGTGTTTCCTCAAGTGACACAAGTCACGATCGGTACCAACTCAGCCCTGCTGGAAGTTGTTCTCGATGGAAAACCGCAGATTGGCCCAATTGTGTTCGACGGTGTGGCGGGAATTAGGCGATCGATCGAAGCGCCCCTGTTGCAGTTCCGGGAAGGACGTGCGTACCTTTTCGAGTCATGGTCCGACGGAGGGGCTCGCGCACGCTCGATCTCGACGCCCGAGGCAACGACGATCTTCACGGCAAACTACCAAGAAGTTGCTCCGGAGCGGGTGGCTGCGTCTTTCTTTGTCGCGGGGCTCTATGAACAACTCCTGAAACGCGAAGCCAATCCAGCGGGTCTAAACTTCCAAGTTGATCGATTGATGGCTGGCGAGTCGCGGTTGGCGGTGATCCAGTCGATGTGGCAATCGGAGGAGCATCGCGGCCTACAAATCGTTGAGATGTACAGCGAACTTCACGGTCGTATTCCCGGGCCGGAAGAGATTGCGTTCTGGGTTGCCAAGTTCAGCCAAGGCGCGACCGAGAACGATGTTGCCCTTCAAATCCTAGGTTCAAACGAGTTTATTAGTTCGGGAAGAAGCCAGCCGCACGATTATGTGGCGGACCTCTATGAGTTGCTCCTCAAACGGACCGGCAGTCCGACGGAAATTCAAGTGCTGGTCGACTCGCTCAATGGAGGGACACAGCGTAGCGAGGTTTCTCTCTCGCTGTTGACGTCTTCCGAGAGGTACAACGTTCTGTTGGGCCGCTATTACCAAGAGTTTTTGGATCGCCCATTGGCCGCGCTCGAAGCCACTGGCGAAGCGCATGCCGACCAGGGGACACCTCTGGATGCGTTGGCGCAGTCGATTCTCAACTCGTCCGAGTTTCTGACGAAACAGTCAGGCCGAGCTGTCGTTACGGCACTATACGACGACATTCATTCCCGCGCTGCCGCCGACTCGGAAGTCGACTTTTGGGTCAACCGACTCCTCAATGGTACTTCGCGAGAGAGGGTAGCGGTTTCATTCTATCAGTCGGCCGAAGGTTTCGGGAACTTCGTTACGGAGGCCTATGCCTCGATCCTGGAGCGTTTTCCCGATGAAGAGGGACGTAAGTTTTGGGTCGATCTTCTTCTGAACGGCTTGAACGAGCAAGAGGTGGTAACCAGCTTTCTCGTGTCTGAAGAATACACGGCGGCGAATGCAGACGATGCTAATTTCGTGAGTAGCCTTTATGAAAAGCTCTTCCATCGCCTTGGCGATCGACAAGGCATGGTCGAGTGGGTCACCGCCATCACCGCAGGCATGTCACGAAGTGATGTTGTCTCGGGATTTCTGGCCACAACCGAGTATCAGAGACATGTGATCGAGGATGCCTATTCCGACTTTCTCGGTCGAACGGCAGCGGCCAACGAAGTCGACTTCTGGATGGAAGAGATATCCCACGATGACACCCTAGGTGAAGCCGTACGGACGACCGTGCTTTCCTCAGACGAGTACTACATCGGAGCGGAAGTGAATGCGCCGGTGGGTTCTATTCCTGGACTACCGCCAAACCCAGTCGATCTTGCGAATGAGTCGTTTGTATCCTCCTTGTATCGTGACGTGCTCGAGCGTTCCGCGGATTCCGAGGAAACGGTACTTTGGAAATCTCTCATGCGTTTGGGCATGTCACGTGTGTCGGTGGCGATCCAGTTTTGGGACTCGGCCGAACGCGCTACACTCGTTGCCTCGAATCTTTACGAGCAACTGCTGGGACGTCAGCCGACCGCACGGGAAATCGAGTTAGTCACCGTGGAACTTGCCATGACCGGTCAAACGTTGGGCCTAACACTCGAGGTACTGGCGTCCGCCGATTATTCCGCGCGGCGCTCCTCAAACGTTGCATTTGTTGAATCGCTCTATCAGGACATACTCTGGCGCGAAGCCGATCCCCTCGGTCAGCAGTCGTGGCTTACACGATTAGATAACAGTGCTCCCCGGGAACTTGTTGCCGCCGTGATTCAGCGATCGCCGGAGGCCTGGAATCGAGTCGTGGATGGCGTGTTTGAAGACTTCCTGGATCGAGATGCTGAATTGAAAGAAATCGACATCTGGCAAACTCTCTTATCCTCGAGCGCGCTATCCGAACGTGACTTGGCGCTATCGATTCTGTCGTCGGATGAATACTACGAACGATCGATTCCGTAGGTAACGAACCGCGTGCGGAGAAATCCGAATCGCAAGTCGGGTGAGGCTCTTCGCCACACTATGCCGCGTCGCGCGAACCGCGGCGACCTCGAGATAAGTAGGGGCGGTCTTTGCGGCGAATTCCGCGAATGATGGGCATGGATGCAGGGGGAGCCTGCATCTCCACGGCCTCGCGAAGCGATTCGACCTGATGCCTTAGTCGAGAAATGTCGCGCGCCGCTTCAACAAGCCGGTCGTCAATCTCGCGAGTCATCATCGAGCTCGTCAGCCGACGTTGAACAGTATTAAGATTGCCATTGAGCGTACCGACATAGGACACCATCTCATCTCGAACCGCCACGAGATGAGGCAGTGTCGCCACTCGGTGGTCGATTCGTTCGTGGAGTACATTATCAAACAGTCTTGCCATGTGGGCATCGAAACGAGCGACGAAAGGTCGAAGACCTCGTCGGGCTAGCAACCATATCGGACGGAGTGCCCATCGGGTGATTCGCAATGGCAGCGCGCGACGAAGCGAAACAGGCGGTGGGGGGGGAATCACCTCGAGCAGTTGTTCGACAACCGGCTCGACTTCCGGAGATGCTTCCTCCCAATCACGTTCAAACCGCAGTTCTCTTGCGATCACCTCGGGAGCGTGTCGCAGTTCGGGCCGTCCGGCGCTATTAAGGGCATGGGCACAAAGCTTCGCGGCGAATTCAAACGTTGTGTAACGATCGACGAAAGCTTTTGCGTTACGGCCCAATTGTCGGCGAACATCAGGATCGCGAATCAGCCGTTCGAGACACGCGACCAGTTGCGGAATCTCCAGTTCGTCCACGTCGACTTGCCAACAAACATCGTTCGGCAACTCGGCGTATTGCTGATAATTGCTTACGATAGACGCCTTGCCGTGCGCGAACGCCCGCATCAAGGTTGCCGAAGCTTCGCCGAGACTAGGACAACGCAGGTTGATCACGACATCGCTCAAGGCAACGACACCTTCGAGATCCTCTTCGCTTAGATACCCACACACCGTAACGCGTGATTCGAGCCCCAGCTCTTTGATCTTCTCTTCGATTCCCAGCGAGGGGTCGACGATTGACCCTCCGATCACAAAGCGAATGGGGAAGCCACGGTCAACAAGTATCTTGATCGCATCGAGCGCGACATCAACACGTTTCAATCGGTGTACAAAGCCCAGTGTTGAGATCACGATTTCCGAAGGGTCGATCCCCAGTCGAGCCCGAAGTGGTTCGACATCAACGGGTTGGTCATCGTCGGGAACGTCCGCGGTTCCAAGTGGAATGACGTGTACATTCGCCACGTCTCGTAGTTGAGCGCGAACCCACGCACTGTGAACGATCGTGGCGTGACTTCGTTTCGCCAAGGCGGCACTCATCGGAAACTCGAACGTGTCCAGTCCGTGAGGGGGAATCGACTCACGCGTGATTCCATAGGCTTCCACTGCCGCCGAGTAGTAATAGCCTTCGTGTTCGGTGCCCAAGAAGGCATCGGAAAGGAAAGGATTGATGTTGAAATCGTGCAGGACCACCACGCCCGGGATCTCCCACGCCAACTGGTAAATGGCACGGTGAAACTGGGTGTTGTTTCCAATGTGGTAGAGAACCGTGTCGTACTCTTCGGCTTCCGACGGAAGATCGGTCAGCGAACGAACCGGGATACCAAACAGCGGTGGGTTAACGTCATGGACGTTCTCGACATACAGCGTCAGGTCGGCATGCGCGGATAAGTGCGAAGCCAACTCTTGGGCATAATCCGCCACGCCCGTGCGTTGCGGGGGCCATGGCGTGACATAGGCAACACGTGGGCGACGACGAATAGTCCCGGCAGCTTGCTCGAGGTGGACATTCACGAAGGTCCGCGAATATTCGGCCGCCGATTTCGACCAAGTGAACTGTTGGGCGTATTTGAGCGCCTTGAGACAGCGATCGTCAATGTCGCGATCGGTCAAGGCACGACGCAGCGCGTCAGCCATATCCGATGGCTGATTCGGCGAACAGTAGTAGGCATGCTTACCAGCCACCTGCGGTAACGACGATACATCGGATGTGACGACCGGGGTACCGCAAGACATGGCCTCGAGCACAGGCAGCCCAAACCCTTCGTACTTCGAAGGGAAGAAGAATACGCTTGCGCTTTGATATAGCGTCGCGAGCTGTGCATCAGTCACGTATCCCGGCAGGATAAGCCGGTCGGCGATTCCCAGAACACGGGCACGATGCTTGAAAGGCGCTAAGGCCTCGGGTGAAACGGAGCAAACAATACAGAATCTCAGCCGCTCGAACGCCCGGGGATCGCTATGCACCAACTGGGCAAAGGCCTCGAGCGCGCCATCCATATTCTTACGATGATCGAAGCCGCCGGTGTACAGCACCAAGGGATCACGATGTCGGATCGGACAGCCGTTGATCGGAGCAAAACGATGGTGGTCGGCGGCCCAGTAAACCACGGTCGATTTATTGGCCACCGATTGATCGAAATCGATGTAGTCGTCCCGCGAACTTTCCGAGGGGAACAACAGATGGTCGATCACTTTTGGCAACGCCTTGAGACGTCGCCGATATTCGTGCTGTAGATGCTGGGGCCATCGGTCGAGGTAGCTATCACGCATCACCCAAGGGATCAGGTCATGCACGGTGGCGAATGAAGTTACATTCGACAATCGTCCCGCAAGTAGAACGTTGATCATCAGCGGATTGGGATTCCAATAGCCATCGATTTCGCGGTCGTTGATGGTCTCTTGGATCAACGATGTATAGTGACGCGTTGCCTTGCGGTAGTCGCCAAGGCCAAAGCAATCAGGCAGGGTGACCGGCGTCAATCGGCTACGGACATCTGGGGCAAACCAGTTCAGATCGGCTTCGTCACGGATGCTTACAAACCACTCCTTCGTCGAATCGTGTCGCACCGCGTGCTCGACGACCATCCGCGTGGAAATGCCGATACCGCGACACGCTTCAGGTGTGCCGAACGTTTGACCGTCGAGCAGAATGCGCATAATCAGGCTGCCCCCCGCAAAAGACGATCAATCACGGAATCCCAGGAATAGTGCTGTTTTGTGTAGTAGTTGCCCGCGGTTCCCATGGCTCGACGTAACACATCCGATTCGAGCGTACGAAGCATGGTGACGAATTCAGTTTGGCTTGTCACCGCGACGCCACCGCCGCTCTTCAGGCAGTGGGCGGCCGTAATTTCACAGTTCGCCGAAACGACCACCGGCACGTTACACAGCCAGGCTTCCATGATGGCTAACGAGAAGCTCTCGTTTTCGGAAAGATTGATCAGGCCCAGCGAGCGTGAGAGAATGGCAAACTTTTGATCCTCGGGCAAGTAGCCCAGATCACGCATGCCGATGTCGTTGGGAACCAATTCGGCCATGCCGCCGCCGAGAAACAACAGATGAGCGCGTCCGCCTTGAGCCAGATAGGTCCTGAAGTTTTGTACCAATTGCGGAACGTTTTTCCCCACGTCCTTCCGACCGAGATAGACGAAATAGTGCGGCGGTAAATCGAGTTCCTCGACCAGCGAATCCACTTGCTGTTCGTCGCCCAGCAGTTGTTCGATTCCGTCGGGCAGTTCACAGCCCACGCCAACCACGGGTGACTCGACTAAGCGACGTCCCGCCGATACGCCATAGTGGCGTATGGCCAGGCTTTTTTCTTCCTCGGTCAAGAAGAATACACGGCGACTGGATGCCAGCATGTTGCCGGTGGTGGACCAGTACAATTGCGGTTCGTCATGCAAACAGGACATGACGCACACGTGACCGGCGAGTGCCTGGACCAGCGAATACACAAGCCCTTGGGTGTATGGCAGGGCGATCACGAGCTGTCCGGCGGTGTGCTGGGTCGCGTATTCGATCAGCGCATCGCTGTTAATCGAATGGTTTACGAAGGCCAACTGTTCGGTTTCGTCCGTCAAGCCGGTTGTGATGTTCTTGGAGTTGAGTTGATGGAAGATGTGTTCGCCATCGGCGTTCACGGGAAACCGCCGGATCGTCACACCATTGAGTTGTTCGATGCCCTCGGGCAATGTGTTCTGCCACCAACTCGAATAGGGATCGCGACAGCACGTCGTCAATACTTCCACGTTCCAACCTCGCCGGGCCAACTGTTCGGCGAACGACCGCGCGGCAGCCTCGGCCCCTCCCGCAAAGTGGCCGTACCATGGAGTGACGAAGACCACATCCGCCGACGTTGTTTGAATGCGATCCGACGAACTTCCTTTGGGCGCGAGACTCTCCAATGGGTTTTGCGATGGACTCGCCAAAGGGGAAGCGAAACCGAGTTGAACCGGCTGTTCCTCTTCTTGGTCGCGGATATAGATCTCGCTCCACCGCGTGAGTGAAACATTCGGCAGCCGACGCCAGGCAACTTCATCCCGAAGCTGCGCCATGACGTCGGCGGTATCGACCAACGGTTCAAAGATTGTGAATGGAGTGCCCATCAAAAGGTTGATGTCCCTGTACGTTGCTTAATTCAGGCAGCCGTCAAATTCGGCTGTGTCTCAGTGGGAGGGGCCTGATGTTTCATGAATTCCGTGTAGGCGTCGGCGACTTCATTCGCCGGACCGATTTGGCGTACCCGACCGTGATCTAGCCACACAATCTTGTCGCACATCGATTTGACTGTCTCCATGTCGTGACTCACCACGACCAGCACTCGGGCCTTCGAGACAATTTCCTGGATGCGCTTGCGGATCTTCTGTTGGAATGCGACATCGCCGGCACCCAAGGCTTCGTCCACGAGCAAGATCTCGGGTTCGATGGAGGTTGCGATGGAAAACGCCAGCCGAACAAACATGCCGCTGGAGTAATAGCGAACTGGCATATTCAAGAAATCGCCCAACTCGCTGAACTCGGCGATAGCATTCATCTTGGGGCGTATCGACTTGGGAGTCTCACCCTGTAGATAGCTTCGATAGGCAATATTCTGCCAACCGGTCGCTTCCATTTCGAAGCCGAGCGAGATATCGAATAGCGAGCTGATCCGTCCCCGGACGCGTCGCTTGCCGGCGGTCGGTTCGTAAATTCCGGCCAACACCTTCAACAGCGTGCTTTTTCCAGCCCCGTTGTGGCCAATGATGCCAACCCGATCTCCGTTGGTCAGAGACAAACTGACATCGGTCAGCGCGTTCACTTCAATAATGGGGCTGCCCGTTCGACGGAGAAGCCGGTTCAGCACGTATTCCTTCAACGGAACACGTCCACCGAAGCGAACACGAAATGTTAGTCCGACCTTGTCGAGTTCAATTCTGGTCATAACGTCGTGAGATTGAAGAATGTGATACCTAGACGTTGCGCTTACAGGTGGAAGATCAATCGTCGTTCGAGCCGGGCAAGTGCCAGCGTTGCACCACCCGCGGTCAACAGGGTTAAGGTCGTGGCGATCAAGAAAGTTTCGCCGCTGGGAAATACTCCGTCTTGGAGTGGTTGACGCAACAGCATTACGAACGCCCCCACCGGATTGGCTTTGATCATCCAAACCGCGGCGTTGCCCATGATGCTTGCTTTCTCTTCGAGCATGTCTGGGAGGTAAATGATGGGGGTGGCGTAAAACAATATTTGCAAGACCACTTCGACCAAGTGTTGGGTGTCGTGGAAGTACACATTCGCCAGCCCCATCAAGGCCGCCATCGACCAGCCAAACACGAGTAGCAACAGCATCGTTGGAATGAGTGATGTCAACGCCAGCAGATTGCCGAATCCGTAGACACACCAGCAAAGCACGATGAGGAACCCCAAGGCCACCGAAAAATGAATGGCCGCTCCTAAGACGGTGCGCAACGGATAGATCGCCATCGGGGCCGGATACTGGCGAATATAAGACTCACCCGATAGCAAGCTGGAACAACCAAGATTAGTGACACCGCAAAGGTAGTTCCAAAAACACAAGCCAATGATCAGATAGATGCCGTAGGTTCTGGGGTCGAGATTGAAAATGCCAGCAAACACCGTGCCTAGCACAGCGGCCAAGGCAATGGGTTGCAACAGCGACCAGCCCAGCCCCAGCATCGAACGGCGGTACTTTGCCCGCAAGTCGTTACGGACCAGCGACAGCCAGAAGAACCGACACTCCCACATGGCACGCAGGTAGGCCGGGAGCCCTTTCCGCTCTACGAACCAGTCGTCCGACTGCGTCTGTTCGCCGGCAGGCCCTTGCGATTCTTCCGTGAATACGTCGTTCATCCATTTTCTCCGCCCAGTGACATGGGCCAGTCGACCGATATTTCAAGCTACTCAGGCCGCCATCGCGATCTTGGTTCTTGACGAGTTCAACAAGGCAAGATCGGAGGAGACCATTTGCTGGACAAGTTCTTCAAACGATGTCCATGGCTCCCATTCGAGTTGCTGTCGCGACTTGCTCGGATCGGCGAGAAGCAAATCGACTTCGGCAGGCCGATAAAACTCCGGATCGATCACCACATGCTTCTGCCAGTCGAGCCCCGCGGCATCGAATGCAAGCTGAACGAACTCCTCCACGCTGTGGGTTTCGCCTGTTCCGATTACATAATCTTCGGGCTGATCTTGTTGGAGCATGAGCCACATCGCGCGAACATAGTCGCCAGCGAATCCCCAATCTCGCTTGGCCGCTAGATTGCCCAGACGTAGCTCCTTCGCTAATCCTTGCTTGATTTGCGCGACGCCGTGCGTGATTTTTCGGGTGACGAATTCCAGCCCTCGTCGAGGCGACTCGTGATTAAACAAGATGCCCGAGCAGGCGAAGAGATCGTAGCTCTCGCGATAATTGACCGTCAGATAGTGACCATAGGCTTTGGCCACGCCATAGGGGCTGCGGGGGTAAAACGGCGTGGTCTCCCGCTGCGGCGACTCGATCACTTTGCCGAACATCTCACTAGAGCTGGCTTGATAGAAGCGGATCGTGGGATCGACGATACGAATCGCCTCCAAGATCCGTGCCACGCCCAATGCCGTGACATCTCCAGTTAGCAGTGGCTGCTGCCAGCTAGCTGGCACGAAACTCTGCGCCGCAAGGTTATAGACTTCGCTCGGTTGAGTATCCGAGATCGTGCGAATCAGCGAGGTTTCGTCCGTAAGGTCGGCCGAGTGAAGCGTGATGCGGTCGCCCAGGTGTTCGATTCGTTCAAGCAGCGACGTGCTACCACGGCGCGTGATGCCGTGAACCGCGTAACCCTGTTCGAGGAGAAATTCCGCAAGATAAGAACCATCTTGCCCCGTAATACCCGTGATGAGCGCTGTCTTTGACATTCAACGTGTGCCTGTTTTGGTCAATGCTTGGAATTGGATTCGGACGAACGATCGTCTCGGCTGCCTGCGGCATACCCGTTGGATCGCGACTACTCGGTACGTTGGCACACCGATCGCCAGAACCCTCTCTCGGCGCGCACCGCGAGCATTTACGACGCATCACAAGAAGCCAAACAAGGCAATCTCTGCCGAGTTGCATGGCTTAGAGCGGGGGGACTATACGGCCCCCTCGTCAGCAGTGTCAAGACAAAATTGATGCACCCGGATGCACCCGGGTGCACCGGGAGGAAGAATCCCGGGTTGGGGCCCGGGTTGGGTTCTTCCCCTCTTCCGCGACCGAGCGGCTACGGTCCTTGTAACGCGAACGCCTGATGTTGGTTGTGTCGATTATGCGGCTGACCGACCACACGATGCACTAGTTGGTTTCGGGCAACCGATGTTAGCGAAGCGCAATGCTAGTCTTTAGATGGAACACAAAGTTGCATGCCTGAGGCGACGGCAACTAAAGTGCGTCAATCCGTTAGAAAAGGGCCGGGCAATGAAGAACACACCGAAAGTGGACATCGATACCCAAGGCGAGCAACTACTCGAAGAGTTGCTCGATCTGCGCCGAGCAGTGGCTGAAGTGCTCGGTCGTGACCAGTACGTCTATCAGGTGATCGACAATGCGGTCGAAAGTCGGCACTGCCCGACGATGGCCGAAGCCCTGCGGGAAATCGAACATCAAAGCGACGATGTTCGCCAACACATCGACGAATCGAAACGCCACGCAAAGACGTCGGCAATTTAGCCCCGACTGTCTTCGTTCTCAGTAGGCGTGGCGATTGCCAAAACCGCACCACAGTGTGAGCCACAGTATCTTTAAGTCGAACCACCACGTCCAGTGTGCGACGTAGTATAGGTCGAATTGAAGCCGCCGCCGCAACGACGAATTGCCACGCCAGCCATTCACCTGTGCCCAGCCGGTCATTCCCGCTTTCACTTGATGTCGCTGAAAATAGTTCGGCAACTGCTCGCGGAAGCGTTCGACGAATACACCACGTTCGGGTCGCGGCCCGACCAAGCTCATGTTCCCTGCAATCACATTGAACAGTTGCGGTAACTCGTCGAGGCTGTGCGCCCGCATGAACCGACCCAACCGGGTACACCTTGGATCCTTCGATGCGGCCCAAACGGGCCCCGTGCGCCGCTCGGCATCGCACTGCATTGAGCGGAACTTCAGTATCTTGAACGATTCTCCGCCAAGGCCCGTGCGCGGTTGGCGATAAAGCACGGGGCCACGGCTGGTGAGTTTGATCAAGGAGGCCAGCACAATCATCAGCGGAGCGAAGGCGATGAGTGCGGCGGAACCGACGACTAAATCGGTGCCACGTTTGACAAGTTTGTGCCAGCCCTGGTGAGGGTTGGCCCTCAGACTGAGAAATGCCACATCGTCGATTTCCAGGGTTCGTAAACGCATGCCCGCGACATGAGGAGTTTCTGGAATTAGTTGTACATCGACCAGCAGGTCACTGAGCGCGCGATAGACTTCGGGCAATTCGCCATAGCGCGCCAGCGGCAAAGCGACGAACACGTGATCGATGTCGTGGCGGGCGATCAGCTCGGGTAGTTCTTCAATATCGCCCAAGCATTGCCTCGATCTACCGCCTGCCGGCGAAGGTCGATCGACGAATCCAACCACTTCCAACGCGGTCCAAGAATGGTTGCCGATTGTTTTGGCCACCATCCGTCCGAGCCGCCCCGAGCCCACAATGACGGCTCGACCCCGATTGAGCCCACGTCCGCGAAGGTAGGTCAACACGCGCCACAATATGCGGCGCATTACGACGAGCATCGCCAGATCGATCAATGGGAATAGCGCCAACGCCAAACGCGACTCATACAAATCACGTCGATAGAAGGCGGCGGTGATGGCCAGCAGAAACAACAGGCCGCCGGCCTTGCAGACATCGCTTAGTTCGCGAGGAAGCTGTCGCAGCCGATGGATTTCATAGAGACCACAAACGCGATATGCAAGGGCCGCCATGAGCAGCACAAAGGGCAGCCCAGCAACCACCAGACGAACGTCTGGGACACCGTGCTGCGCCGGCCACAGCGTAAATCGCAACCAATACGCGGCGAACCATGCTAGCGTCGTAACACCCAAATCGCAGGCTAAGAATACCAAAGACAGCTTTTGCCCATGGCGACGATACATCCTTGCATCTCCCGATTTCTTCTTCTCACAAAACGGAGGTCGACGTCCGCGATGATTGACGGGCCGAACGACATCGTTGTCAACTCGATCGACCTCCGTCGAATCGTGACAGAACGATCAATCATTTAGCGAGTCGCTGTCGGTAGGTCAATCCGCGATGTGTGACCACGATGGGTGACTTCGAGGCTCGGGGGTGCGTCGTGCATTGAGATGCGATCAACGTTGACACGTTTTTTTGAAGGCTTCTATACTTCCCCCCGCCCGGATGGGCGAAAGACCCTGAGTGTGGCGGTGTGTGAAAAAGGTCTTCACTACACCTACTAGCACAGCGGGCTGCGCCAGCATCGATGGCACATACAAACGGAAAATCCAAAAAACTTTGACCACAGCGCTCAGTTTCACAAAGCGATCTGCCGATGGTTACCCCATCGTCATCCTGTGGACTAGACGATTTTTAATCACCTCATTCATGGTCCGTTCAAGGAAGAATTTGCACCATGCCGGGAACCGCTCTCATCACCGGAATCACGGGCCAGGACGGCTCTTATCTGGCCGAGTTCTTGTTGGCGCGCGGATACCGCGTTCATGGCGTTGTCCGGCGAGCCAGCACCGAACCGACCGACCGTATTCGACATCTGCAAGATCGCGTAGTCCTGCATCAGGGCGATCTCGCCGATCAGGCATCGCTCGTACGACTGGTTCAGGAAATTCGGCCGACTGAACTGTACAACCTTGCGGCCCAAAGCTTTGTGCCAACCAGTTGGCACCAACCGATCCTCACCGGCGATATCACGGGGCTTGGCGTCGCGCGTACGCTTGAGGCGATTCGACTCGTCGATCCAGAGGTTCGCTTTTATCAAGCAAGCTCAAGCGAAATGTTCGGCGAAGTCCAAGAAACACCACAACGCGAGACAACCCCGCTGTATCCACGCAGCCCTTACGGTGTCGCCAAAACCTATGGTCACTATCTGACCATCAACTACCGCGAAAGCTACGATCTGTTCGCCTGTTCGGGCATCTTGTTCAATCACGAATCGCCCCGTCGTGGGCTCGAATTCGTCACGAGAAAAATCACCAACGGGGTCGCCCGAATCAAGCTGGGGATCGATTCCGAGTTGCGGTTGGGCAATCTCCAAGCCAAACGCGATTGGGGGTTTGCCGGCGACTACGTGCGGGCAATGTGGCTGATGCTTCAGCAAGATAAGCCCGACGATTTCGTGATCGGCACTGGAGAAACCCACAGTGTCGAAGAGTTTGTCCAAATCGCCTTTGAACATGCCGGTCTCGATTGGCGACAGTATGTCACGATCGATCCTAAGTTCTACCGTCCTGCTGAAGTCGATTTGCTGTTGGGCGATCCAACGAAGTCTCGCGAGAAGTTGGGCTGGAAGCCAGAAGTCGGCTTCGAGGAACTGGTGACGATGATGGTCGACAGCGATCTAGCCTCACTGTCGATCAAGACCGGCTCCACGAATCGCCGGGCTGCCTAGCGTTGGGTAATTCGATCTCTGTCAGTCATGGCAATGCCTTATGATCGGTCCTCAACGCTTCAACGACGAACCTGCCCGTCAGATCGCCAGCTCGCGCAATGCCACGCGCAGTCGCATGGTCAGTGGCAAGATTGCCAGCCCGTCGGCGACGACTGTGCGGCTGCCATTGTTCGCTCCGGCATCCTCGCTAGACATGGAAACGCCCTTGCTTCGCTCACGACGTGGCAAGGTTCGAAGCCGTCGCTCTCGCACCTGGCTTGGTCGTCTACGGCAGCAACTCTTGCGATGGCTTAACCTTCGTCGACACCTCGAACTGCGACAGCAACAGTCACAACGACGTCTGCTTCAAGAGGCGCGTGACTTGCGGCATCTGGCTGCCCGACATCACTCTTCCATCCAAAAGAATCGGCGGCGGATTCGCGTCTTAGAGCGGTCCGTGGCTGGATTGATCACGCCCGCTAGTGTCGAGTCGGTGGTGGGTTCCGCGTCCCCGGGTCTTCGCAGCCGAAGAACAATGCGGCAGATCACACTGGTCGCTCCCTGGTATGGTTGCTTGGCGTGGCCCGATGCGACCCCGATGAATGCCTCGGCATGGTGGCGATGGCTGCCAGAGCACTTGGCACGCAATCTTGCACAACGGGGTTATCAGGTGGAGATGCTCACCACCTGTGTTCGCAATCCAGAATCGAACTGGTGGGTCAACGAACTTCCGATCGGAACCGAGTATCTCGATGGTGTGCTCGTGCATCGCTTCGGCGTCAACGACGATGGTGAAGAACGTTATCAGCAACTGGCAGCGCTGGTGCGCGATCAACGACCAATTGATCCCGAGCGACAGGCGGAGTTCATGCGATGCGGCATCAACAGCGATGCGCTCGTGCAGTACGCCCGGCAGAGGGTCGTGGAGACGGCGGTCGTTTGTATCGGATCGGTGCATGGACTTAGTTACGATCTCGTCCTTGCACTTGAGGGGCAGGTGGACCTAATCGCCGGGCCGATTGCTGAACCAGCACCGGGGTGGGAAACGGCGCGCGACATCTTGGCGTCTGCCGGAAGGATCTTGTTTTGGAGCAACGACGATCGTCAGTTGGCGATTCAGCGCTACGGTCATGAACTTGGACCGCGGTTGATTGCCGCCAGTGTGCTGAGACCGAATAGCAGCCATCAAAGCTCCGACGCCGTGGTGCGTACGGGCTCGACTGAAGACCGTCTCCAGTGGAATTACGTTGTCGATCAATTGGTTCTGGAAGTTCCCCAGTCATGCGCATCCTGATCGACGGTTGGCTCCTTTCGGCGCGATATAAGCACCGCTGCGGGGGTCTCCGATTTCGTCGCCTGTGTCAACAGATTGTTTGGGACGATCAAGCACACGAGTGGTTTGTCTGTGTCCCCAACCCCGACGATCTGCCCCATGGCGATCTCGCTTTCGAGCCGCACGCGACGGTGTTGCCAATCTCCGGTGAGAAGGTGGGGCACGACTTGGTCGAGCGTGATGACCGCTATCGACGCGAGATCCAGAAGCTGGTCAACGAGCATGCCATCGACCTGTATTGGCATCCGGCGGCAACCACGCCCGAGGTTCCCGTGCCAGTCGGTCTCGATTGCACCCACGTAGGTCTCTCGGTTGCGGCCACGGAATTGCCTGAGCGGCAATCGGCATCGCGGCACGGTTCCGCACCCGCGCTTGCTCGCGTGGTGCATCAACGCCGCATGTCGGCTCTTCCGACTTGGGCTGATTCGATCTGTTTTGAAACAGATGCGGCGCGCGAGGCATTCGTTGCGCAAGAGAATTGCGCCGAGAAGACGAAAACGGTCGTCATCCCTCCGCCGCTGCTATGTTCTTCCTCGTGCACTGGTCGGCGACGACCTTCAAATGGGGACTCCGTGCGTTTGCTGTTTGGGCACGAGTTGCCGAGTGAACGTGAATTACTAGCCGTGGGCCAATTGCTGTCAGACGTCTCGGCAGTCCATGCGGGATCGAAACATTTTACCCTGGTAGCTATCGGGCACTTCAGTCGCACGGCCCGCAAGTGTTTAGTTCAAACTTGGAATCGAGGTAATGCCCAAGAAATCACACTCGAGACACACGGCACTATCGATGCCATGAACGAGGTTGGTCACTCATGCGATGCGATGATTGTCGGGCCTCGGGGCGCGATCGATCTTGAATTACTATCCATCGCGTCGGTGGATGGGTTGCCGATTGTGACTCCAGAGTCTCCTCATCTACGTGAGTTGATCGCCGGATCGCCGTTTGTCTACGACCCGAATGACCCAAGGTCGCTGATGCCAGCATTGGCGGCGGCATTGGAAAGCACGAAACAGACCACCCGTAACCGCACATCGACTCGCCATGAGACGCACCACGCGTGGGACACCACGGCGGCCGCGCACGTGGCATGGTTCGAGCGTATCGGCCAGACTCGAGTCGAAGTGTTACCAAGACGATTGCGAATTGCGTACGCCTCCCCGTGGCCCCCGCAGCGGACCGGCGTTGCCGGCTCCAGTGTTTCGCTTACGGAAAAACTCGCGGAGCACGTCGACTTGACCGTGTTCACCGAGGCAACAGGACGATCGCACGACGCTCCTCACAAAATACTCTCCGTGCAGCCACTGAACGTCTTGGATGAACAGCAAGAACGATTTGACGCGGTCATTTACCACCTGGGAAACAACGTCGAGTTCCACCGGGCGATCTACATGCAAGCATGGCGACGGCCCGGGGTGGTTGTTATTCACGACACCAACATTCACAGCTTCCTGGCAGGCTCGTTCTTGGGAAGCGAGGATGAACATTTGTATTTTGATGCCGTCGAACAAGGTTACGGAATTCCACGTGATCAGTGCGACCCTGAGACGCTCGATCTCTATGAATATCCAATGGGTCGGGCCATCGCCCAGCGGAGCCTCGCCACGATCGTACACAATCATTGGGCCCGGGAGCAGCTCGAAGGAATTGATTCGGTCTACGTCATTCCGCACGGAGCAGCATCCCAATGTCGATCGTGCGATCCAGGGCTCATGGCACGTCTCCGGCGACGGCTCGAAATTGGTTCCAAAGAGTTTGTCGTCTCCGCGATGGGATTCGTCAACCACCTCAAACGAGTGCCGGTGATTATCCAAACGGTCGCACAGTTACGACAGATGGGTTATCCCGTCCGTATGATCATCGGCGGCTCTTTGACTGACGAACAGGACTGGCTGGTTCAGCAGATTGCCGAATTACGGATCGAAGACGCGGTGACGATCACCGGATACCTCTCGGACGACGATTTCGACGGCGTGATTCAGCTCAGTGACGTGGTGTTCAATCTACGGTTTCCCAGTATGGGCGAATCGTCGGGCACGCTGTACAAGGCCATGGCCCGTGGCAAGGTTTGCATTGTCAGTAACTACGCACAGTGTGCCGAACTGCCTGATGACGCCTGTTGGAAAATCGACGTCGACGAGCACGAGATTCCTCAACTCGTCGCCGCTCTATCAGGGTTGCTCCATGATCCCAATTTACGCCGCACATTGGGAATGAATGCGAAGCGATTCGTCGAAAAATTTTCTTCCTACGAGCTCTCCTCGCGATTGTACGCCGACGTGCTAGCAGAGGTGGTCGCGACCAGTGGCAAACTCACAAGCAAGGGTTCCACGCTGCACGCCGCATAGCAGTCCGTTGAAGAACTGCTTCGATAGCGAGACCGAGGATGTTTTGTCGAGATCAAGGAACGGAATCGGAGGCGAATCCGTGGATTCGTCGAGATTCCGTGACGCAGAGCCTCGGCAAAACAGACCGGTCGGAGCCGAATTGAGTTTTTCAACGGGCTGCGTAGGGGCCCAGTACCGTCGACAATGCCAGCGGCCAAGATATGCATCGCGACCGTTCCAGGGATCCAAATAGTTCATGCTAAGTTGTTTGCCGGGCGGTACCAGATGAGCGTTTTTCCTCCGGTACGCGTTCTGGTTCGTGATGGCGTTCCGATTTACTTTTCGGTACTAGGAAACCCAAGTGGTGCGCGCAGTGCCAAAGGTGGAACCGCGTGAAAGAGTTGGTCTTCGGTCGACATTCTTGTTTCTCAATGGTCGCAGTAAGGCGTTTTACGCCGAAGGCGTCATCGTTCTCCACCGGCTTTTTCGGACGAGCGAACGGGAGGGTGGGCAGTGAGATTCCGAGGTTTCCAGCGGTTCCTCCTAACGTCATGACAAAAATGGGAGCGCGAATCATATCGGCAAGCTTTCCAGGTCGGGTCTCGTCAAATCGCTGCGAGAACTCCATCAAGACCGAGAGATGGTTACAATTCTGCCCAAGGGACCAATTTCCCGCCTGTTCGTATCCACCTTCGAGCAACCCATTGAGGTGATCCAACACCTCGTCCAAGCCATTGAATTGGAGCTTCTGTCTTGGCATGACGGGGTCTCCTGAAAACAAAAAGAAGTGGACTTCCGCGACTCATCTCAGCCAAACAGTGGTTTGCGGTCCGCCATGCGTCGGGCGTCGGCAACTTGTCCGCGGTGCATCGTCGGATGCAGAATGAGGAGGCCAAAACACCCTCCCACCGTGCCCATGAATTGCTCTCGTCCTGGCGGGCAGTTCTTGCTCGGAAGGTCCAGGTCGTCGTCGGACATGCCTTCAAGCACGCTCAGAGTTTTCGTGCGGACTTCGTCGAATTTCTGCCGCACCTCGTCCCAGGGAAGATAGCGATTGGCCTCGGCCACCGGTTCGCTGCCGGAACCGAACATTTCTTTCCATTGAATCAGCGGGTTCTCGTTCCCCAAGATGATGTGGTCGACGATGTTCGCCTCGGCGTAAGTCAGGTGGCCAAGAATCCAAAGCGGGTGATTTCCCCCTTTGGATGTGGGTTGCGTCAGCGGAAAATCCTTCATGTCGTCAATGAGGCCAAGCGTGAAGGTCTTGCTCGTTTCAAGGCCCATTTTGATGAAATCAATCGTTTGCATCGTGCGTTCTCCAGTCGGTTGAGTGCCAAAGATCCGTTTTCAAAACACGTTCTTAAAGAGGGCTGAGGCGAATCGGCTCAATCAAGAGTTATTGATCGTACGTTCAAATTGAGTGAATGTTCAATAAATAGGTAAAAAAAGATTATCCGAGCATTGCCAATGCTGTCCGAATGATTCCAAGCACGGTTTCTTTTCCGACTCTTGCCTTCGCCATGACGTTCAATCCTTGTGCCGTGTTCACCAGAAAGGCCGCCAGTTCTGCTGGATTGGCCGATTCGGACAGCTCACCAAGACCTTGGGCTGCCATAAGTTCTTGCTCTATCCGGTCTTGGAATCGTTTCATCGTGCGGCGCGCGATTTCGGCGACACCCTTGTTATTCGCCCCAAACTCAATGAGCGTATTGCCCACGAAGCAACCCTTGCAATCGGGGGACGACATTTGCTCACCCATACACTGGAGCATCGCCCGCACATTTTCGAGCGGGGTTCCCGGTCCATCTAAGATTTCCAACCCTTTGCAAAATATGGTGTCGCAGTAGAGGTCGAATACTTTGTCGTACAGGGCTTGCTTGTCACCAAAAGCGGCATACATGCTGCCAGAGTTGATGCCCATCGCGGAGAGCAGATCCTCGCAGGAGGCTCCTTCATAGCCTTTTCGCCAGAAGACCTCCATGGCTGCTTCGAGTGCTTGCTTCTCGTCAAATTCTCTCGGTCTACCGCGTGCCATGAAAGCGAGTATCGTACTTGTTGAACGAAAATTCAAGATCTAATTTCCCTTTGTGCGAGCGATCTACCCCAACCCGATGGAAAGAAGCGGGAAGAAAATCGCGGAATATTGGCCTTGACATCCCCCCAAAGGAAGCGGTATTAGTGGTTAGTGTGATTGTCCATTTGTGGAGATTATTCAGCACTCGGCACACCGATTGATAAGATGCAACCTGTTTCATATAATGGACTTAATAATAACACGATCGATGGGTGTTTGATCTTCACGCTTCGGTCATGTGGACCAGTTCAAGTGAAATATGAAACAAAGGCGCATTTCGTGCGTATAAGCACCTAGAGAGAAACCGTCCGCAGGAAGCGGCTAACCCTTTGATTGTGGCAAGTGTCCGGCATCGCATGGAGGTTTGAAGCAGTTTTTCGTCCACGCAAAGGGCTGTAGTTTCGAAGCGAAGAGGCTCGGGCGTCCCCCTGAGCGACCTGGAACGTCGCTCAACACGGGGTGGGTTGTCCGATTTGACTACAGAGTACCCCGGCTTTGCGAACGTCGTGCGCGTGCATGCCGTCGTGGAGCTTCAGTTTGCAGGTCGCAGGAGGCGATCATGAAGCTGGACAGGACATCAGCAGTGGTAGATTTTCAATTATTGGCTCAATTCCAACGTCTCCGCGATACGCTGCTCGAAAAGCGCTTCGCCACACATTGGGAGCGGCCTCTGGCTTACTGGGCCTTGCCCAATGACCGCCGGTTACCCCTGGCGTTCATGGATCGCCCAATACGCCATCTTCTCGAAACGCCCTTCGACGAACTGCACGCAACCCCTGGCGTGGGTCAAAAGAAGATCCGCTCGATGGTCGAACTGCTTGGGCGGGCCTTGAACGATGAGCCGACCAGCGAGTCGGCTCGCCAACTCATCGCGCCTCCCATCAAGCGTGACAAGCCGGAGAGCGGGATCTTCGATCCTTTGAGCGTGTCAGAATCGACTTGGGCCGAATGGCGAGAGTCGATCAAACGAAACGAGTTGGAAAACGCTCCGCTGGGACGGTTCGCTCGTTCCTTGCTTGATCTCCCCAAGGTGCTGTGGCAAACCCAGCTAGGAACCTACACCGAGTTGACGCTTGGTGAAATTCGCCGCCTAAAAACACACGGCGAAAAACGGGTCCATGTGCTGCTGGAGATTTTCCACGACTTGCACCGCATTGTTTCAATGATTGGGCCGCAAACCGAGTTGACCGTCTCGATTCGTCCCCGGTTTGCAAGCCAGTTGGAATCGTGGCTTGCTTCCTCGCTCACCTCCGACGAGCCGCCCACGGCCGCGGAGTTGCACGAGAACTTCGTCCTCCCGCTCGTTGCACAAACGCGAATCGATACGGGCGAGTCAATGGCCGAACTTGTCGAGCTGCGCCTGGGACTCAACGGAGATGAAAACAGCGTCCGCCAGGTTGCCGACAATCTTGGGCTCACCCGAGCGCGGGTGTATCAGATGCTTGCCGAGGTGGCGGCTATCCCGCAGGTGCGGTGGCCCGAGGGCCAGTCGCTGGTGCATGAGATGATGTCGTGGCTCAACGCCGAGAAGCCGGATGGTGATTACTGTTTATTCTTTGCGGCGGCCGAGGTCTTCTTTCCCACCAAACGACCCCTGACCGACGAGTCGCTCGACGTGGCTGGCGGCTCCGACGTTTCGTACAGCAACTCCGCTCATCGTCGTGCCGGCTAGCCGATCGCAGTTTTTATTCTCGATCTGTTTCATGCCCTATTCGCGGGTTGAATGCGCCACGCGGCTTGTTTGCAATCCGCCTTGCATCACTTAAGATGCGTCGCGTTGTCATCAATTCAATGACAGCATGGATTTCGTGAAGTGGGAATGCGGAATTCAGGTTCGGCTTCATCGCGCCGATCAGCGACCCATCCTGTTCATCGTCACGCTGACGATCGAAGCATCTTCAAAGGGAGCATTGTCTTGGGCCATCACCAAACACGGGAACATCGGTCAGGAAAACATTCGCACCATCAGATCGGGCTCGTCCGTGGCCAATTCGGCAATGTGCCAGAGGTCCAATGGCTCGACTGGATAGCCGAAGCCGGGTTCGACGGCTGGGAGGAAGCCGCCTGGGAGCTGGACCTTAGCCGGGCCGCGGACGACGCCGGAGCTGAATCGTATGCTCATGAGCGCGTCGCCTTGGCCATGGATCGAGGGATGGAAATCTTCTCGCTGGCCGCTCATCTACAAGGGCAAGCGTTGGGCGACGAGCCGAGTGCCAAGACGCTTCAGTTTCTCGGTGGAGAGTCGGTCGAAGCGTATGCGGCATGGCGAAAGGGTGGCAACGAACCGCCTCGCACCGATCCGTTTTATGTTCCGCCCGAGGTAGCCGACATTGCGCGAAGCCAAGCCACGACGGCTTTAGTCAACACGGTTCGTCTGGCGCACTTCATCGGCAAGCTCCAAGACCGCATCGTGCCGGTCTCCGGCTTTGTTGGTTCGCCGGCGCACTGTTGGAGCCATTGGTTCTTGTTCCCGCCACTTCCCGACTCGTTAGGCGGACACCCCATCGCAAACGTGTACGAAGTGAGCCTGGAATTGATGGTCGAGCGGTTCTCACCGGTGTTTCAGGCGTGTCTCGATTATGGCACGACGTACGATTTGGAATGCCACCCCAGCGAACGGGCCATGGGCGACATCACCAGCGCGGGTAATTACCTGGCTGCCGTCGACGCCGCGGGCTTCAAAGATGCCGCCGGATTCAATTTCGATTGTTCGCACATGCAGTGGCAAGGCGTCTCCGGAGTTGACTTCATCCGCGCGCACGCCGAACGGATTCACTGTGTCCATCTCAAGGGCGTCCAAGTCGTACCCCGTTTCACCCGCAACGGATTGCTCGGCGGTCATCAGCCAATGGGCGACCGCGACAATGGCTGGAATTTTGTCACCGCGGGCACCGTGCGCGACGCCACGAACACCGAGGAATTGATCGTCGAGCTTAACCGCGCCGGTTACTCCGGAGCACTCTCCATCGAATGGGAAGACAACGACGTCGATCAACACGCCGGCGCCAAAGCATCGCTAGCCAACGTCCATCAAGCCGACCAGCCACCCAGCCTAATGCGACACGATGAGCAGTTGAAGGCGTGAAGAACAGAGCTGCTGGGCGAGTTCAAGATGGATGCAACATGGCAAACGCGACTCGACGACGATGGATACACGCTTATTCAGGGTGTGTATTCGGGCGACGCTATTGATGCGCTGATCGATCGTTTTGCTGCGGCGATTGAAACGCCAGAGGATGTCGGAGCGATTCGCAGTCGAGCGGGACAGGTGTATGCGGCACGAAACGTACTCTTGCTGTTTCCGGAAACAGAAGAGATCTGGCAGCAGAAACCGCTCGTGACGGTGTTGGGCGAAGTGCTGGGCAAGAAGTTTGGCCAGGTGCGGGCCTTGTTCTTCGACAAGCCGCCAGAGAAAAGTTGGTCGCTGCCGTGGCACAAGGATTTGACGATCGCCGTGAAACAGAACGACTTGCCGACCACCCACTTCATCAACCCCACGCGAAAAGCGGGCGTCCCGCATGTGGTCGCGTCGCGCTCATTCTTGGAATCGATGCTCACGCTGCGGATTCATTTGGACAGTGTTACCGACGAGAACGGACCGCTGGTCGTCTTGCCCGGCTCACACCGCGATGACGATACGGTTGTGGACAGCACCCCGAAAAACATCTACACAACTCGCGGCGATGTTCTGGCAATGCGGCCGCTGCTGTCACATAGTAGTCTCAACGCACAACCTGGGACGACAAGCCACAGGCGAATTCTCCATCTGGAATTCGCCGCGCATCGTGAATTGCCTGACGGTTATCAGTGGCATGATTTTCGGACCCCATGCAAAGACGTCGCAGTATAGGAACATTCCACCACAAGCCCCGGGGAACAACACTCCATGAATGATGCGATCAAAACGGTGTTGGATACATTCAATGCCCGGGGAAGTCGGAAGTATGGCCTGGAGAATGTCACGCAACTCCAGCACGCACTACAGTCGGCGGTGCTGGCGGTGGAAGAGGGAGCCGATGGTGCGTTGGTGGTCGCCGCTCTGTTGCACGATATCGGACATATTCTGGATTCCGATGAACTCCCCTCGGACGCAGACTGCAATCTCGACGACGGGCATGAACACAGTGGTCACGCCTGGGTACTGCAACACTTCGGAAAGGCCGTCGCCGAGGCGGTGCGGTTGCACGTTCTGGCGAAGCGTTATTTGTGCAGTACCGATCCGGCCTATGAGCAGGTTCTCTCACCCACGTCGCACAAAAGCTTTCTCGACCAAGGCGGGCGCATGAACGAGACCGAGATCAAGGCCTTTGAGACGGAGCCCTACTTCAAACAGGCCCTTCGGCTGCGTCGTTGGGACGACGTCGCCAAAGATCCCACCAAGAAGACGCCTCCCATCGAAGACTTCGTGCCGCAACTCGAAGCCTACTTGGCCTAATCGCGAGAAGCTGACTGCTTCAGTCGCGCCAAAGATGGAGAGGGACCCAACGTGGCTCGTTAGGCTGACCGACGCTGCTGCGAATGCGAATCGGGGCGACGGTCAGCTTGGTTGGCCCGATTCAGCGGCAAGGTAACCGTTTCGTCTTGCGAGGATGGTCCCGTGGAGATTTCCATGGCCGTAGCTTCGGTGGTCAGCCAGGTTGAAGCGCGCCCCAATAGGCGGAAAACCGACATTCGCAAGGGCAGCCGTGGCCACAACTCGCCCGCGATTACAAACGCATGCCGCGTGAGCGATTGCAGCCAACCGTTTTGGGTGGCGTGACGACGAAAAAGACGTTCGGCATGGCGGCCACTAGACCAAGCTCCGGCCACGTTCGCAGGGTTGCCAGTGAATTGCACGCAGGAGGCGGGTTCCATCGCCGTTGTGTAGCCAGCACGTTCCAGCCGCAGCGCGAGGTCGACATCGGCCAGTAGATCGCCAACCCGGTGCGAAAAGCCGTGGCTTTCGAGGAGCAACTCGCGACGATAGAAGCCAGCGACGAACGTCGGGCCAATCGTCCTGCTGGGCAGTTTTGCGAGGCGATCAACGTATTCACCCCTGGCAACAACGCGGCGGCGGCCACCGGCTTCATAGGCCACGCCGGCTGAACGTACAATCTCCGTTGCTTCGGCTTCGACCACCAGCGGGATAACGGAGCCCAGGTTTGGATCGTCGAAGTGGGCCAGCGCGGCGGCGGTCCAACCTTCGTCGACCGTGGCACCGCAGGCCAACAGATGAACGAGGGGAGCGCGGCATTCGTCGATGGCCAGATTCACACTGCCGACCCAACCCGAATCGGGCGGGACGTGAACGAAGCGAACCTCGTCTTCCAACACGTAGGGGTCGTCGTACGGACGATTCAGTACCACGAGCACTTCGCTGTCGGGGTCTCGACATGCGAGAACCGAAATCAAGGTACGTTCGAGGTCGTCGACCGTGCCGAGCACGGGAATGACGATTGAAAGCTTCGGTTCGTTGGGAACCATCGCTTAACGGCTCGCTAGTCTGAGAACGTGTTTTGAAATTCGCTTTCAGCCCCAAGGACGAACGAATCATCTCGTCGCAAGGCGTGCGAAGCAGGCGAATCCAGGAGATCCGTCGATGCAGCACAACGCAGCGATGGGATGATTTTAGCCGTCCGACGGCGGAATGGTATTTCAAAACACGTTCTGAGGAGAAAATCTAGTGGAGGTGCCGCGTCGAGCGTCGAGGAATCCACGGTGATTGATGCTCTCGACTCGCCCCGATCATCTCGTGGTGAGCGTTCGCTGAGTTGGCCCAATGGCAAGATAGGACGATGCAATATCGCTGCTATCCAATTCAATATGTCGGCTCGCCGCGGGCCGTGGGTTGACCGAAGCTGGGTGTTTGGCGAAAAAATGCTAGACGAGCGAGCGCAGTCGTTGCTAGCTGAAGCGAACTTTCCCACAGGTGTCTCCCCATCGCACGCCGTGGGAACCAGCAAGCATGGAGAGTTTCGTCGACCGATGGCCAATCTGGTACGCTGGTGGGGGGATTGTGATAGCAGTTGACTTGGACGGGAGCACCATGACAAAGGCTCGATATTTTGTCTTCGACATCGAAACGGCCGCTGATGGCGAATTGGTCAACCGTTTGCGATATGGCAACAGCGAGCCCACCCCCGAGGCAGCCGTACGACGCTATCGAGATGAATTGCTCGAGCGGCACGGAAACGACTTCATTCCCTATACGTTTCAGGTGCCCGTATCGATTGCAGTGGCCAAGATCTCCGACGAATTCGAGTTATTCGATCTGGTGACGCTGGACGATCCAGAGTACCGCTCGCACATCATGACCGAGCACTTTTGGCGTGGATGGGAGAAATATGGCCGTCCGACCTTCGTGAGCTTCAACGGTCGCACATTCGATATTCCACTGATGGAGCTGGCCGCATTTCGATTTGGTGTTAGTGTTCCCAGTTGGTTTCAATCCACGGCACGATCGTTCGAACAACCCAGAAATCGCTTCAATACCTCCGCGCATATCGATTTGCAGGAGTTGCTGACGAACTTCGGCTCGACACGATTCACCGGCGGACTGAATCTAGCAACCAACCTGCTGGGCAAGCCCGGAAAAATGGACGTGCAGGGTGACATGGTGCAAGACCTGTACGAAGCAGGTCGCAAACAGGAGATTAACGACTACTGCCGTTGCGACGTATTGGACACCTACTTCGTTTTCCTGCGAACACGAGTTCTGCTGGGTGAGCTGAAATTGGAGGATGAACAGAGCATCATCACCCAAGCCAAGTCGTGGCTCGAAGAACGATCCGCGGAAACCGCCGCCTATCGGCTGTATTTAGAACGCTGGGGCGACTGGTCAGACCCCTGGTAAGACAAACGGCGTTTTGCGTCTATGGCTGATGCTGTGGATTTATCCAGCGCTGCGGTGTTTTGACGGCGTTGCCAGGTGCTTCGCCGGCAGCGTTTGGCCGGGAAACAGGTCGCCGCTGTAGTGAACAGCAACGCGAACGCCGACGGCCCAAACATGCTTTGGCCGTGCAAGCATCGCCAGGTTGAAACTCTCGACATACTGTGCCGCCTGATCGGCCGTCATGCAGCCAGGTTCAGCCGGTCGCAGTGCCACGGATTTGGGGGGGACGTCGCTCCACCGCCTGGGTTGCCAATCGCCGTACCCAGCGAGCCAAACACGATAAACTTCCGGGGCACGTTCGGTCGAACTCTGCATTGTCTTCTCCTCGGCCTGTGATTGCGCCACGAACTGTCATGGCAGTAAACCATGACGGCAGTGGAACGCGACCACCTTTGTCCAACCAAATAGACACCGCCTAGCAGCCCGTTGAAAAACTCAATTCGGCTCCGACCGGTCTGTTGTGTCGAGGCTCTGCGTCACGGAATCTCGACGAATCCACGGATTCGCCTCCGATTCCGTTCCTTGATCTCGACAAAACATCCACGGTCTCGCTATCGAAGCAGTTCTTCAACGGCCTGCTAAGGCCGACGTCGCCCACGCCTCCTTTGACACCACACCTGCACTCGCCCCCTTTCGGGCACTCTATCGCCCCCACGTGGCCGATTCCAGGTCAAACCTGCGACTGATGGGTGGACGGTGAATATGTCGATATAGTATACTTATGTCCACTATTCGTCAACACAAATAGTACAATAATACTAAACATAGATATGGACCTTAATTGCACGAACGCCGAAAACGACTTCGCTGCGAATCTCAGGCGACTGATGGCGCGAGAAGGTGTCACCATCGCAGGGCTGGTCGACTGCTCGGGCCTCGATCATCGCACGATCAAGAGCTTACTTCGCGGCGGCGGGCGTCCACAGCCGCGGACTTTGCACAGGTTGGCAGCGGCACTTGGCGTGGACACCGACGAATTGTTCCAAAACCCGGCGTTGTTGGCACAACGACAATTCGATCGCGTCACGAATCCGGCGGTGGACGAAGTTACCGCTAGCGACCCCGCGCTGTTCGCGAATTGGACAGGTGCCGATTTCGACGAACTTTATAGCCGCGTGGGCACCGGTGGGGGACTTACTGCAGCAGGCACACGCGAAGCCGTTCTGGCCATGAACGCCAAACGTGAAGTGCTGCACAAGGTTGCGGTCGTGCTTGAAACCGATGAGGCTGAGCTACTGCGAAAGATGGTCGACGCGCTCTACGACCGGGTTGCCGTAACCGATTGAGCAGCCCGTCCCTCAGTCAAATCGCCGCCGCCTGGCAGTCGATGCGATTTCGCGAGATGGTGTTGGCCGACCAGCCCAAATCTACTACGATTCGTTAAGGCGAATTCAACGGTCGCACGGGAGATCTTCCGATGCGAACTCAACGCAATCAGTGGCAAGCCATCGACAATCGGCACGACAAAGCCTTTGGTCGTCTCCAGTCGACCGATCCCATGCTCGTTAGCCGCGTCTGGAACGATTTGCTGACCGGTCGACCGATCTCCATTCAAGGACCATCTGGTCAAAGCATTTCGCTCGACCGTGAAAAGCCTCGCATTCTGTGCGACGCAACCGTGGCCCAACACTTCGGTGATGGAAGCACCTTGGATGCGAACGAAGGTTCCAAGCCTCTCGCGTCGATTCAGCGACAGAAACAAGAGTAGAACCGATCATGTCCAGGCATAGGACGCGGGGCTCTTGAGGAATGCGTTCGCGCGAACGTTCTCCGGCGCGAAGGCTGCGTTCATTCTTTCGGTTCGGCCGTTTCGGTTTCCGAAGTGTTCGTTGCACTGAACGTCATCGCCGCGGAGTTCATGCAGTAGCGAAGACCGGTCGGTGCTGGCCCATCCTTGAACACATGTCCCAAGTGTCCGTCGCAGCGGCTGCACGTAACTTCGGTACGTCGATCGAGAAGGCCGGGCTCTTGCGTTTTGCGAACTGCCTTGGCGTCTAGCGGAGCGTAAAAGCTGGGCCAACCGGTGCCTGAGTCGAACTTGGTTGTTGATGGAAACAATGGATTCCCGCATGCCACACAGGCATAGGTGCCCTCAGCTTTATAGTCGTGGTACAGGTTGGCGAAGGGGCGTTCGGTTCCGGATTCGCGAAGGACATAGAACTGCTCTTCGGTCAACTGATCTCGCCACTGGGAATCGGACTTGACGATTTCCGGCACGACAGCCACCGCGTCGCCGCTGCTGTGTGCTGGTTGTGCTGAATCTGAATTACTCCACCGTGGTGGTATTGATCCAGGATTGCTCCAAACCATCATGATCGCCAGCGCGGACAGCAGGATCATTCCAGCAATACTCCACGGAAGCCAACTTCGTCGACGCGACTGACCATCAGCATCGCCTCGGCTGACGTCTGCTTGTGTTTCGCGGGGTCCAGTGGAACGTGTCATGCGTATCCCTCCAAGCGGTTCTTGATTCCCAATAGGTGAGTAGACCTTGTCTGGGCTTTCCGGCAAAGCAATCGACTCGACACAGCCGCCGGATGGCCTGACTCAGTGACCGCAGGCTTCTCTTGTGTGCCCAGTTTCTCAGCACGCTTGCCTGCAATCAAAGCGATCGGCGCGTGATCGGGGCCATCGGCGCGTCGCGACCTTTCTCCATCTTAGCGGCGCAAGTAATTACTTAACAAGGTGTTAAGGATCTTCCATTCTTGCTGTCGTGCTGTCTGGCACACAAGTTGCTGGCTCTGTCCGCCCTGCTTGCATTGCGCAGTCTCGCAGCGGTTGTGTTGCGGAACGTTGTGCACTGATCTCTATCCTTCGATTCGATCCTTCTGGAAAGGCGGTGAACTGATGCCGTTTGGTGAAAAGTTGCTCACCCTTGGGGTGTGCCTCGCTCTTGCTTGCGTCGTGACGCTGATGCCCGGCGGAGCATCACTTGCGTTCGCACAAGAAGAAGCTCCCGGCGCGGAGGCCGCCGAAGAAACAGCACCGGCAACCGAGGCCGAAGCTCCTGCTGAGGAAGAAGCTGAAGAGGAAGCGGCGCCCCCTTCGCTTGAAGAGGTTTCCTACGCAATTGACAACCTGATCTTGTTCATCGCCGCCGTGTTGGTGCTCTTCATGCAGGCCGGTTTCGCGATGGTCGAAGCTGGCTTCAATGAGGCCAAGAATGCGGTCAACATCCTGTTTAAGAACATCATGGACCTCGGCATTGGCGTGCTGTTGTTCTTCGTCGTGGGCTACGGGTTGATGTACCCCGGCGATAATATGCTCATCGAAGGAGTCTTCGGTTTTGCCCAAGTTGGGATCGGTGGCACGACGATTGAACCTCTGCCCGGAAAACTCAACCCTCAGGTTGATTGGCTCTTCCAAGTTGCATTCGCCGCGACGGCCGCCACGATTGTTTCGGGTGCCGTGGCGGGCCGCATGCGGTTTATCTCGTACCTCATCTACAGCGCATTACTGACCGGGTTCATCTATCCGATCAGCGGCATGTGGAAATGGGGTGAGGGATTTCTGCACACACTGGGTTTCTACGACTTCGCCGGTTCGATTGTCGTGCATGCCGTAGGTGGGTTTGCCGGCTTGGCGGGCGCAATCGTGTTGGGCCCTCGCATGGGTCGGTTCTCAGCCGATGGCAAATCGCACCCGATTCTGCCGCACAACATGACGCTGGCCACGCTCGGTGTGTTTATCTTGTGGATTGGCTGGTACGGCTTTAACCCCGGCAGCCAGTTGGCGTTCTCCGGGGCCGACAATACCGATGCAACGATGTTGATTGCCGCTAACACCACGCTCGCCGCCGCCGCCGGCGCGGTAATGGCCATGATTATGGGCTGGTTCATGTTCGGAAAACCCGATCTGTCGATGGCACTCAACGGTGTGTTGGCCGGGTTGGTTGGTATTACGGCAAACTGTGATTGTGTTTCAAATAACAGCGCGATTGTGATCGGTGCCGCGGCCGGTGTGCTGGTCGTCATCGGAATCGTGGCACTCGACAAGATGCGAATCGACGATCCCGTTGGTGCCTTCCCCGTCCACGGTTTGTGCGGCATTTGGGGTGGACTGGCAACCGGTATTTTCTCGGAAGCCCATGCCATCGGTCCGCAGATCATCGGCTCTCTAGTGATTCCTGCTTGGGCCTTTTGCACGATGATGATCCTGTTCTTCATTCTCAAAGGCATCGGCATCCTGCGTGTCACGCCTGAGGAAGAGAAGGAAGGTCTCGACGTGACCGAACATGGCATGCACGCCTATGGGAAGCCCACGTAAGACATGTGGCAAGGGCTGAAGGGATCGTGTCCAATAAGGTGTACGACACGAAACCGACTTGCCCTTGGCTCAAAGAGAATCGACGCCGAACGACCTGGGTGAGTTCAACTGGCTCGCCCGGGTCGACGGTATCGTCGGAAATATCGACTGCGGGAAACATCACAATCAACAACCAATCGAACCATCACCGTGTGCGGCGACTCTTGGTCGGCCACAGGCGGGAAAAACAAATAGGGAATTCTAATCATGAAACAAATCGAGGCCATCATCCGATCCCACAAGCTTGACGACGTGAAGGAGTCGTTGACCGAAGAGGGTTTCATGGGCATGACCGTGACCGAGGTGCGTGGGTTTGGTCGCCAGAAAGGCCACAAGGAAACGTACCGTGGCACGGAATACCAGGTCGACTTTGTTCCCAAGCTAAAAATTGAAGTCGTGGTCGCCGACGCCGACGTAGGCAAAGCCGTCGAGGCAGTAATCAAGTCGGCACAAACCGGAAGCATTGGCGATGGCAAGATCTTCATCCATGACATTGCCGACGCGGTTCGCATCCGAACGGGAGAGAAAGGCGACACGGCACTCTAACCACGTGACAGCTCTGTTCGTACGCGCTTCCACAGAAGGACATCGCACGGCACGGAAGCTGTAGCGTGTGACTGGGCACAACGCCCCCACCCTAACATTTTGGGGCGGGGGCGTTTTTGTTTCCAAGGTGTCTTGCGGACGAACCACAAAACCCATACGGCTCAGAGTTGTCGCCCTGTCACGATCGTTTTCGGGGAGTAAGCCAAATCATAAATCCCCGAGAATCTCCTTTGGGATCCATGCGTGTCTTCGGATCGTACAGTCTCTTCTTGAAGAGAATGATCGGTTGATCGTAATCACAAGCTCGCGCGCCGGCCCATGACTGCATGATTGATCCTGGCCTGCTCCCCAAAAGCTGATCCATATGTTATGAGAGTCCAGCGGCCCCATCTGATGAGTCACGGACGCCAGCCACCTGCTCTCCAAGAGCTGATCCAGTTGGCATGAATGTCGAACCTCTCATGTGCTCGTGAGCCTTTCGGATTCAATTCGAGTTCCCGGCGAAGTTGGTGTAGACCAAGTATGCCATGAACAGGCCATACAAGACGATCAGCAGCCAACCCTCCCAGCGATCGACGACACTTCTTGTGCCGGTGATCACAAAGACTTGCAGCAGCAAGCTCGCTAGCAGCACGACAACAATTGCCGGTTCGTTCGCCACATTGAATGGCAACGGGCGGACAATGGAGCTGATGCCCAGGATCCAGAAGATATTGAAAATGTTCGAGCCGATCACATTGCCAATAGCCATTTCTGGGTTCCCTCGCCAAGCTGCCGACGCCGATGTGGCCAGCTCGGGTAGCGAAGTTCCGATGGCCACGATCGTTAAGCCAACGAGCGTCTCGCTCATTCCGAAGCTGGTCGCGATCGCCACGGCGCCCTCGACGATCCACTTGCCGCCCAAAGTGAGCCCAACCAACCCCATGGCGAGCTTGCCGATGGATTTCGCGCGCGATTGGGTCGCTATCACCGGCACTTGAATCGCACGCTGCGAGCGGATGATCGAAAACGTGTAATGCAAGAAAATCGCCAGAAAGCAAAGCAACACCATCCCGTCACTACGGGTCAACTCCGACACCGCACCATCCGTCCAACGTGCATCGTTGGCCAACACGCCTAGCACGATCACCGCCAGAATCGAAAGAGGGATCTCGTGTCGCGCCGTGTTTGCTTGAATAGGCAAGGGAGTGATCGCCGCGGCGATGCCGACAATCAACAAGACGTTGGCAATGTTGCTACCCAACACGTTGGCAATCGCCAGGTCGACGTTTCCCTCGGCGCTGGCGAACAGGTTCACGACCAATTCGGGGAGAGATGTCCCGAACGCGACAACGGTTAGCCCGATTACCAGGCTCGACACGCGCAATCGAGCCGCGATCGACGAGGCACCGTCGACCAGGAGGTCGGCCCCCCGGACCAAGATGTAAAACCCAACGGCAAACAGCACATAGGTCATCACGAGCGATCAATCCTTTATTCGAACTCGCGGCGAATCGACAGCCGTGCAGACGGCTACTAAAACGGCCACACCAGGGGTGCCAAGCCTATGGTGATTGCCCACACCAGCAACCCCAGTGGAAGGCCGACACGCAGATAGTCGGTAAAATGATAACCGCCGGGTCCGTACACCATGAGGTTTGTCTGGTATCCAATGGGGGTCGAAAAGCTGGCCGACGCGGCCATCATCACGGTAATCACAAACGGCATTTCGTTCACATCCAGTCCTGCTGCCACACTCATCGCCAGCGGAAACATCAATGCCGCCGCCGCCACATTGGTAATGAACTCGGTCGCGACCATCGTCACAAGATACACCACGGCAAGCGTAACCCAGGGATTTCCACCGGCCAGCCAAATGGGGACACCGGCGATTACTTTCGCGGAGCCGGTGACGTCCATGGCTGCCCCGATGCCCACGGCGGCGGCAATGGCGATGAGCACTTGCCAATCGATGCTCCGCCGTGCGGTCGTCGGTGAGCAGCAACCGGTGATGAGCATTAACGCCGCGGCCAACAGTGCCGCTTTGAGAATCGACAAACCGATCACAATCTTGCAGAGCACCATTCCCAGCAGAATCGCGAATGCCACCAGCGCGCGATCGTGCTGAGGGGGATTCGAGTCTTCCAAGCGGCTGACCAACAGAAAATCACGTCGGTTGCGCTGCTCATCGACAAACGACGGATGGGCTTCCAGCAGCATCGTATCGCCCGGCTGGAGAACGATGTCACCGATCTTCTTGTCGATACGCTGACCGTTTCGCGCGACGGCCAACACAACCGCCTTGTAAACTGAACGAAAACGTGAATCGCGGATCGTCTTTCCCACCACGGGCCCAATATTTGACACCACGGCCTCGATCATGCACCGTGTTGCGCGGGGTGACGCGAGCTTGAAGACCTGGTCGGTGGCCGGAATTAATCCGCGGATCTTTTGCAAATCGATGACCGACTCGACCACACCTACAAATACGAGACGGTCGCCGGCGTGCAGTTCCACTTCAGGACCGACGGCTGCCAACACCATCCCTTTGCGATCGATTTCGGCCAAGAACGTACCCGGCAAATGACGCAGCCCTGCCTTTTCAATGGTCTTACCCACCAGAGGGCTATCTGATTCGACGAGCATTTCCACGCTGTACTCGCGTGGGTTTTGGAACTCGCTACGGGCCGGTCGGCGCTCGGGTACGAGCCAGGGCCCGAAGATGACGAGATAGATACAGCCCACCACGGTGGCGGGCAGCCCAACCCAAGCAATGTCGAACAGTCCCAGGCGATCCAGATTGGTACTGGTGGCCATTAAATCGTCGACAATCAGGTTCGTGCTGGTGCCGATCAGCGTGCAGGTTCCCCCGAGAATGGCGGCGAAGCTCAGTGGCATCAGCAGCCGAGACACACTTAGCCGGTGCAGGCGAGCCCAATCGTTTACCGCCGGGATCATCATCGCCACCAGCGGTGTGTTGTTGAGAAACGCGCTCATGAAGGCTGCCGGCACCGTAAGCCGCGCAATGGCCATCCGAGGCGATTTGGGTCGTCCTAGGATGAATGAGGCGATCCAATTGATGCCACCGGTTTCACGAATCCCCGCAGCC
>CAZNXE010000008.1:37023-45552 GCA_964576465.1 uncultured Planctomycetaceae bacterium
ACAGCGCGCCGATGGCGACGATGCCCTCGTTCGACAGGCCAGCCAGTGCGTCTCGAGCAGGAAGAACGCCGGAGACCAGCAGCACGGTCAACCCGGCTGCCAACACCAAGTCGGGCCCCAGACTCGTGGCAGCCAGCGTTACGAACACGAGGACAACGACCCCGGTGGCGAAGATCTGATCGGGCGTCATCGCGGGCCTCGGCTGGCTCGTGGCAAGCGATGGGAGGGCCAAGATTCGTCTTCGTACGTTCTTTCAAAATCCCCCCACCGGGTGGGTCTGTGCGAATCTGGCATCGACGTCCGAATACCATCGCGCAGCCGGCTAGCGGGAGCCTGGAAGACTTGGACTTCGATCAAAGAGCTTCGTTGAGATTCGGACATGCTAGAAACGATCATAGTTGCCCATCAGCCGCACGGGCAAGACAAACCCCGGCTGCCGGCTTCGCATGCCGAACGTGGCTCGTTAGAATGGAGGTATCGTGAGCCACGGGCCGTTACAAGAGTTCCGGGTTCGCTTTCCCGAATGAGCTACGGAGTAGTCGAAGATGATCTCCCGCCACCGCCTGTTGTTCGCACGATGTGTTTGTGCGATCTCAAGGTATATGCGTCCGCTGGTCGTCGCCGGGGTTGCCACCGCAACGCATTTGATGTTCGACGTCGGCATCGTTCTGGCGCAAGCGAAGGACGCCAAAGAAGAAGAGGTGAAATCGTGGGTCTTCCCGTACGCGCTGGTGATCACGCTCATCGGGCTTGGCATGTTGGCCGTATGCCGCCCCAGCAATCGCGCTGACGACTTGCCTATTCACAAGAAGGCAAAGAGAAAATAGAGACCTTCGTCTGTTCACGACAGGCAACGATTCCGATGGCCGCTACCGACGGGGAGCCCGCACTTCGCTGTTGGAAGTACGGGACTTTGCCGAGAGAAACTTGGGCGGGCGAATGGCGTGACCGCCCTTGGGACGTTGGCTCATCTCGAAGAACGTGGCAATTTTCGCAACGACCAGTTGCTGCTCATGAGCGGTCAGTTCTGGAAAGATTGGCAACGCCACTGTTTCGCGCGCCGCGGCTTCGGTTCGTGGCAGGCGGCCTAGCTCATATCCCAGGCTGGTAAAGCACGGCTGTTCGTGCATTGGCACCGGGTAATAGATCTGTGTACCGACGTTTTCTTGGGCCAGATGTTCTCGCAACGCATCGCGCCTGCCGTTGGGGACGCGAATGACGTATTGATTCCATACGTGGCGTCGCCCGTCGACCACCTCTGGCAACGTGATGAACTCGTGCAAGCCTCCTTCGTGAAAGAGCCGGTCGTAGTACCGGGCGTTGGCCTGCCGTCGTGTAATCCAATGCTCTAGATGCGGCAATTTTGCATTCAGCACGGCCGCCTGGAAGGCATCCAACCGGCTGTTGAATCCAACGATTTGGTGGTGGTATTGCTTCGTCTCGCCATGCACGCGGAGCATCTTCAGTTGCTGGTTTAGTTCGTCGTCGTTGGTCGTCATGAACCCGCCGTCGCCAAAGCTTCCGAGGTTCTTCGTGGGATAGAAACTGAAGCAGCCCACATCGCCAAGCGAGCCGGCGCGGTGTCCGTCTAGCTCGCCGCCAATGGCCTGTGCTGCGTCTTCGATGACTTTCAAATCGTGTTGTCGCGCGATGTCGGTCAACGCATGCATGTCAGCACACTGGCCATACAAATGAACCGGCAAGATCGCTTTCGTCCGAGATGTAATGAGCGATTCGACGGTCTTGGGATCAATGCAATAGGTCGCCGGGTCGATGTCCACAAACACCGGACGGGCGCCCAGTCGCCAAACGGCACCCGCCGTGGCAAAAAACGTATAGCTAGGCAGCAGAACCTCGTCACCTGATTCAACGCCGCAGGCCATCAATGCAAGCAGTAAGGCATCGCTGCCCGAGGCGCAAGCCACCGCGTGCTTTACCTGACAATACTCGGCCAACGATTCTTCCAGCCGAACACACTCGGGCCCAAGCACGAATTGCCCGGAGTCGCAAACGCGGGCCAGGGACCGAATGATTTTTTCGCGCAGCGGCCTCGATTGCCGTGCCAGGTCGAAGAATGGGACCGAGTCTATTTCAAACGCTGCCTTCTTCACGGTTTCATTCGATTCGTCATGCCGAGCTACGTTTGCCATGTGAGGAATCCATTCCCAAGAGGGTTACGCCGACGCGTTGATCGATCGTCCTGATCGGGTAGCGCGCAAGCGAGTGCTAGCACAGTTGTCATCCAGGTCCGCCAAGCACAAGGCCTGCCGGAGGTATATATCGAAGGGAACCCACGCCAGATGAAACCCGGGTGGGTGGCGAACATTAGGAGTTCCGTTCTGGAAGGTCAAGATGAATGCCAGCCCTGCGACATTGCGCATCGGTAACACCCATGCTTACGCATACCAGAACGCCATTTCACGATGGAAAGTGATTTGTGGAAACTCTTTGCGAATACCGGGTTTCGCGATCGCGATGTCATTTCTGGCGAAGGACTTGACGGGTGACAGCGAATTTTGATGTCGATCGGTCTCAATCAACCGCCGTCCAAGCGAGCGGTTTGCTTTCGGACCGAATACGGGTCAGAATCGGCGCTTTCCGGCCTTGCCCACTTTGCCGAACCAGCGTGGCAAATATCCAAGGATCCTCTCACTGGAAAGCGACAAATGAATTCGAGACAGAGTGTTCTTTTCTTGATTTGCCTCGGGCTGGCCGTGTCATGTGGTCGATCGGGCGCGGCGCCTCCTGAGGAAGACACGCCTTCGCGTCCGTATCGCTATATCTACAACTGCGATGCGGACAACATGTTTATCTACAAAGATCCCCCGATGCAGCCGGAGGATGTCTATCCGTACATCGACGAAGTTGCGGCGGCTGGCGTTACGTCGTTCTTCATCTCTCCGAACGACGGCATGGTGATGAACTTTCCCAGCCGTCACGCCCGCATGCTTGGTGACGAGGACGATCCCAAGCTGCTCGAACAGATTGAAAAAGAGGGTCGTGAAAAACCGGGCACGCTTGCCCGGGCGGCGCTCAACTATCGGGGCTTTGTCGCCGCGGGGCGCGACGCGATGGAGATCGCAATCGAGCGCGCACAACAGCAAGAAATGGAAACCTTTCTGTCGTTCCGCATGAACGAAGTTCACTGGGTCAACCGCCCCGACGTGTTTCCCTACAATCTAATTGTCTCGAAGTTCTGGCGCGAACACCCCCAGTGGTGGATCGGTACCCCTGGTGATGAACTGAGCCAGCTCCACAAAGATATTCTCGGGCCGCGGACCTCTCCGGTAGTCTCGGGGTGGTTACCCGGCGGGCTCGACTTTGCCGTGCCGCAAGTTCGCCAACGTCGGTTGGATCAAATCCGCGAATGTTGCGAGCGGTATCCGATCGACGGACTCGAACTCGACTTCCAACGGTTCCCCATGTTCTTCAAACGCGGCCACGAAGAGAAAAACCTGGCGGTGATGACGAAGTTCGTGCGAAGCGTTCGTGAGATGACGCGCGAAATCGGTAAGCGGCGAGGGAAACCCATCCTGCTCTCGGCCCGAATCATGGCCAAGCCCGATCAGAATCGCGCGTTGGGGCTCGATGCGTTTGTTTGGGCTCAGGAAGGTTTGGTTGATTTACTGGTTGCTTCGCACTATCTGCGAAACGATTTTGAGTTGCCAATCAAAGAGTATCGCGCGCGGCTGCCAGACGAGTTTCCGCTATATGCATCGATCGAAGTCGAACCGGAAGCCGACACCTATCGCCGACTGGCCCGAGCGTTGTATGAAGATGGTGTTGATGGCCTGATGATGTTTAACTACTTCACGCGACGCGAGTCGGGCAACGAGCCAGACTATGCGCTGCTGAAAGAATTGTCGCGAGCTGAAACGATTCAACCTACCAACTAACCCGACCACATCGAAAGGCGATGTTGGTTTTAGGCGAGCGGCGAATGAGAATATACCAACCCGACGCGTGAGCGAGGGACCAACCGGTAATACCCTGCGTTCCCTCGCTTACGCGTCGGGTTGTGATTGGTACGTTCTTATCTGCCGCACGCCTTAGGAAGCCCTGGACATGGCCACTCACACGACCAAATCAGCGGTGGAAACAGAGTCCCAATCGCCGGCTACCGCGAGTTCGATGGTATTCGTGGATCAGTTTACCGACGGTGTGCTCGACCCGGCGCGACCAATGCTGGGCCCCGTATGCAGCGGTGGCCACATCGTAGCGCACACGGCGCCCGGCTGTTGGGGGCCCATGATTACCCCGTCGCTGCGTGGTGGACACGAAGTGACGCGCCCGGTGGCCGTCGAAGGTGCTGAAATTGGTGATGCGATTGCCATTCGCATTCGCGATCTGTCGGTCACATCGTTGGCCACGGCATCGGGGAATGACGAAGCCATCGATGGCCGGTTCCAGGGCGATCCTTATGTGGCCGCCTGCTGTCGTGAGTGTGGTACGGTCAACCCGGAAACAACGATCGACGGCATCGGGCCCAAGTGCATTCGCTGTGCCCACTGTGGAGCCGAAGCCGCGCCGTTTCGGATCACCCATGGATATACCATTCGGTTCGACGACGCGAAGCGCGTGGGGGTTACGCTGCCGGAGGAAGCCGCCCGACAGATTGCGGAGCAGGCGAAGCAATTCGCGGCGCTGCCCGAGCAATCGTGCCAGAATCCGATCCTCACCTTCGCACCGCATGATATGGTGGGCGTGGTGGCCCGATTGCGACCGTTTCTCGGACAATTGGGCACGACGCCGGCGATTCCAATGCCCGACAGCCACAACGCGGGCGATTTCGGCCAGTTTCTGATCGACGCCCCGCATGACTTTGGTATCTCGGCAGATCAACTGTCAGCCCGAACCGACGGACATATGGACATCGACTGCGTTCGTGGCGGCGCGGTGGTGATTTGCCCGGTCAAGGTTTCCGGCGGCGGTGTCTATGTGGGAGACATGCACGCGATGCAAGGCGATGGAGAAATCGCGGGGCACACGTGCGACGTAGCGGGCCTTGCGACTCTGCAGGTACATCTGCTTAAGGGGCTTGCCATCGACGGGCCGATTCTGTTTCCAGTGTTGGAAGATGTGCCCTACCTGGCACGCCCGTTTTCAAAGGAGGAAACCGCGAGTGCCTTGGCAGTGGCCCGTGCCCATGGCATGCGCGGCATCGAACAAACATTGCCAATCTCGTTTGTCGGCACCGGTCCCACGCTCAATGCGGCAACCGACTGCGGTCTGGAACGCGCCGCCACATTGCTGGAAATGGAAGTTGCCGAAGTTCGCAATCGAGCGACGATCAGCGGCGCCATCGAAATCGGCCGGCACCCCGGCGTTGTGCAAGTAACGTTTCTCGTGCCGGTCGAACGCTTGGAAAAGATTGGCCTTCTTGAGATCGCCGCGAGACAATATCCGACTGAATAGCAACACTTTCCCACGAGTACCACACCATGTCTTCCACCTTTGCTTCTCCAATGCACTCGCTCCGTTGGCGAGTTCTTGCCACCGTTTGCGGATTGCTTCTCCTCATGGTCGCACCAGCTTGCGCGGAAGACGCGCCGGGCTTTGCCGTGGAGCCCAACCTGATTGAATACGATGTGGACCCAACATGGCCGCAACGGCCCGATCACGTTTCTGGCAAGGGTTGGGTCTCGGGGCTGGCCATTGATGATAAGGACCAAGTCTGGTTCTTTCGCAAGGGACCAGATCCTGTTCAGGTTTATACGACCGAGGGGGCGTTCGTAAGGACGTGGGGGCGCGGCATGTTCGAGAATCCGCATCAGCTTCGCATCGATCACGAAGGAAACATCTGGGTAACGGACTTCGGCCATCACGTCGTAGAAAAGTACACGCCCGAGGGGGAACTATTGCTAAGGCTGGGCGTGCGCGGCGAATCGGGAGATGACGAGAAGCACTTCTACCGCCCGACCGATGTTGTGGTTGCGCCCGCCGGCGATATCTTTGTCACCGATGGCTATGGAAACCGGCGGATCGTCCACCTCGACAAAGAGGGCAACTTCATTAAGACCTGGGGCAGTTACGGCACTCGGCCAGGACAGTTCGTGCTACCGCACGCAATCGTGATGGACTCCGGTGGGCTGCTCTACGTCGCCGATCGAAACAGCGGGCGGATTCAGGTCTTTAATCAGAACGGCACCTTCCTCGACCAGTGGGAGAATATTCTCATGCCGTGGGGCATTTCGATTAACGACAAGGACGAAATTTGGATCTGTGGATCATCGCCGCACTGGTGGAAGCGTCACGGCAAGTACCCGGAGTACAAGGATCAACTGTTCGCGCGTTTCTCGACCGACGGGCGTGTGCGACAAACCTGGATGATCCCGCTGGGAGACATTGGCGAGGATAAGAATAACCCCGACGTATCGCGGCTCAAGCCGGGCGAAACGGTCGGCGTTCACTGCATCGCCCAAGATACGCAGGGCAATCTCTACGTGGGCGATATCTACGGCGAACGGGCCCAAAAGTTTGTGCCCGTGACAACCCGAGGCGATGGCGATTAGTGCCGGTCGCACGTAGGCCAACAATCATCGCCATCGCCAACGATGGTCATCGCGAAATCGTCCGCACTAGGGATTGCGTCTCAACAGGCGGTCGAGTTGGCTGTTCAACTCGTTTCGCAGCGCGTTGGATGCGGTATTGCGAATGAACTGCGCGCTGGCTTGCTGAAGCGCCCGTTGATCGATCCTGGGTTGTTCGAGCGTGCCGCCGATGGGGAGTTGAATGGTTTGGTTTCGCACGGCGTTGCCCAGTGCGTTGTTGCCGATCCACTTCGGCGGCACCGGCATTTCGGCCATCAGTGCCAGCGAGTGATCGAGCCCGACCGACCCGTAGGTGCGGATGGTCAACTCGGGGAACACCAACTCCAGGTCGCGATGGTAAATTCTTCCACCGACCATGCGGAAAGGTATTTTCGACTCGCGCGAGATTCGAGCCGCGCTGGGCCGTTGCAGCAAGATTCCCAACTCGCGCACCAGCGGTCCGCCAGCAATATTGACGTCGTGGATCGTGAATGTCCCGGCCAAATCGCCCGTGGACGGATCGGCCAGCGGAATGCGACAACCGCTGAGATCGACGGAGAAGCTCCCCTGTGCTTGTGCCACGTTGGCAAGCGCTGGCACGATGTACATTAAGCCTTCTCGGCACATCTCGGGCGTTAGGTTCACGCGCGTCAGCAACGTGCCGGGTTCGAGATACATTTCGGCCGTTCCGGGGGCCAGTACGAAGAGGGGATTGGCGTTGAATCGCCCTCCGCTCAGTGGGAGATCGAGCACGGACATTGCCAGACGTCCCCGTTCAAGTTGTCCTTCAATGCTGCCTGGCCCCAGCTTAAAGCCGTACAGATTTCCACGATCCCAACCGACGGAAGTTGCCCCAGTGAGCCGCCCCACAAGCGAGGCTTCCAGTGTGCCGGGCGTGGCATTGGGAACCGCTTGCAGCGGCCCTTCAAGCGAGAAACTCCGCTTCTGTTTTCCGACAAGTTCAACGCTGTCACCGAGATAGGGCTGCAACAAGCCTGCGACCTTGGCAAGATCGTAATCGATGTCGCCACGCAATTTCATGTCGCGTGGGCCGCTGACACGATCAATGCCACCGCTGACCGAGCACGTCAGCGCATCGCATTGCAGGTCGAAGCGAGTGATGGAGAGACGATCAGTCGCTTGATTGAACTGGCACTGACCATTGCTTCGCACGTTTTGTTGATGCCACAAATCGCCGCCAACTTGCTGCGCGACGAGGTTCTCGATTCGCGATTCCCATGCGACATCGGTGGTTGGTCCGTTGCGCGTGATGTTCAACGTACCGTCGAGACGGCCACCTGTATTCCAACTCGATGGCGACGCCGGATCGCGCAGCCAATTCTGCAGCAATCGCAAGTCTCCCCGATAGGCAAGATCGCCGCTGAGTTCCGAAATGCCCTGTTCGTCGATGAGCGCGACCAGATTGTTTGAAGCGAGCGACAGCGTGGCACTACTCAATGAAAGTCCGGTCAGTCGGAGACGTCCGTCGCGATTCCACTCGCCGGCGACCTGTGCCGTTAGCTTGGGTTCATCGATCACCGTGCCATTTGCGTTGATGTGGAGGTTGTTGATGGCCACATCCGACGAGGTCAATTCGATGCGATCGCCGACCAGACTGCCGGTTGCTTGTACTTGTGCTTGACCCGCCACGATCCAATCTTCGAGCGAACCAACCAGCGGTTCAATGCGAGGTACCCAATTGGCCAGTTGCCCCCGCGCTTCGATGGACACCGGCCACCGCTCGGCCTGTTGAGGATCAGCCACTGCTTGGGTCAGCCGCAGGGTAACTCGATCGAGCCCGCTGTCCACGCGAAGGGAAGCTGTGGCAAGTTGCGTGAACTCGTTGATCGATTTGGCCTGACCGGTCGACTCCAGCAGGGCAACAAGATTGGCTTCTCGCAGTGGGCGATGGCCCGGGAACACCGCGACCAGATCGCGAACTTGGGTTTCGCCGTCGACCTCGAACGTTACGTCTTCATTTTTCTGCCAAGTAACGTAC
>CAZNXE010000009.1:0-45106 GCA_964576465.1 uncultured Planctomycetaceae bacterium
ACGCACTCCGCTGGCGAAACTTGATCGTCGCGGGAGGCGAATGACTGGCTGGGGCTGGCAGTGGTATCGTTGCCACTACGGGACCGCGGCGTTCCCGGCTGTAGCCACGAGAACTGTCTACAAGGAATTCTCGGAATCGTGACGCGGGTCCATCGGGGAATTCGCTTGCAAGCGTCTCGATGATCTCATTCCAGCGAAGGCCGCGGCGATAGATCGTACGATAGGCTCGCTTGAGTTGGTCGATTTCGTGCGCTGCAAAGCCGTTTCGCTTGAGGCCGACTTTGTTTAATCCCACGACACAGCCAGATTGCCCATCGAGCGTAACAAACGGTGGGACATCGCGTGGCACATAGGCCGATGCCCCGACCATGGCATAGCTTCCGATACGACAGTGCTGGTGGACTTGCACGCTGAGGCCCAGCGTGGCACGGTCTTCGACAACGACATGCCCTGCCAGAGCTGAATAATTGGTAAGAGTCACTCGGTTGCCAAGTTGGCAATCGTGGCCAATCTGAACGCAGGGCATGATGAAATTCTCATCCCCGATCCGCGTAACGGCGTCTCTACCAGTGGCACGTTGGATGGTGGTCAACTCGCGGATCGTATTGTGCGAACCGATCTCCAGTCGCCCGCTATCGGCCTGGTGCCCACGAACCAACGGCAAGCCGCCAACAATCGCTTGCTCGTGAATCGCATTCTCGTCACCAAGCAACGTGTCGCCATGAATAATGGCGCCTTCATGAATCGTATTGTTCCGGCCGAGCACTGCCCCGGACTTGATTACCACATGGCTGTGAAGACAGCAGCCAGATCCAATTCTCGCGCCCGATTCGACCACGCAGAAAGGTCCAATCTCAACATCCTCACCAACTTGGGCCGTAGGGCTGATGCTAGCGGTGGGAATGAACCGAGGCATTGTGTTCTCCGTGCGGAGGTTGGTCTGAGATGCGTGATGCTAGCGATTTCCGATCAGGCAACTTCAACGCTGGCGATATCTCTCTGCTTTACCTAGCCTGGATGATTCATGAAGATCGTCGCGAGGAGCACTAAGTCGAGTCAGATGCAAGGAAAAGGATGACTTGGCTGCGCAACGTATTGGTGAATACGTGAGTAAAGACAAGTCGTTCTTTGACGAAGCAGCTGGCCGACTTAGGGCTCCGCAGCAGATCGCTCATGAATCATCCAGGCTAACCGTTCATATCGGTTCAATCGGAATATTTTGGTGAACCGGAATCGGTGTCGCTGACGATATTACGCATGTTCAGTCTGCGGTTTGATGCGCTTCCGAGCGCACGTACTCGGTGGAAGATGGTTTCCACTTTGCCACATTTGCGTGTTTTACCAAGTCGAGGTTCTCGGGTTCTGGGGCTTTCTTCCAGGTGCTCGTGATTCATCAGGAGGCATCTGGATGATGAGCCATTCAAACGATGTGGCGATGGTGCTAGGCCATGGCGATCACGAAGTGTTCTTGACTGGCATGATCCAGCAATTTCAGCCGCACATCCTCTACATCACTTGTGGTCCGCACGCCGAAAACGACTTGGTGAAAAAACAGGCGAGGGCCGTGCTTAAGTCGCTGGCATTCCGGTCAACGGTCACGTTTCTTCCCGTGACTGAAGCCGAGATATTTCAACACATGCTCTCGGATGATTCGGACTGGTTCGAGCGCTATCGCGATCAAGTTGCCGCATGGCTGAACAAAGTCCGCCCCGACGTCATCTTCAGCGATGCTTATGAATGGTATAACTCTGTTCACGACCTGTGCCCTCTGTTGGTCGATTCCGCACTTCAGGCCACTGCCTCGCTCGCATCTCATCGGCCAGCTCGTTACGACTTGCCGCTCGCGTTCCAAACGATCCCCTATCGCCGTGCGGAGGAGTTTGATAATGGCGGGACACCCTTTGAGTATTGCTCTCTCACGCCCGAGCAGACTCGACAGAAACGAGCGATCGTAAGAACGCAGTCCCTTCACGATGCGAACATTCGCGAGGTGACCGCTGGCTGGCCATCGCAGCGGTATGAGCAAGAAGTCTACCGTCGTGTTCCCGCGGAGCGTGACTACCGCATCGCACCTTGTCGCGACTTGTGGGTGACTTATGACGAACATGGCACGAATCAGGTGCGGAGTGGACGTTACGCACAGGCGATTTCATTTCAAGAGCACTACGCACCCATCGCCAACGCCTTGTTCAGTAGGGCCTTCCCATATTCGCGTGGCACGGTGAGTAAAGTCGCATGAAGCCTCTTCGCGTGTTGATTGTCAATCGGTGCATGAGCAGTCGCACCGGTACCGAGATCTACGTTCGCGATCTTGCCGCGGCGTTACAGCATGGCGGGCATCGCCCCATGGTGTTCAGCCCCCAACTTGGCCCACTTGCCGAGGAGATGCAGGCCGACGGAATCCCTGTTGTCGATCGGCTGGAAGACCTCGATCTTACGCCGGAGATCATTCACGGCCATCATACGTGGGACACGATGGCGGCCATTGCGCAGTTCCCAGACGTGCCGGCCATTTTCGTCGGACACGATTCGACGGCATGGCACGACACGCCTCCTCGACTGCCGCAAATTGGCCGGTATGTTGCCGTCGACTATACGTTGCGTGAGCGGTTTACCGATCGCCACGGCATCGATTCTTCGCGGATTTCCGTCGTTGCCAACCCGATCAATTTCGATCGATTTCGCAATCGTGGTCCCCTTCCCCGTCGACCCCGTCGAGCACTTCAGATCAGCGGTTATTCGGGACTGGGCGAACGGGCGGAGATTGCAGCCGCTTGCGACGCGCGTGGGATTCACCTCGACTCGGTAGGACATCATTTCGGCAACACCACGACAGAACCAGAGGCGTTGCTGGCCGACTACGATCTTATTTTCGCGAAAGGACGTTGCGCCTTTGAAGCGGCGGCAGCCGGAGCGGCAGTCGTTGTCTGCGATACCTGGGGTTGCGGACCGATGCTTAGCAGCCAATTTCTTGATACGGGCCATGGAATTCTCACTGGTCGAAACATGATGTCGGCGGAGTTATGCAGCGAAAATCTATTGCGCCGCATCGACGAATACGATCCTGACGACGCCGCGAAGGTCTCACGCCGCATTCGACAAACGTTCGATGCAGGGTTGGTGGTCGATCACTTGGTTGACCTCTACCGAGAGGTGATCGCAAAACATCGTTCGATCGATTCTGGCATCACGAAGCATGCGTTTTGCGATGAACTATTGTGGTGGTCGGTTCATTTCGATCAAGTCTTTGACGAGCGTTCCAAGGCCGCAGCCCGACTGCAACCCAAAATGCTATCTCTGTGCGTTTCGACTGCCCAAGGGTCGGCAGTCGATTTCGATCGACCATTTCGTGGAGGTGGATGGTATGTGCCGGAGCGTGACGACCAAGGAGCGTTCTGCTGGCTGGGTCCAGAACCCTGGGCATGGGTCGAGCTTGTCGTGCCCAATGCCGATTCGTTCCGTTTGCGATGCGATCTTGCCTATGTCCTCGATCCGTCGATTCTCGAAAGGCTCGACGTTCGCGTTGATGGGCATCCTGTGAAACTCGATATTTCCACGGGAGAAACCGGGATTCAAATCTCGGGTGCGATTCCCAAGGCCGCGCGGTGTCAATCTGGCGATACGGTACAACTGATGTTCAACATCCCAAGGACCGTTCGACCGTGTGACTTAAACCACGGCAACAGCGACCAGCGGGCACTGGGGGTCGCATTGCGGCGAATCGCTCTTGAGCCACGGTGCGAGACCGTAACGCCCGGGTTCGGACAAGAAATTGCCAATCGCTTGCGGCGCTTGCTCACTTCCACGGAAGCGGCGTAGTCGAGCATTCTTCACTTTCGCCGATGGCTTTCAGTCGGCGGTTGAATCACCGATGCCGAATCTGCATCTCGCACGCAAAAATATTATTTTGCATGTGTGACCTCTAAGGTGTAGTTTACGTCTAGACTATAGTGAGTAGCCATTGTTCATGCGTGTTCGCTTGGCACTCTCAAGTTCCGTTCTCTTTCGTAAGACATACCCCTCAGGAGCCGCTAGTGAGTTGGTTGTAACCACTTGTTAGCACAAATCTTATGTCGTTGTGGCGGGTCTTCGCGCAACGGCGGCTTCTATTGTTACGGGGGTGTTGTTGATGGCAAATGTGGCATCGTTGCGCGGCCAGGGTCTCTTCCGGTCGTTGGTAATAATTACTGGCATCATGGTCGGCCCGACAGGGGCTCGGGCCGATTTTGTTCCTGTGGGCGAGAAGTGGGGTTTGCCGGAATTCGGCACCGGCGCGACCGTGACTTGGAGTCTAAGGCCCACCGAAATTGGCCCGCTCGGCCCGGAGGATACGGCGCTGGAGGAATTCATGCCGCCGGGTTTCGAGGCTGAAATTCAAGCCGGATTCGATGCCTGGTCGGAGGTGGCGGATCTGACGTTCATTCAGGTGCCCGACACCGGACCGAACGGCTCCGATATTCGTATCGGAGGGCGGAGCATCGATGGCCCCAGTGGTACGGTGGCGTCCGCCTTTTTTCCAACCGAAAGTAATGGAACGTCCGCTGGAGATATCTCTTTCGATACGGCCGATCTTTGGGAAATCTTGCCCGGGGCGTCAGGGCTTGAGTTGCGAAGCGACATCTTCCAGGTGGCCACGCACGAAATTGCGCACTCGATCGGGTTGAGGCATTCAGTCGGCGTCCCCTCGATTGTCGGCGCTCGCAACTCCGGTTATCGCGGTCTGCTGCCGGCAGATATTGCTGGTGCGCAATTCATCTATGGAGCTGCACCAGGATATGTCGCACCACCATCGGCCAACACGAATCTCACGCTCACCGGCAACAGCCAGATTGAGGTCTCGTTCACGGCGTTCGATGGAGCGTTGGTGCTCAGTGATACCGCACTGCTAAGTGGCGATCTTCAGGCATTCATTGGGCTTGATGGGCTGGGAGTGCCAACGGATTTCGGATTCCGCGGCGGAAGCCTTGAAGTGGGCGACATGCTCTTCGGGCTGATCGATCCGTTGCTGGAGATTGAAGGCAGTATTCTGGATTCGTTACTGACCATCGTTTCAGCAAACGATGCGGTCGTCGGGCTCAATGGGCAATTCGATGCGGCAGATACTGTCTTGGGGTTTGTCGACGGCGACTTTATATTCGACGTCTCTGTACCACCGCTGGGGATTGACGTATCCGGCGACTTTGAATTCTTCACCGAGCCGTTGTCGCTTCCAATTCTGGCGGGAAACTCCATCGGCACCATCCTCCAAACCCCGACGGGCGTGCAGAACGAATTCGATGTCTTGGTCCAGATTCCCCTGGCGCTGTCGACTACCGTCGACGTGTCGTTCCTGGCTCCCGATCTACCGCCGGGGTTAATCGAAATCACGATCGATTTTTCTGGCATCGTGGAGGCAACCGGAGTTGTCGTCGTCCCCGAACCGGCAACATGGGGTACGATGTTCATGGGCTTGTGCGTCTTCGCCATGATCGCCGCGAGACATGGACGCGGCAGCAGGCGAAAACAAGCGACGTACGTCTGCACCTCGTGAATTTCATCGTCCGTTTGTGGGTGGCGATGAACTTGCGGTGCGTGCTCCCTCCGGCTGCCCGGTGCTTTCGTCAAACCTCTTCGCGGCGGTCTGCTGAGTTTGCGTGGCCCGAATTCGCTCGGCGAGCATGTGCGCCACAAAGCGATGTCCCTTGGGTGTCCAGTGTCCGTCGAGAGGGAAATAAAGCCACTCGCCGTCTTCGGCAAGCCGTTTGGCTTCTTCTTTCATCGCTTCCAACGGATCGATCAATTCGATCTCTTGGCGATCGCAAATCGCCAGCAGGGTTTCTCGCACCCGCCCCATTGCTTGGTTCTTGCCAAGGTTGTGTTCGATTGCCACTTTGCTGAACGATGGGTCGTACACAAGGAAGCTGGGTGGAATGTAGAATACGAGAAAGCGGCTACCCGCAGCCTCGGTCTCGTCGCGAAATGCCGCTAACAAGGCTTCGGTCATCGTCCAGGCGTGCTCGACCTCCGGGGGCGGGGGCACCTTGTAAACCCACAACTGTTGGCGCTCCGGCAGTGGGTCAACATCGATCAAACTCGTCATCGTGGCAAAGCGGCTGAGAGCACCGTTCTCTTTGACGCTGCTGCGAACAATGTTGTACACATACGAATGGTCGCCAAACCATGCCTTGATGCGCTGTTCGGTGCTCACCTTTTTCGGTGCGGCAGGTTCGGGCGTTGGGATCGGAGAATTCGTTAGCTCAATCTGGCCATCGTCGTTCAGAACGAAGCAAGGCTTTTCGCCACGGTAATACTGGGCTTTGTCGTTGAACCAAACGTCATTGTCGTAGAACATCACGACCGTGAAGTCAGGCTCGTATCGCACCCCTTCGTAACGAAAGAAAAGCAACTCCTGATCGGTGGCATATCCACCGGTGCCGCCGTTGATCACTTCGTGATGCATTCTCGAGTTGTGATTGAGTTCCTCGCGCAGCACTTCGGTGGTCATGTCCTCGCGCTTGACGGTATATCCCTCGACATAGGAGTCGCCCAAAACCAACACGCGGTATTCACCTTCGGGCTTTTCATAATCAATCTCGGGGCCACGCAGTCCGCGCGAGTTGAACTGTTCGACAACCTCGTACTCGACTTTCTTGTGCGTTCCTCGGTGATTTGGGATCTTTCTCCAGCCGAGGAGTTCGTCGAATTCGCAGAAGATGCTTTGATGATGGTCGTACCAGACGTATTCGAGGTCGTACACGAATCGCAGGCCGATTTCCAAGGCCGCGACGGCCATGGCAACAGAAAGTGCGACGGCGATCAGCTTGATTCGCCAAGAAGGCCGACGACGAACCGGCGGCTGATGTTGAAGCGTTGTCGACGAACTTGCCATGGTCAAAGGTGTTGCCTAAAGACGGTGTCTTGCCCCTGTTTCAAGGGGATATAGCATAGCATTCCGTTGACGTTGATAAAACCGTCGCTGACTGTGAAGCAATAGAGATAGGCATTCTCGATAAGAAGAACGCGCCGTGGAACGCTCCACGGCGCGTTGTTGGGCAGCCACGCATTGGCGATGACTGATCGGTTCGTTGGATGAACCCAATTTGAATCATGCCACTCGAGAACGTCGCCGGCGACGGACCAGTGGTGCCATTGCCAAGCCGGCAGTGAAGAGCATCGTCCAGGTGCTGGGTTCCGGTACGATGACCCCCGGCACGACTGTTTCGAGGTGATAGTCAAGATCGACAGCGAATTCCATGTTCACGTCGAGTTGTCCGCTGACGAACACATCGGGTGCGGTAAACTCGAACGGAATAGAAAAAGGTGACAACGGGATCGTTTGCAGTGACAAGCCATCCAGCTCGATCAGCACGTCTTGTGGCGCGGAGCCAGGCAACGATGTTGACGTGGAGGTGCCCGTTATCGTGGTAATCCCGCTTGCGGTTGCGTCCTGGAAAATCGGAATGGTTAGGAGTCCGCCAAACAGATCGACCGACACATCGAAAATCCACTCGCCATCGATAGGAATCGAAAACGCGCTCCCCACAAACGAAGCATCTGCCCGCTGTGAGATGTTGAGTGATTTTAGTTCACCAACAAGCGTTACATCGAGCGTGTCCATGTCGGTTCCATTGACCAAAATATCGAGCGTGACTGCATTGTAGGAAAATGGGATTGTCTGCCCGCCGAAGATCGACATTTCCAGGTTGTCGATGTCCAGAAGCTCCCCTGTCGTGTCATCGAAGGTGAACTGCGCCGGCGCGGTCGTCGACGGGTTGGCACTCCCGGTGGTGACAACAGGATTCAGCGTGGTCACAATGGCTTGAGGATTCGGATCGAGAACGAACGTTTCTCCGAACACCGTTCCACCGCCTGCAATGGTTCCATCGAGTGAGCTAGTAAGTTCCACCCCGAGCGTTTGTTCGGGACCACTGAACTCAACAGAACGGGTGATGGTGCCGGCAAATCCAACGGGGGTCATTCCCAACACGGCGCAGGATGCGCGTACAGCTAGACATTTCATGTGGCATTCTCCTCTTCTCTGTTCCAAGTAACGGTGTGAATGCGCGGCCAACAGTCGAGCGACCGCCCGCACATTCCTCTCTTTAGTTACAGACGCATCCCCGTCCGCGGTGGTCACTTGGTTGCCAGAGATCTTTTTGTTGTCACTGCGTCACTGTCCAACCAGGATGGAGGTTGCGAGACAACGAGATGTAATAAGCTGGCCGCACTGGAGAATCACCAATGAGAGACTCACACTTTTGGAGATTGGTCGCCGTGGGGTTTGTCGCGGGCGTGTTTTACTTAGGCCACGCGAGTGGTCAGCGCGGAGCAACGTTGACACCATTCACATCGCAGGCGCACGCTCAAGAAACATCGCGCTACCGCATTCCAACGGCCGTACCGCAGGGGACCGTGGTCGAAGGCTTTCGATGGAACCAAATTTCCAACGATCGCGGAGCACCGCGAACATTTCGGGCCCAGGTGCAGGGCGGATGGTTAATTGCCACGCTTCCACCAGACAGTCGGGGGGCGTCGTCGGTGCATACCGTCTTCGTACCCGATGTTTATCACTGGTGGCACGTCGATTGAGACACCGCGAAGTGATCCCAACGATGGATGGTGTTCACATGAGAAACCGAGAAGATCGACCGGTGAATCACCGACTCCTTTATAACCTCGGCGACGTGCTCAGTCATCTTCCAAGAGGCGATCGACCACATCAGCCGCCGGCAGCGTACGGACGCCCACGTTGAGTTCCGCGTCCATCACGCCAGCGAGACCTGCGACCGAGTACCCGTGGTCGAGCCCCAACACGTGCCCCAATTCATGGGCCACGACGCTGAGGAGATCGAAGCGATCACTCGCGCCGTTGTTGGCCAGCACGTCACGGGCCAATGCTCCGGCAAACTCGTCGTCGTCGCCAGGGGATGGATCGACAAACCAGCCCCGCCCGGCCGCATCGCGGTCGATCCAGATGGTGCGGCCTGAAGTGCGTCCTAAGATGCCGGGATCGAGATCGGCGAGCCGTACGTCAATGTTTGACAGTGTATCGGTGGCGTTGATATCGATGGACGCCCAACGGGCGATGGCTTCGTTGACGATTGGCTGGAGTTGATTGTCGAAGATGGGGGCGGCCAGTCCATCGTTCGAGTTGCTTGTATCGGCGGCCACGAGTGCGACCGCTCGTGTGTCCCAATCGCCGGCGACAGGCGCGAAACCGCTTCGGCCGAAAGGGAATGGCCCGATGTCTGGCGTGCCGCTGGTGTTGGAGTTGCGGATGTACCAAGTGCCATCGGGCGAGACAACGCCCACGGTGTCGGTGCCGTTGTTGTCCCAATCGCCGACGACCGGAGTAAACCCTCGGGCGCCGAATTGGAACGGCTCAATATCGGCGATTCCCCCGTTATTCGAGGTCTTCAGGTACCACGTGCCGCTGCCGAGATCGTAGACGCCGACGGTATCGAAGCCGCTGTCGTCCCAGTCGCCAACAACCGGGACTAATCTTTCGCCACCAAACTTGAATGGAATAAGATCTGGAACCCCAGGCGTGTTGCTATTGCGAAAATACCACCCGCCGGCGAGACGGTCGTAGCTGCCGACGGTATCTATTCCGTCACCATCCCAGTCGCCGGTGACGGGAATCCAATCCCTTCGGCCGAAGGCGAAGGGAGTAATATCGGGAGCACCACTTCCGTTGGTGTTTCGCAAATACCATTCGCCAAACGGCGACACGGCTCCGATCGTATCTTGTCCGTCGCCATTCCAGTCGCCGACCACGGGCTGCCAACCTTGCGAGCCATAGGGAAACACCGCGAAGTCGGTCGTTCCTGCTGTGGTTTGGTTCCGTAGGTACCACTCGCCAGTCGTTCGATCAAACCCACCAATCGTGCTCAGCGTGTCACCGATGGCCCGTCTGGCAAATATATCCTCAGAACCTTGGTTGACGGCTCCCCAGGCAACGAGGAAATTACCGAAATCGTCGATTCCGATGGAGTGCTCTGGTTGGACGTTGCTTGTGTTGACGTTGAAACGGAGGATTGCGGAGTTTCCAACCGCGGCGGAATCAAAAGCACGGCCCAGGAGGAAACCAGTGGGGCTACGCCAACTAACGATGAATTCACCGTCGTTGTTCATTGTCACCCGAATATCGTAGTCGAATAGCGAGCCACCTACGTTACCAACCGAGACTCCATTCACGAAGAATACGTCACCCAAGGCGTTCCCATTCGCGTCGAACTGCCGCCCTACGATAAGGAAAGTATTCGATTCCTCAGGGCCGGGGGCCAGCCAGGCGATCGTCGTGTTGCCAACCGCATCTCTGGCAATGTCATAGTCGAATGACGCAGGCTCATTGTCGTCCGTGTTTACGACGAATGGCGTGGTCAGTTCCGTTCCATCGGCAGCAAAGAATTGGGAAAAGATGTCTCTTTCGATGTCATCCGGATTGTTGTCTTGCCCTGCCCATGCAACTGCAAAATTGCCATCATCGTCCATGGCAACCTGCAATACAAAAAATGAACCTGCCACTTCCGGAGAGATGGAAATCGGTGGGCCCAAAGGGGCCCCGGATTTGTCGTATCGTTGAGCGAGCAGCGCGCTAGGAACAGCATTTAGGTCCAACCACGTGATGACGAAATCACCGTCAGAGTCCATGGCGACAAAATTGCCTCGTGAGCCCTGTCTGCCTGTTTCATTACCGGTATTGACTGTAAATTCATCCCCTAGTGAATTTCCGGCGCTGTCGAACCGCCGTGCCCTAAGATCACTTTCTTGGGGTACGCCATTGTCGTTTAAGAGGACACGATTCCAAGCGACGACGAAGTTACCGGCATCGTCGATCGCCACAGATGGACTGATCGTATCTCGCTCGGAAGGGTCGCTAATCTTGAAATTCGTGCCCACCGGCTGACCGAAGAAGTCGAATCGCTGTGCAAAGATTCCGGCGTTGTCATCTGATGCGTTGTCATCAAGCACACTTTGCCAGACCACGACAGAGTCACCGTTGGCGTTCATGGCTACCGCCGGGCTTGCTTGTTCCTCAGTGGTGAACACATTGATCTGAGAATCTGGTCCAAGCGAGTTTGCCGCGAGCATGGTCCGCGGTTCTAGCGATTCGAGCTGCATCGCGCTGCGATCGAAGCGGCCAATGCGTGCGGCTGGCCGTTTGCTAGCACGGCGGCGTGAGAAGAAACGAAACATGGAGGCCGTTCCTGGAAGAAACCGATAGCTGGCGAGAAAGATCCATCATAGGCCGCACTCCCCCCGCGGGGCAAGAAATCGGCGACCCCCTTGTTGGGCAATGGGGCGACATCGTTACATCGACCTATGTAACGGTCGGCTTGAGTACACGGCAGTGGATCTGTTCCAGCTTCTTGCACAGCCCGTCAAACATCGACTCGTCGCGGTAAGTTCCAACAATCGCCCCCCCCGAGCCGGCGAATTTGGCACTGGCGCCTGCACTGCGGGCAACGTCGGCCATCTCAGATTGCTTTCTTGGAAGTTGCATGATGCGCCGCCGCAGGTCGAAGTTTTCGTCGATCAGCTTTGCCAGCAGCGAAGCGTCGCCGTCGACAATGGCTTGCCGGGCAGAGGCGGCAAGCTCAGCAAAACGCTCGATGGCGTCGAGCACCTTCTTGTCGCCTTGCTCGTAGCGTGCCCGAAGATCGTTGTGAACCACTTCGGTCGGCCCGCTGGCATCGGTTTTGTACGCCACGTATACCGGGGGCAGCAGCTTGGGATCGAGCCGCTCATATTGTCCGCAGGCAAATCCGTCGATCTCTTGCATTCGCTCGCGGGCGAAGTCCATGTAAACGAGCCCCTCATAGATTTGAATGACCCGATCTTGCAGACCGGCGCCGATGCCCAACTCATCTGTTTCGACAGCTAAGGCCAACGAGGGTTGGATCTCCAGCGGAATCTCGACATCGTAGAATTCCATCAGGCCGCGCAGTGTGGCGACGATGATTGCGCTGGAGCCGCCTAAGCCGACCTGTCGCGGAATGTTGCTTTCATAGCGAATGGCGAAGTTCCGCTCGTGCAGTGAAATGTTGTGCTGCTGAGCGTATTCAACGAACTTCTTGATCGTCGCCTTTACCAGCCGCACGCCGCCGTAATAGCCATGCAGTTCAACGTCGCGTGCCAACTCGGAAATGGAATGAAAGCGGCTATGGTCCTCTTGGCTGAGGACGATCTCGATTTCGTCCCATTCATACAACACGACGGTTGCATACAAATCTCGTACGACCAGCGAAATGGTCTTGCCGTTGTAACCATCTGAAGGGTTGCCGACGAAGCCGGCTCGGGCGAACGCTCGCTTGCGAATGAGTTCCACGACTAGGTCTCGTCCTCGCGGTCTAATATCTCCCGCAAGTCCTTGCGCAGGTCGGCACCGCATACAGGATCGGCGAGCGCGTACCGAACGAAGGCGCGATAGTAACTGTCGAAACTGCCGATGTCGTAGCGGTGCTCGCCCGGGGCAAGTTGCACGCCGATCACTTTGCCTCCGCGCGCAATGAGTGTTCGCAGTGCGTCGGTCAGTTGGATCTCGTTGCCTTTGCCTGGCGGGGTTTCCGACAAGATGTCGAAGATGGCCGGGCTGAGAACATAACGCCCCGAGATCGCCAACCGACTGGGGGCTTCGGCCTGACTGGGCTTTTCAACGACATCTTCAAGCTCAAAAACGTCGGTTGCCTCGCCGCGAGGTTTGGCGATGCCGAAACGAACCACGTGTTCCGCCGGAACCTCTTCAAAAGCAATCACCGCGTCGGCGTCTTGGTGTTCAAATTCATGAATCATCCGAGGCACCACGTCTGATGGTCCTCGAAGCCCAATCAAGGAATCGCCGAGCGCGACCACAAAGGGGCTGTCATGAACGATCGCCTTCGCGCACAGCACGGCGTGCCCTAGGCCAAGTTGCCGCCGCTGCCTGGTGTAGAAGTATTCGATCTCCTCACGCTCGTAGGCCAGTTCTCCGAGCAGTTCTTCCTTACCCGAGGTTCGCAGATGGGTCGTAAGCTCGTCGTCGACGTCGAAGTGGTTCTCGATCGCCTCCTTGCCGGGCCCTGTGATGAAGATCATGTTGTTCACGCCGGCGGCGGCCAACTCTTCGACAACATATTGCACAACAGGCCGCCGACCGACCGGCAACATTTCCTTCGGTTGGCTCTTCGTGAGAGGCAGCAATCGTGTACCCCGCCCTGCCACGGGGAGTACCGCATAATTGATCGACATTAGTTCTTCCGCTTACGTCTGACACAAGATGTATTGATGCCCGCTTCGCGCGGCCATCGAGCTGTTGCAGAACCCTGTAGGGAACGTCCTCGGTGACGTTCCGGGCCTACTCGTCTCGTTCGGAACGCCACCGAGGACGTTCCCTACAGGTGCTAGGATAGGCTCTTATTCCCGCCGGTGCCACGTAGGTATCTCACCGCTGTGCTAACGATACGTGATTGGCAGCCGATGGAAAAGGATCGACTTTCGACCAAGATGATGCCCTCGCGATGTTCACACCGTGGCTGATGTCTTCACGTCGTCCTCTTTCGGATGGTTGGGATGCACGGCGATGCGGTTAATGGCTGCCAGGAATGCCTTGGCACTGGCTTCCACACTGTCGGTCGAAACACCACGTCCTCGGTATACGCTTCCCTGGTGCTCGACCTCGACAGTAACTTCTGCCTGGGCGTCCTTTCCCATCGAAACGCTGTGAACTTGGAATTCCTTGCACACAACCTGCACGCCGGTCACCTTTTCGATCGCGAGGAAGATGGCATCAATCGGCCCATCGCCCGAGGCGATTTCGGCCGACAGTTCCTCGTCGCCCCGACGTATGACCAACGAGGCCTTCGGCGTGGCGCCGGAGGAGGCCTCGATATGATGTGATACAAAGGTCCATACTTGCGACACGTCTCGCATCTCCTGCTCGATCAGCGCGGTGAGATCCGCGTCGTAGATTTCTTTCTTCTTGTCGGCCAGGTCTTTGAGCTGGGCAAAGACGACCTGCACCTGCTCGTCGGTCAGTTGATAGCCGAGGCTCTTGGCTCGATCGATCAGTGCGGCCCGACCGCTGTGCTTGCCCAGCACGAGATCGGTTTTCGCGAAGCCAACATCCTCGGGCCGCATAATTTCGTAGGTGGTCCGCTCCTTCAGCATCCCGTCTTGATGGATGCCGGCTTCGTGGGCGAAGGCATTCCGCCCGACGATGGCCTTGTTGCGTTGCACCTGCATGCCGGTAATGTTCGACACGAGCCGACTTATGGGAACCAGTCGCCGCGTGTCGATCCGGGTCTCGGCATGGTAGTGATCTCCCCGGGTACGGAGCGCCATGACGATTTCTTCCAGCGCACAATTCCCGGCCCGTTCGCCGATTCCGTTGATGGTACACTCGATTTGCCCCGCCCCGGCTTCGACCGCCGTGAGGCTATTGGCCACGGCAAGCCCCAAATCGTTGTGGCAGTGAATGCTGACCACGGCCTGATCGATGTTGGGGACACGCTCGATAAGCGTTGAGATATGCCGGTGCATGTGAGCAGGCGTTGCGTAGCCGACCGTGTCGGGAATATTCACGGTCGTGGCACCCGCCTTGATGGCCGCCTCGACAACCTCACACAGAAAGTCCAACTCCGTGCGTGCCGCATCTTCGGGCGAGAACTCGATGTCATCGCAGTAGCCCTTGGCCCGACGAACGCCTGCCACCGCTCGGGCGATGATCTCGTCTTTGTCCATCTTGAGTTTGAACTCGCGATGGATGGCGCTGGTTGCCAGGAAGACGTGAATCCGCGCCTGTTCGGCATGTTGCAGGGCTTCCCATGCGCGGTCGATGTCGGTGTCGTTGCAACGCGCGAGTCCGCAGATGACGGCCCCCTTGACCGAATTGGCGATCGCTTGCACGGCCTCGAAATCGCCGCGCGATGCAATCGGGAATCCGGCTTCGATGACGTCGACTCCGAGATCGACCAGGGCTTGAGCGATCTCGAGCTTCTCGCTGTGGTTCATGCTTGCTCCGGGCGATTGTTCGCCGTCGCGGAGCGTGGTATCAAAAATCTTGATCGTGCGTGATTGGCTCATTGTTTGGGTTGCCTTTGTCTTATTTGAGATGCGCGTTTTGATGGTGCAAGTGAGAACACTTCGGCTGCCGGCCCTTGGCCGGCGCGCGTAGCAACAGGCGATTGCTCCACCGCGACGCTTGAATCGTTGTTGCCGTGCCAGCGACTACCATCAATTGGCTTTCCCAAAAAAAGAACCCCAAGGCGAAATAAACGCCTTAGGGTTCGTGTTGATCAATCAGTTCAAGTTGACGCGTACGAACCCTACGGCTTGCCGATGGCAAGCGTTAGTAGAAGCAGGGATAGTAGGTTCGTGCGTGTCATGGGTCTTCGATTCCTGATCGGCTCGGGCGGTCTATCCACTTTAGCCCGAACTCTCCAGGGGAGTTTACCCCCGGGGTGCCACAAGGTCAAGTTCGAGCATTCTCACCCTGGCAAAGGCCAAAGGTGATGCGAAAACCCGCTCCTACATCGTCATTTCACGGTCCGGGTGACGCGATGGATGGCCCTAATGCTCTTCGTGGTTCGACCCGGCGGAACCCGGTGTGATGAGGTCCATGATCCAGCGATCCATGTCGCTGAGCATCTGAGGCTCAAGCTCTCTTCCGCCAGGGTATTGGCGCAACGTGATATCCATGCCTGCGGAATGAAGAAGCCGCAGATCGGTACAGACACGAGCCGGCGGGCATGCTTCACTATCCTTGCCGCTGGTCATAAAGACCGGCAGCGCCCGGACCTCGGCAAGTCGCGACAGCAAATTGCCGCCGACTGGTAGACCGCCGCCAAGTGATAACACCCCCGCGAAGCGTCGGGGATAGGCCATGGCAAGGCGAAATGCCATCGTTCCGCCGTGATCGAATCCGGCGAGAAAAATGCGATCCGCGTTCACGTTGAATCGCGAAGAGGCACGTTCAATACTGTCAAAGACACACGTGGCGGTTGCGGGAAGATGGTCGACCGAGGTGTCCCAAGTTGCCTGCGCTGTGTGTCCTTTGCCTTGCCGCAACGAAGTGAGTCCACGGGGGGCAACCGCGACGTAATTCCGCATACTCACCGTTGGCATGATCCGTCGCAACTGGCTCTCGTTGTCTTGCGGTCCGTGCAGCCATACCAGCAACGGATACGCATAGTTCGGCTCGTAGTGCATCGGCGCAAACACTGCACAGGGGTTGTCACCTTTGACCGCCGAATAGACAGCTTGCTCTACGTTGGGTTCCAGAGGATCTTCAGGCAAGATCGATTCAAACGTTGACGTTGGTTGTACTCGGTTCATTGGTATTGTGCGTTCGCTTTTCAGGAGGATTGGTTTTCTCAGAGGGCGCCGAGTGTTCGGCCACCGCCGCAAATCATCAACGCAACACTTCGGCCACGGCGTCTCGGTCTAGAAGAAGCTCTTCTTCCGTGGCGGAAATCACTTCTTGAAGTGGGAAAAAACGGCCAGGACAGGCGGTCGACTTGAACTCGCCGTGGCCGAGTAGATATTCAGACGAAATGTCGAACTGGCTACGCAACATCGAGACCAGTTGCTTTAGGGACGCCAACTGACGTTCGCTGGGAGGCCCCTGCTCGAAATTGCCGACAAGGCAGATGCCGATGCCGGTTTCGTTGTGCAGGCGATCACCGGCGTGCGCACCATGTAGTTGTTCGGTCCAACGAAAGGTTGGCTCGATCAGGCCATCGGGCATTCCGTTGCCGTTGCCAATCACGAAGTGATAGCCAATCCCTAACCAAGGGCGACCGGCTTCGTCGGTTCGTTCTCGATGCACCGCGTCGATCGCCTCGACATCACCGCCACCGGTTGCCGTGTGGTGAAAGATGATGTGGGTCCACGACCGCATTTCTTGCTCCACTTGGAGTGCCAGGGGAAACGCATCCACGTGGGGCAGCGCTCGCGGCGAATCGTTTGGGCTCACACTCACCTCGCTCACGGGCATGTGCTCTGTCTTCAGGGGTTTCTCGCCAAGCATTGACGATGGGCTGGAGCTGTGAAACGCCGGAAACACTTGGGCAGTTTCCGCGACACAGCCTACGTAGCCAAGCGAGAAGATTGCTGCTGCGAAAGTGAGTGTCACTGCGGTGAGCCTGATCCTCTCTTGAGTCACGCGAAGTTCCCAAGTTTTCGGTCTGAATGGTCAGACCCATGAATGTGCTGCCCATGAAGCGACGAACTGTACCGAATGCAAACGTTGGATGTCAACTCAGACGCGATGAAAGTGTGTGGCCAGATTCCGTGGCGTGTCAACTTCCTTTGTGCTTGAGAGTTGCCCAATGTGGGGCATCACTGCTTGCTTGTCCAGCAGTGCTTCGGAATGGTGAACGTTTGAATTCTCAATCGAATGGGAACGACGAATCGGTAGGCCGAAGACAGCGTGTCGTCAACAGTTACAGCAATAAGAACGGACCAATCGACTTGCTTGTAACACACGACGTCACAAGCCACAATTCCGTAAGGTGTGTGCTTGCACGCACCTTATTGCTAGTTTCAGGTGCGTGCAAGCACACACGCTACCGCCTTGCTTAAGTGCTGGTCTTGCAAGCAGGTGTTTCGATTCGCCTCAATCCGACGTGCAAGCGATCAGGAAATTTTTTCCATCGCCGCAATGAGTTCCTTGACCGCCTCGACACTCTTGTCGAAGTCGGACTGCTCTTGTTTCGACAACTTGAGCTCGACGATCTTTTCCACACCGGAGGAACCGAGAATGACCGGGACGCCAACATAGTAGCCGCCGACTCCATATTCCTTGTCGCAATAGGCGGCACATGGAATCAGGCGTTTCTTGTCGCGTACGATCGCTTCGACCATTTGCGCCGCCGCCGCCGCGGGGGCGTAGTAAGCACTGCCGGTCTTTAGGAGCCCCACGATTTCGGCCCCACCTTTGCGCGTGCGGTCAACGATCTCATCAAGGCGTTTTTCATCAATGAGCCGCGTGATGGGAATGCCCCCGACGGACGTGCAGCTTGGCATGGGCACCATTGTGTCGCCGTGCCCGCCCATCAGCAGCGCTGATACGTCTTCGACGCTCACGCCGAGTTCCATTGCCAAGAACGTGCGATAGCGCGCGGTATCCAACACGCCGGCTTGCCCAAGTACTCGCTGTGGCGGAAAACCGCTGACCTGGAGTGCCTTCTGCACCATTGCGTCCAGGGGGTTGCTGACCACGATGATGATCGCGTCGGGACTGGAGTTCTTGATTTCGGTGGTAACCGCGGCGACGATCTTGGCGTTCACTCCCAGCAAGTCGTCACGGCTCATGCCTGGCGTACGTGGTCTTCCCGCGGTGATGACAACCACATCGCTGCCGGCGGTGTCGGCATAGTCGGTCGTGCCGATGATGTCGGAATCGAACCCGACGATCGGTGAAGCTTGCCGCAAATCGAGGGCTTTTCCTTTTGGCATATCCTCGGTCTGCGGAATATCGAGCAATACGATATCGCCCAACTCGGCGACCGCACACCAATGAGCCGTGGTGGCCCCAACGTTGCCTGCGCCAACAATCGTAATTTTCGCGCGTCTCATATCGACGGCTCCTTCGTTTGATTCACCAAATAAGTTGGGCGGTTCATGGCGACAGCCGATGCCCCGACACAGGCAGCCTTGCGTGACCCCGACGGTTCACACTCGTGAGTATGCGACTGGTCGGTGCCAAGTCAAGTGGCCACCAACGATGAGTGTCGTTCGAGATTGCATCGTCGCATTTTGTCAGGCAGATACTCCGCTTTGAGCGGCAGCAGGGCTGCTACTTTGCCGGTCGTTGTGACATTGAGCCGAATCGTCGCAGCCACGTTCGTGCTGAACGACCAACCCTTGTGATCGCACTGGTGGTGATTTGCGGTTGGCTTGGAGGTCGTGCCGGCTCGATCACCGTGGTTTGCGGCGCGCAGGGGATCTCGAGATGCGGTGGTCGACGCGTGGGGTGATAGAACGCAACCCAGCGTTGACCGTTGGGGTGTGGCCAGTCCAGCGCGATGCATGCCAAGTCGACTGACTTTGCCGCGCGGTGTAGATCGTCAAACGTGTACCGTACCGGCCCGGGATAAACCCAAGTGTCGCCATCGTAACTGGTCTCGCCGGGGATGTAAGTCGCCGCAAAGATGCCCTCGGCTGCTAGCGCCAACTTGGCTTGGGAAAGACAACGCCGTACTTGGCTTGGCGCGGCATGTGAAAAGATCGATTGTGCCAACAAGTAGTCGAACTGTCGCCGGAAGACCGTCAACGTAAATTGGCTGTCGCTACTGAACGTTGGCTTCTTCAGCTTCAGCATATCGCGGCCAATTTCGCATTCGATCCCTGCGTCGAGCAGCCACTGCTCGGGCTCGATCGCATAGTAATGGCCCGGCAGCAGATAGGTCATGAACAGTCGCCCGCCGCGTAGCCCTCCACAACCGATGTCCAGCAGCAGATGCTCTTCGCGAAGGCCAAGCAACGACAGAAGATGGAATTGCGAGGCGGCAATCACATCAAACTTCTCAGGCGGACCGACGAAGGTTCGATGTCCGAGCGGATTGTAAACACATTGTTTCAAGAACTCAGGCTCGACCGCGATTGCCATGGCTTCGGTGCCTTCCTATACGATTCTGATCGACCCTGGTTCATGTTCACGCAACGACCATCGAAGCGGTCGTGCGAATCTCGCATCCCCATGCGTAAAGGGTTGTACAATGCGACTGTCGAATAATGCAACGTCATCAAGAGACGAACTCCAGGCGGATTGGCGACATGAGACCTCTACTTTGGTCAGGCCTTGCTAGCTGGCTATGAGGCGCATTCGCGGTGATGATTGCAGAGTGATTTCTCTCTCTAGTTTCCAACGATGCGGTTCCGCATACCGTGCGGATTGGTCTTCTCCAGATCATGCAGCCATCCTATGCTCTGCCAAACGATGGAGCATCTAGTCGCGACAAAGGGAGTCGGTTGCGGTGCGCGGTAGGCATTTAGATATAGTGAGCGAGAGCCCGATCTCGAAAAACACTGCGGCAGATGAACGGTCGCGGCGGTACGTCGGTATTCATTTCACTTGTTGCAGCGTTTACCAACGTATCTACATCAATGCCGAGGGGAACGCGTACGACGGCAGTTGCCCCCGGTGCCATCGACCGATTTGTATTCGCGTCGGTCCCGGTGGCACGGCCAATCGTTTCTTCAAGGCACAATAAGCGAGCACGGAAGTTTCGTGGCAGCCGTTCGGCCCCCTCGCCGAATTGCTTTCGGTGCCTGTGCTGCTGGCAGGCACCAATCTTGAACGGCACTCTCAATTCGACTACTTTGCCGCGCGGCGTAATGCAATCGGTGCTTTCGCAGGCTCTTCTCGACCGGTCTTTGCTCATTCATGGACTACGAAATCAAGCGCTGTACCCGGCAGTGTTCCGTCACGGGACGCGACCTTAAAGAAGGCGAGGAGTTCTTCTCGGCTCTCATCGCCGAGGGTGCTGAGGTACGTCGCGTCGATTTCTCTGCCGAGGCTTGGAAGGGACCGCCCGAGACAGTCTTGGGCTGGTGGAAGTCGCGGATGCCCACGAAAACGTCGCGACGCGCACGCATGGCTCCCAACGATGTGTTGCTCGACCTGTTTCACCAGTTGGAAGCGCAGCCCCAACAGCACGACATGTACTATGTGTTGGCTTTGCTGCTAGTGCGTCGACGGGTGTTTCGATTTGAAGAGCACGAAGAAATTGCAGGGGAAGATGTAGCGGGGGAGACGATGGTCGTTTATTGTCCGCGTGAGCAGGCAACGTATCGAATTCATGTGGCCGCTCCCGACGGGGCTCGTGTTGTTGAAATTCAGGACCAGTTGGCGAACTTGTTGTTTGCCGACGCTAGCTAATTGTGCCGTCCACCACCCCGGGTCGCGTCATGCATACGGGCTTCGACAAGGCATTCACCATGCCGTTGCGACGTGCGCGGGAGAAGGCTCACGGGACTCGATCTGCCCGTTTCTTGGGACGGTGTGTGACATGCTTGTTTGCTGTTTTGTGTCTCACGGTGGGCACTGGCTGCCCAAGGGTCATAGAGCAGTACACGGTTTCGAGTATCCCGCCGTTGCCCGAGTCGCCCTCATTGGCTGACATTGCGCTGGTGGTCAACCAGAATGCGGCGCACGTTCAATCGCTGTATGCCAGCGATGTGAAGATCAAAGGGAGTCGTTTGCCGACAGTTTCCGCGAAGCTGGCTTACATTGCCAGCCGCCGATTTCGTTTGGTGGCCGAAACCGCGCTGACCGGGGTTGAGGTTGATCTGGGCAGCAACGACGAACTGTTCTGGTTTTGGGCCAAACGCGGCGATCCGCCCGCGCTTTTCTTTTGCCGTCACGATCGTTATCAAACCAGCGCCGCGAGTCAGTTGATGCCCATCGATCCACAGTGGGTCATCGATTCGATGGGGCTGGCGACGCTTGATTTGCGGATGCGACACAACGGTCCGCAGGCATTGGGCGACGGACGCTTTTCCGTCGAGACGTTGTTGCCGCGACCAAGCGGAACCTGGACGCGTACGATCATCGTCGACCCCAAGCTGGGCACGGTGGTCGAGCAACATCTTCGCGATCCACTCGGAAGACTAGTCACCTCCGCCGTGATGAGCGAACACCGCCGCGATGTATTAAACGAAGTAACGCTGCCGGGCCGTATCGAACTCTCTTGGCCCGTGGCTGACTTCACCTTAGCGATCGATGTGAACGACTGGGAAATCAACTATCCCCAAGAACGCCCCGCCGAACTCTGGAAAATGCCCCGCTCGGTGACCGATCAAGTGATCGATCTGGCTGAGTCGCGATTGCCAACCCAGTCCGCGTCCGCGGGCAATCGCTAGAATCTACGTATCGGTCATTCTGACATCGATGTCCCCCCTGCGGCACGCATTCGGCCGTGTCTGCGTTATACTAATCCGCCGATGCAGCGAGCGGGTCACGAATCAGTCAGTTTTCGCGGGGGAGATTCACCACGATGGAAGAGACGCCAATCGTCGAAGAAACGACCGAGAAACCTCCCTGGCAACCACTCTCTGCCATTCAGCGTCGCGTGGTTGGGGTGATGGTGGAAAAGGCGAAGACGACGCCGTCGGCGTATCCCTTGACGCTCAATGCCATCCGCACGGCTTGCAATCAAAAAAGCAATCGCGATCCCATCATGAATCTGGAGCCGGACGACGTCGAGAACGCACTCGACGAACTGCGGGGCCTTGGGGCGATTGTCGAAGTACACGGCGACGGTCGGGTGCCGAAGTATCGGCACATGCTCTACGATTGGCTTGGCGTCGAAAAAATCGAGTTGGCGGTCATGGCTGAACTGTTGTTGCGCGGTGCGCAGACCGTCGGCGAGTTACGTGGTCGGGTCGCGCGCATGGACCCGATCTCCGATGTGGCGGCCCTGCGGCCGATTCTGGAATCACTCGCCTCGAAGAACCTCGTTGTGCCCTTGAACGCCGAGGGGCGCGGTCACGCGGTCACTCACGGACTGTATCAACCCGAGAAGTTACAGCGTATCAAAGATCGGTTTGCATCGTCCGAGCCCACCCCCTCTCAGCCCTCACAAGAACCTCATCGCCCCCCGTCGACGACCGAGGCGTCTTCACCAGCACTAGAAAACCGAGTTGAGCAACTCACCAGCGAGTTGCAGGAGTTACGCACGCAGTTCGACGACCTAGTGACCGCCGTGCGGCAAAACACCGACGCAATCGACAGCGTGCGACGTGATTTGGGCGGGTGATTGATTCGTCGCGTTGGTGCGAGGAGCTGTCAGGGCATCCGGTCACGCGGAAAAAAGTTTCAGGCCGAGGATTCCCGCGACGATCAACCCTACGCTTGCAAAACGGGCGGCGTTTGCAGCCTCGCCAAGGAAGATAATTCCTAGGCCGAATGTTCCTACGGCTCCGATCCCGGTCCATACCGCATACGCGGTGCCCACGGGGATGGTCCGCTGGGCAATCAAAAGTAAGGTGCCACTCACGGCCATGCAAATCACCGCCCCGCTTGCAGGCATCCAGCGCAGTCCCTCGTCTGTCCAAGCGAACTTCAGTCCGATAGGCCATCCCCATTCAAATATGCCAGCCACGATCAGGTACAGCCAAGCCATGAATTCAATTCTCCTCGGTTAGTGCGCGCCGAGGGGAAGATGCCGCGTGCTACTGGTGCGCGGCACCTGCTCGAGCGCGGGTGATTGCGAAATCGACCAACCTCTGACAGTGGAAGAAGCCCTTCCAGTAGTTGTGCCCTTGTCCTTTGACGACAACCAGTTCGATGGCTGACGAAACGCCCGCTGCTTGATAACGCTTTACCAACGCGGCGGAGTTTTCTTTCAAGGGTACCACGGTGTCCTCGTCGCCATGAATGATGAATACGGGTATGTGGGCCTCGGCAAGTCTTGCTATTCGCTCGATCGGGTTATGCTTGGCGAGGCTTGCTTCAAGCTCCTGCGGAGACATGCCGAAGGCCGGTGCGGCTGTGGCCAAACCGGGATAGGTTCGCAGATCGAACACGGGATAGATTCCGGCAATTCCGGCGACTTTTTCCGGATGATCAATCGCCCAACTGCTCACCCACAACCCGCCACGACTGCGCCCCAACAGACACGGCTTCGGTGCGTAACCACGCTTCTCGGTCATCTCTCGGTAAAGCGCGGTGAAGTGTTTGCGCCCCTGAGGGCTGCCATACGATTCGCCCACGTCGATTCCGGCGACGGCAATGCCGGCGGCCAAGAACTGCTTGTGCATCCACTTTTCGTGCTTGTCTGGATATGCCGGCAGTGTTGGGGCATACAGGATCCAAGGTTTTGGCTTGGCCTTGTTCGCACGGGCGGGATGCAGCACAAAGGCCGGTCGTCCATCGATCAGAAACGACTCGCCGGGAAGGATGAGTTTCTTGACCGGCTTTGCATGCTTGTTTTTTTCGCCAGTTTGAACCGGTGTTAAATCTGCACGAGCAAGTTCGGTGATTTCCGCGGTTTGTTGTTTCCACATTTGTTCAAGCTGCCGGAGCTTGTCGGGGTACTGTTCCGCGAGATTCTTCGTTTCCGAGCGGTCGCTGCTCAGGTCGAATAGCTCCCAAGGTTCATCATTCGCTGCGACAAGTTTCCAGTCGCCGACGCGAATCGCGCGATTGTCTTCATGCAGCCACCAGAGCAAATCGTGCGATACGGTTTCATCTTTCAAGAACGCCGGCACCAGGCTTTTTCCCGGCGGTTCAGGCACCCGCTGACCGTCGAACTCGTCGAACCGTTTGCCACCGGCGACTTCAAGCACTGTCGGCACGATGTCGATTACGTGCCCTATGTTGTGCCGCAATTCACCACGTGCGGCGATTCCTTGTGGCCAATGGACGATGAGCGGCGTGGAAATTCCACCCTCGTGAACCCAAGTCTTATGCCGACGGAACGGCGTATTCGAGGCGTTCGACCAACCGGGGCCCAGGCAGAAGTAGGTCGCCGCCGACCCTGGCTGTGCCGTGGGGTCGTGACCATCGTCGCGAACCATGATCTCGGCGCTGGCACCGTTGTCGGAGAGGAAGAAAATGAGCGTGTTTTCAAAGGCATTCATCGCCTTGAGTTGATCGAGCACGCGGCCAATGTCACGATCCATTCGGTCGATCATTGCCGCATGAATGGCCATTTTGGTGGCTTGATACTCGCGTTGCGCATCGGTCAATTCGCTCCACGGCAGTGGGCGGTTTACCTCTCCCGGTCCCAGCGTCTCGAGTGCTTCAGGGAAATGGTAGGGCGGCCCGACTTCCAGCTCCACGGGCGAAAGCGGGACATCGACGATTCCCATCGCGTGCATCCGTTTCAATCGTGCGTCGCGGGCGGCGTTCCAACCCTTGAGGAACGTATCGCGATAGCGGTTGATATCTTCCGGAAGTGCATGCAACGGAAAATGCGGAGAAGTAAACGCAAGGTACTGCATGAACGGCTGACCGTCGTGACGTTCGGCATGGCCCTTGAGAAACTGAATCGCATGGTCGGCGATGGCCGAAGTGACGTAGAAATCGGTGCCCGGCTCCACCGGCGGCAGCTTTCGGTCGTCCTCGAAGTGAACCTTGGGGTTGAAGAACCGGCCCGTATCGCGAAGGTAATACGAGTGATCGAATCCGTTCTCCAGCGGCATGCCATCGAGATGCCACTTGCCCGAGTGATAAGAGCGATACCCCAGCGGGGCGAGCATGCGGGGTAGCAACGGGGCCCAATTCGGCCGCACCCCTCTTGTACCGCTCTTGATCTTCGGCAATGTGTCACGCCGCACCTGCTGCGCGTAGTAGCCGGTCATTAGAGCAGCCCGGGTCGGCCAACATCGGGCCGTGTTGTAGAACTGCGTGAATCGCAACCCGTTGCTTGACAGTGCATCAAGATTGGGTGTTTGAATCGCGCTGCCGTAACAGCCCACGTCCGAATAGCCAAGATCGTCAGCCAGGATAATCAGAATGTTGGGCGGTTCGGCAGAGTAGAGAAGCTGATTGAACGAGGTGATGACTAGAACGAACGCGAGGATGTGTTTCATAAGGTCGAAAACGCATTGGGCAAAGTTCTAAGATGTAGAAATAGGGTTCACGTCGATCATCTGTACTTGACCGGTGCCCAGCCATGTAGGGTGTCGTCAAGCGGAGCGCGGACGCACCACGTTCGCTCGCCGACATGCGAACGCACGCAGTCCTCGCACCAAGATTCTGACTTGCACAAACATGGTGCGTCCGCGCTTCGCTTGACGACACCCTACAGGCTTTGTGCATGCTCCGCGGCTGTCGCGACTACAGGCGATTTACTTCCAAGGACGCCTCCGACACCTTCTTGAGTAGCCGATCGAGATCGGTCAGATGGGCCTTGGTGTAGTCGTCCAGCTCAAGCTGATCGCTTTCGATGGTTGACTGGATTCGTGCTGCCAGATCGTGCAGATGCATGTTGGCCAAGTTTCGGGCATCGACCGGCGGCGGTGAGGAATAGCCGAAGAACATGAACATGCCGAAACCGCCGAACATGTCGTTTTCGCCCAACACCATCTGGGCAAGCTTTTGGACGTGGGCACGCTGCAAGTTACGGCGAATCGTTGAAATACTGAGTTTAGTTTTCTCGCCGTCCGCGGGCTTCTCCGTCGGCAGTTCGCTCCAAATGCTCTCCGTCAACATGTCGAACACCTCGGGCATCCGCAATACGTCTTGATCTTCGTCGGCGTGCAATTCGATGTTCTGGACGTTGCGCAGGACCGATGAATTCAAAAACTGCGAAAGCACGGTGCCTTGGATGCGCGCCGCGACGTCGTAGATGGGGTAGCCGGAGCCACTGCTGAAGAAGAAGTTCGAGCTTCGCCAATGCTCGGGCGCCAAGCGGCGCAACAACGCTGGCGAGAAGCTAAACGCCTGGTCGCTCAGGATGTGCTCGGCAAGGAACTTCATCGCCTCGCGCTGTTTCTCGACGGGAATCGGCGCGAAGGGCTCTCTGGCATTCGGGTCGCCTCGATGGTCGCGAGAGGTGTACTCACCGCCAATGTATTGGGCGCTCAAGTACGAGGCACTCGATAGTTCGCCCATCAAAGACGAGAACGCGACACGGGCCCGTTGCCAGCCATCGCCCTCGGACACAACGCGCTCGGCAAGGTCTTTCAGTCGTTGTTCGACCAACTTCACGCGCTGCTTCGAGAAGTCCAACGGATCGCCCAAGTCGTAGAGGTTGATCCGCGGATCGGGGTTTGAATACGCATCTTCGTCAGTGGCGTAAGTCAAATCTGGTTCCGCCACCCGAGAGGCAATCTTGGCCAGATCTTCCTTGCTCCCTTTGGGCGTGTAGGCATATTCGATCGCCCAATAATCGTAGGGGCCAATCGTCTGCGAAAAATAGTCGCCCTGTTTTTCGCCTTCGGGGGCAAAGTTCGCTGGGAGATAATCCATCACCGAACCGGCCATCCCCTTCACGCGAGTAATCTCGGGGTTGTTGCAGTCCGCCAAGCTCAACATGGTGGAGGCCTTGAAGTTGTGTCGTAGCCCCAAGGTGTGGCCCACCTCGTGCATGGTCACTTCCTTGATTGCCTGACCAAGGTACTCAAGCGGCACCTTGCCATCGGGATCAAGCTTGTCCTCGGCTTGTAGCACGGCAGCCAGCAGGCCAAGTTGCCGATTCATCCCCTGCCCCAACATGCAACGCTCGTGCGGCGCGCAAAGTCCACAGGCCATCGATCCGGCGGCTGGCAGCCCCAATTGATTGCGCGCAGCTAATGCCTCGGCAGCTTCTGGGTTTTTCATCATTCGCTGCAAATGAGGCATCGCCAGTACGACCCACGGTAAGTCGCCGGCGTGCATCTTAAACCAAGCCTGACGGTTCGCGCCTTTGTCCAGCATTTTGGCCGCGGCAGGCAAGCCAACGGTGGCCAGATAATCTTCTCGCCAGTACCGAACGAACGACTCATCGAACAGGATATCGGCGTCGAGAATCTGGCCCGTCGTGGGGTTCGTGCGTGACGGGCCCATGGCAAACGGTTGCGACGTGGCAATCCAGCGGAAGGTGTTGTAGCGGATGTCCTCCGATTCAAAATCGTCGGTCGCTTGCTGATCGCGAACCTGAATGGCATCGACGAAGCCGATCTTTTCAAACGCCTTGTTCCATTCCAGAATGCCGGCTTTGACATATGGTCGATACTCGCGCGGCACGGTGCGTTCGATCCAAAAGATGATCGGCTCTTTCGGCGGTGACTTGTCGGCCGTCTTATCGCTCTTGGTCAGGTTCCAGCGAGTGACATAGCGCACCTTCGGCGTGCGGTTCGAGCTGGCCGAAAAGTCGCGGACGGTGCTCAAGAAATGCCCCACACGATCATCCGCCAAGCGCGGCTTGAAATCCGCTTCTTTAGGCATTGCCGACAGCCCATAGTGCATGACAACCTGCACACCACGCATGTCGGGGATATCGTTGCCACCGAAATAGTAGAAGTAGTAGCCCCCACCGAAGGAAAAGACCGCGCTGACTTGGATGACGACGTTCTCGGGAAACGTCTTTACTTTGAACCAGGTGCTCCGCTGACGGTCGGGACGAACGCCGATGTTCGCCAGATCGATCATGAATAGATCGGCCGCATCGACCAAGACTGAACCGCCTTTTTCGCTGCGGACGGGCAGTGCCAGAATGATGCTGTCAGTATGCGACACGTTGACCGCGTCTGCTTGCGGTGATCCTTTCTTCGCGCGAACGGTGACATTGCGACGCACGACGAGAATTCGGTTGGCCGCGCGACGAAACTGAATCACCCATTGATTACCAAAGTTGAGTGTGCTGCCACCGAGGAACATTCTGCCTGAGCCACGCGCAATGGCCATCGGCAACAAAAAGTCTTTTTTCAAGTCGCCCGACTTGAGTTCCATGAACAGCGTTTGCTCTTTTTCGTTGTAGTAGAGGTTCAAGAAGCCTTCGAGCTTCTTATGGTCCTTAATCACCTCGTCCCATTTTGGCAACTTCGACTTTGATTTCGACTCGGCCTTTTCCGTGTCCGCTGGCTTTTCTTCAGCCGACATACCGGTGGTGGTGAGCACGCAACCGGCAAACAGCACGATCAACACGCCTTGGGACAATCTCGCGATAAGACTTTTGGGGTGCATGGTTCTCTCCATTGTTCCGGAATTCTGTTCCTGGATCCGCGGCAGCGAGCCGTAATCACCTCGTTCACGAGGAGCCCACAGAACCGTTTCAAACGGTTCAGGTTACCGAACTCTCGCCATACACATACTTGTACCATTTTCTAGAACGACTTCCGAGGAGATTCTTTCCAACTTGGCGGGGCGCGCTGAATCCGGGCCGGACCGTCGAATCTGAAGCGAAAGAAGCGGCTACAATGTCGTCCACCCACGCCGGTTTGCGACTTCTTGAAGTGATTTTCGTCGAATCGCAATGGTTTCTCGTTCGCCGCGAAGCTGGAGAATTACATATGCCGCAACTTGCCGATTGGAGGATCATTGATCTGAGCGTGCCCCTTGCCCATCAGGCGGCCAGCGAACCGATGCCGGCGGAAATCGATTACATCACCCACGAGGGACGCGGGTTAGAGCAGATGACCAACCTGCTGGGCGTTCGACCAGACGACTTGGTCTATTCCGCAGGCCTGGGTTGGGCCGTTGAGGAAGTTCGCGCCATCACGCACACAGGCACGCATGTCGACGCTCCTTATCACTACGGCCCTATCTCCGAGGGGCGACCAGCGCGAACCATCGATCAGGTTCCGCTGGAATGGTGCTTCGCGCCGGGTGTCGTCATCGACGTGCGTCATAAAGCTGCCGGCGAACTGATCACCGTCGAAGACCTTCAAGCCGTGTTGGGCGAGATGCAATACACGTTGAAGCCACGCGATATTGTCCTGTTGCAAACCGGAGCCGATGCACGGCTCGAATCGCCCGACTATTTCAAGCAGCCGGGCCTTGGTCGCGAGAGCACGCTGTGGCTGGTCGAACAAGGGGTTCGGGTGATTGGGATCGACGCCTATACTTTGGATCGCCCGTTTGTCGACATGATGGCCGACTATCATCGAACCGGCGATGGGCGATTCATATGGCCTGCCCACTTTGCCGGCATCACACGCGAGTATTGCCAAATTGAAAAGCTGGCCAACCTGGATCAGATCGGCCGCTCGCATGGGTTTCACGTTTCTTGCCTGCCGGTGAAGATCGACAAGGCTAGCGCTGCCTGGTGTCGCGCGGTGGCCTTGGTTCCGCCCAAGTAGCGAGTGGCGAAGACGCCGCCGGTGTCGAAGTGAAGGGTCGGGGCGGCTGACGATGGAGTTCTTTGAAACGACCCTCGGACATGAGTTGCCGGCGTCGAGCCCGTTGTTTGTCGAGGCGTTTGATATCGCGAACGTGGCACAGGCGGCACGGTAGGTAGACGACTCCGCCACAGCCGGGGCAACGTCGCGGTGGACCGGTTTGCTGAAAGAGGTCGTCTTCTTTGGGAGGACGCTGCACGTAGTCAGGGCGTTTGCCACTGGCGATGGCCCCAACGGTCGCGCGACTGATGCCAATGTGCTTGGCAATTTTTCGCTGCGACAGCTTGCCTTCGGAAAGCAATCGCTTCACTTCATCGACGATGGAATGTTGGATCATCGCTTGCTCACCAGAAGGGTTGGAATCGGGAATCGGCTCTCGTCGCGCTTGATGTGGTCGCCTGAGGGGGATTACTCGTCGTTGTCCCAGTCATCGAGATCTGCCCAAGGGGGCGGATCGCCGAAGTCGGGCAGCGGATCGAACGGCTCATCGTCGTCGGTTTCTAGCTCGGGAAGCAGGTCTTCCCATGAGGTGCAATCGTCCTCGGTTTCGTCGTCCGAAAGGCCTGCGTGTCTGGCGCAACATGTTTCATGGAAGCAGGTTGCAGTCGGCGTAATGGATGTGGGCAGGGCATCGATTCGAGGGTGAATAGCGTCGAGGTGGCACATACGGCACTCCTTTGCATCAAGGGAAGACGTGCATGTTTGTTGCCGCGGATGATCGAAGTTGCAGTCGACAACGGATATCATTGTGGGGATGTGGTGGCCCAATTACAAACATAATTATGTACAAAATAGCGTGTAGATGTTACGATAATAAACCACATGTGGTGGGTGCTTGTTGGTCCGTGGGAAATTCGCAAGGCACGCGAGCATCGACTGAAAATCACGTACATTGTCAAAATTGTTCAAGGATTGGGGGGGCCCGATGACGCTACAGCCTTATACTCCCGAGCGGTTGGATGCCTTGGCGCTTGAAGTGCTCGACGTGGCATCAATGCTTAGGGAAATGACCAGAAATATGCGCGAAAATGAGATTGAATCGCTCGATCTCAATGGCCGCAAATCGTTGGAATGGTTGGCCAATCTGACCGAGTGGACGCACAAGAGCACTGCCGAACTACAGCGGCAATTGCTTCATCAGCAGGCGACGCGAAGAGCCGAAGCGGTTGCTGCCCATCGCCCCCGGTCCTCTTCGAAGCGTGGCAGCAAGCAGAAGCTGAAACAGTGACCGCTTGGATGGCTTGCAGTGCGAGGTTCCGCAGTTTGTGCGCTGCGGCGGGTGACTCGGATTGGGCAAGTCTTCCCGTCTGCGGGATCACGAAGGATGGTGCACGGCGTTCCCTCTTACGGTGAAAGGCTGAAGCCTTTGCAGAAAGCGGGTCGATGAAGCTGCGTATCGCATGGATGAATGTCGTGGGTCGGAGCCCCCCCTGCCGGAGTGTCCTTTCCGCGAGACCACCAACAATGCCGATTCATCTCATTCACACCGCACTGGGTGTCAGCTTCTTCGCCATGCTTGCCTTGGTAAGCGATATCATGATGAGCGACCGATAACCGCGCGTGCGGTCATCGTTTTGTCGTCTCACACCGGGCGAGCCTTTCGCTTTGAACCGCCATCGCGGTCGATCAATCATTTGCCGCCGTGGTGAGACGCTTTTCGATACGATAGAGTTGGGTATCGGTTCGGATGTAGAGTTCACGAGCGATGGCTGCCGGCGACGCCAAAATGCGACCATCGAGTTGATTGACTGCCACACGCTCAAATGCGTCGCCGGTCACCAGCACCGACACGCTGCCCTCTTCGCTGCAAAAGTAAATGCGACCATCGGCCCATAGCGGTGAGGCTGAGTAGTTTCCGCCGAGCCGTTTTTTCCAAAGTAACTTCCCGGTTTCGCCCTGCAGACAACTTGCCACCCCGGCGTCGCTAACCAGATACAGCCGACCATCGACCCATAGCGGTGACGGATTGTTTGGAATCCCCGCGGTGAATCTCCAAGCGACATGCGTGTCGGTCACATTTCCCAGCCCGTCTGGCCGAATCGCCCAAAGTTTCGGCTTCATGAATCCCGTGCAAATGAACAACAGGCCGTCGCCCAACACCGGCCGTGGCACGTTGGAGAAGCCTTCGTAGTCGACCTGCCACAGGATGTCACCCGAGCGCGGATCGTAGGAAATCACACGACTCGCACCGGGGCTAACAAGTTGGGTTCGCGAATCGACATCAACCAGCAGTGGTGTGCTGTATGCCTTGCGAAAGTCGGGGTTCGGGTCGAGCGGACCGGGTCGGGTGGCGCGCCATGCAATGCGACCGTTGGACTGCTTGAAGGCCACGACACACTGCACATCCAGCCCGTCGCAATTGACGATCAGCAGATCTTCATAAACGATCGGCGAGCTGCCCGGCCCTTCTTTGTGGTCGAGTTGCACTTCGGTGTTCCGCCACACGACGCTTCCCGTTTCGCAATCAATGCAGGCCGTGCCGAGGGTGCCGAAGTGTACGAACAGCCGGCCCTTCTCCAGTACCGGCGTCGGTGAGGCGTACGAATTCTTGGCGTTGATTTCCGGCGGATCTTCTGGTGTGAAGACCTCAACATCGTGGATCACTTTTCCCGTGGCACGAGCGATGCAGATTGCCCTCAACGCGTGGCCAGAGTCGGTCGATGTGGTCAGCCAAATCTGATTGCCGACGATGACCGGCGACGACCAACCGGTGCCCGGGATGGTCGTTTTCCAGGTGACGTTCTTCTGGTCATCGAACGTCGAGGGGAGGTCGTGTGCCTTGGCGATCCCCTGCCCCGTCGGTCCGCGGAACTGCGGCCATGCTTCCTCTCCCATGACATGCGCGATGCGGCACATCGCCCCCGCGAGCATGCAGACGAATAGAATGTGGCGGAATCGTTTCATCGTTCGTTCCTCGGAACTCACACCAGGGGGAGCCTATCACCACACGGTTTCGCGGAGGAAACCATCGCGATGCGTACGAGTGTAATCCATCTGAGACAGGCGGGGAATCAGGTTCTGCTTGCCGGCGTGTTTGGAGGGCCGGGTTCAAACAGTGATTTGTCCGCCCGGAGTAAGCACAATCGGTTCGGCGTTGGTTCGCTCGCGAATTTGATTGGCCCAGGCTTCAGCGTCTTGAGAAATCGGTGGCCAAGTGTTGTAGTGGGCCGGCGCGACCCGTTTGGGTTGAATCAGACGCACGGCTTCCACGCTGTCGGATGGTCCCATCGTAAAGTTGTCGCCGATGGGGATCACTGCCAAATCGATTCCCACCTTGCCGATCAACTCCATATCGGCGAACAATGCCGTATCGCACGCGAAGTAGATTGTGGTGTCGGCCAGGGTGAGCAAAAATCCAGCAGGATCCCCACCATAAGAACCATCGGGCATGCTCGAACTGTGGTGGGCGATCGTCATCTTGACGTTGCCAAAGGGATGGTCGCACGCCCCACCGATATTCTGGGCGTGTGTTTTTTCCACTCCCTTGGCGGCGAGCCACTGGCAAACCTCGAAGTTGGAGATCACCGTCGCCCCGGTCCGCTTTGCAATCTTCACCACGTCAGACACATGATCGAAATGGCCGTGAGAAACCAAGATGAAGTCTGCCGCGACATCGTCGGCCTTGACCGGGGCCGTTGGTGAATCATCGAGAAACGGATCGAGCAACACGTTGTGGTTGCCCGTCGAAATCGACCAGCTTCCATGTCCTAGCCAAGTCAGTTCGGTTGCCATGTGGAGGTTGCTCCTTGTGCTTGATTTCAGAAACGCTCTTGCGGTCGTGAGGTTTATTGCGAGCGTTCATCTCCACGCAGAATCGCGTTGGTATGTCGCTTATACGCTTCAACACCGGGCTGTCCGTAAGGGTTGATGCCGATGAGCCGCCCTTCGACGACCGTAGCCAGCATGAACATCTGAAGCAGTTGCCCTAGTGCCGACTCGTCACACTTGGCAATCCGCAAATTCGTCGTCGGGCGATCCGCTTCGGCATAGGCCTTATTCGTGCCTTCGATCGCCGCGGACATGATGTCAGGCATCGTCTTTTCTGCCAATGCGTTGAGCTGATCTTGATTGAGTTCCGAACGCCCCACCGCGATGGGCGCTCGCTGATTGTGTTCGATGATGAGATTCGTAATCAATTTGTCACGCCGACCATCCTGATGTTGCTGGCCACGAGAGTGAAGATCACGTGTGTTGACGACGGTTAGCGGCGTCGCGCCCCGGCCATGTTTGCCGAGGCTTTCGGCCAGCAGTTGGTCGTACCACAGCCCTAGCGATTCGAGCCCTTTGCTCCATACAGACAAGACGCGAATCGTCGCGCCGCGATTCTGTTCCATCAAATGCCCCACGGCAACATAGTCCAACACCGGATTGTCGCCGGGCGCTTGCGTGCGAAAGCGTTCATTCATGGCCGCCGCACCTTCCAGCAGCGCGACCACGTCCAGCCCCAGGATCGCGGCGGGCAATAGTCCCACGGCGGTCAAGACGGAGAACCGCCCGCCGACGCCGTCTGGGGTATAAAACATCTCCTCGCAGCCGAGCGCCTTGGCCAGATCGAATAGTTTTCCTGATTCACCGGTGACGGGCACGACATGGTTGGCCAACCGCTTCGCATCGCCGCCGCACGCGAGGCGAAGCGCGGGAAGGAACTGCCGCAGGGCAACGGCTGTTTCGAGCGTGCCCCCGCTCTTGCTAATGACCGCCACGGCCCAGGAATCGTCGACGCCCGTGGCCGCGCGGTCGCGACCGAGCAAATCAAGCAGACCTTGCGTAGCATCATTGTCGACATTGTTGCCCTCGAAATAGAGTCGCGGTCGACCGTTGCGCCCCGTGCGGGAAAGTTCATTGTGATAGGGGTGGCAAAGGCCCTCCATCAGCGTTCGGGCGCCCATGTACGAGCCCCCGATTCCCAACAGCACAACGCGATCGACCAACTCGGCAAGCCGGTTTCCGCAGGCAATGATGCGGGCGACTTCGCTCGAGGCTCCATCGCGGTGATACTCGTCCAGCAGCCGCTCTGGGAGTTCGATAAAGGCGGCGTCTAGCGGAACTTTCTCCGGCGGAACGGCCTGTTTGTTCTTCAACAGCGAAATATCTTGAAGCACTTCGCTCTGCGCTGATTCGAGTTGCGGCGCGAGTTCGTCAAGATCGGACTGAGACAGCCCCCGCTCGGGAATCAGGGCACCGTCATATTCGTATTGCAGGGGTTCGATGGGGCTGGCCTTTGAAAAAACGCGTGGGAACTCAAATATTCTGAGGATACCGGAGAGACCTGAATGCAGCCAGACCGTGCCACCGGGGGTGCGGACATGCGTGTTGAAACTTGAGAACAACGGTGCCATATGGCTTGTGCTGTCGCCGCAATTTGTTAACAAGATGGCGGAGAAGTTTCCCTCGATCAAATTTGCTTAGCACGGACGATGCAAAACATGGACATGCACGAGTTGACGCGAACGTTGAAGACTGCAAACGACTCGAAGATCGTGATGCTGGTGGCCGACGGTCTTGGAGGGCTGCCCCGGGAGCCGGGCGGACCGACGGAGCTTGAAGCCGCGCGAACTCCGAATCTCGACGCGCTGGCCGTTCGCAGCGTGTTGGGGGGCAGCATCCCAGTGAAGCCGGGCATCACGCCTGGCAGTGGTCCGGGGCACTTAGGGCTGTTTGGGTACGACCCGATTCAATACACCATCGGTCGTGGGGCACTCGAGGCGACCGGGATTGGTTTCGAGCTTCAGCCGGGCGACGTCGCCGTGCGGTGTAACTTCTGTACGCTTGATGCGAGTGGCAATATATCGGACCGCCGCGCCGGGCGCATTCCAACCGAACAAAGCGCGCCACTGGCCCGGAAGCTACGTGAGGTGAAAGTGCCGGGCGTGGAGGTCTTTGTCGAGCCCGTGCGCGAGCATCGCTTCGTGGTGGTGTTTCGTGGAGAGGGCTTGGAAGGCAATGTTCACGATACCGATCCGCAAGCGACAGGCGTGCCACCGCTTGAGCCGCAGGCGATGGACGAAGGAAGCCGTGCCACAGTGGAGGCCGCCAAAATATTCATCGCCGAGGCACGCAAGCTGCTTGTCAACGAGCCGGCGGCGAACGCATTGACGATGCGCGGGTTCGCCGGACGGCCCAGTCTGGCTAGCTATGAAGAAGTATATGGTCTCAGAGCGGCGGCGATTGCTGTGTACCCGATGTATAAGGGACTCGCGCGGCTGGTCGGCATGCAGATTGTTGGCGAGGCCACGACGCTTGACGAACAGTGCTCGGTCTTGGAGGCAGAATGGGCGAACCACGATTTCTTCTTCATTCATTTCAAGTACACCGACAGCACAGGTGAAGACGGCGACTTCGACGCGAAAGTCGAAAAGATCGAACAACTCGACACCGTCATTCCCCGTATCGAGGCACTGGACCCGACGGTGTTGATGGTGACCGGAGACCACAGCACACCGAGCGAACTGCAGGCACACAGTTGGCATCCGGTGCCGACATTGCTTTATTCGCGCGTTTGCCGGCCCGATGCTTGCCGTGTGTTTGGCGAGAAGGAATGCGTTGTGGGTGGGCTCGGTCAAATCGAGGCGAAATACTTGATGCCATTGGCACTGGCAAACGCCGGGCGGCTTGGCAAGTACGGAGCGTAGCGAACTGTTCTATCGCACGAGCCGGGCGTCGAGCCAGTTTGCATAGTCTTGCACATCGCCACGTTCGGCGAACTCAACGAGCAGGCTTAGCGAGCGACCGTTGCGAACATCGACTGAAACCGGCACCGGCGGATCGCCAACTCTGATGATCTCACTTGCGAATCGTTGTTCGGTGTCGACGTACACGCGAAACACGACGCTTCCCTGGGAACCAGCGGCATCGTCCAGGGCAAGATCGGCCTCGAATCGCGAAAAGGGCCCGTCAAGCCGATAGGTCAATCGACAGGCACTGTGCATGCCCAGCCCCTTTTGATATCGATGTTTTCCGCTGCGTAACGCGGTGCCGAGCACGTTGCGATCGCGGTGGTATTCCCAGGAGAGATCGAGCAGCGGAATGTGGCGATAGCCGGCCGCTTCGAGGTCCGACAGATAGACAACCCGACCGCCCAAGGGCTGAAGCCACACAATCGCATCGGCAGGAGCTTGCCAAAGGGCATCGCCCGAGATGGTGAGCGTCAGCGTTTCAGCATTCAGTTCAGCACGATCGGCGAGGAGCCTCGAACCATCGGCGAGACCGACCCAAATGCCCTCGCGTTGTGACGGGCGTGGCTCGAAGAAGGTGGAACTCAGCAACACTGCCGCGACACGGTTGGTTGAGACTTCGATTGCCCCGACGTTGGCATCGATGGTGATCTGAGATGTGTCGAGGGTGGTGATGGTGCCGGTGAGTTCATCGCCGTTGATTAGAAGTAGCCGGTCGTCGTCGGCGCTGGTGGTCGTGATGCGTAGCAGTAGTGCGTCTTGGAGCTGCGCGGCGGAGGGGGGCCGCAGAATGATGCCGCGTAGTTGTTCTGTCGCTAGTGTACGCGTGCCCAATAATTGTGACTCAAAGGAGATCTGGTTGTTCTCCAAATGCAGCGTGTCGACGACGACCACGGCGCCTTGGCGCATCACAAGCAGCGGGCCGCGCTGCGTTTCGCTGGGCGTTCCCCAACGCACGACGTTGTTCAGTGAGATTGTCTTGCGAGTGTCCGTTGTGTCGAGCGTAAGTTGCCCGGCGGTGTCGATCGATGTCAATCGGGCCGTGAATCGGGTTCCATCGACCGGCACGACGACAGCGGAGTCGTCGGCGAAGATGACTCCGACGGTTGATGTGAACCAGGCGCAGACTATTAGGATGAAAGGGCGAACTGTCATTTAACGTTGGAAGATTGGAAGGTAGTTGTTTGGCATTTGCAGAACGACGCAAGCCATCGCCGTGCCATACTCTTGGCAAATCGAATCCATCCACGATCCGTCGGGCCGTTGCAGTGCGAGTAGCTCGTCACGAATCGCCGGATACCAGTCTTTCCAGTGATCGTCGCCGGCATGCCACATTGCCTGAACGGCATAATAGTGTCCGTAGAAGTAGTGGCTTTCGCGGTGGAACGAACCTCCGCGTGGCACATGCCCCATCAGGTATTCAAGACCGCGCTCGATCTCTTCGCCTTCGTAGATGCCAGCACTGTAAAGAGCGACCACGCCCGCGGCCGAGCGAGGAAAGGCGCTTTGCCCGCCTTGAATCATGTACATGAACCCTCCGTCTGGGTTCTGGCTTCGTTTCACGTAGTCGATGCAGCGGTCGACCGTGTCGTTGGGCACATTGATGCCGGCGTTCCGTGCGGCGCGCAGGGCCATGATTTGGCAAATGGTTACCGAAATGTCGGCATCACGGGGCTGCGGCTGATAGCGCCAGCCGCCCTCTTTGTTTTGTGTCTTGACGATTAAATTCACGGACGCCGAAAGTTTGTCCCGCAGATCTGGCCGCATGGACATGCCATAGGCTTCGGCGAGGAACAACGTGGCAAAACCGTGGCCGTACATCGGGCCATGGCTACTGGTGTCGGGGGCGGCGATGAATCCGCTCTCTTGTTGCACGTTGTCGAGAAGGAACGAAACGCACTGTTCGACATTTTTGCCAAAAGGGCCGCGACTGGGAGTGCTGCCCGAGGACATGAAAGCCATGCCACCGAGTGCGCAGACTGCTACGTTGCGGCTGTAACCGCTGGTGCCGAACGACCCGTCGTCATCATGACGAGTGGCCAGGAACTTGAGCCCCGAGCGGATCGCTTCGTTGGTGGCGGGGGTCATGTAGTCGACCGCCGTTGATTCTGGCGCGGTTGGCTGTGCCAGGGTCGGCTTGCAGAACGTCGCGAGGACGATCATCACCAACAACGCGGTTTGGAAGACGTGTTTGCCGCGTGAAAATGTCATGCTGGAGGATCTCCTTCGCGTTGGTGTTTGGCGTGTTGGTAACACATGGACGCTAGCCCGAGTGCCGTTAACGCTGTCCTTCGGGGATTTCGGCGAGTCTTCGAAAATACTCTTCGATCATGGCGGAGTACTTGGGCAGAAAGACATCGACCGACGATTGCAGCATCTGCTCTCGATCGCGTTGGGGTAAGTGCCCCCATACCTGTCGCATCAACTCGCGCATGTCTTGCATGTCGACATCGCGAACACTGTCTTGCTCGACACGATCGGTGCTGTCTTGCGCCGGTTGACTGTTGGGATCACCGCTGCCGGATCCTTGGGCCTGGGATTGTTGTGGCTGTTTTACCTGCTTTCGCTCGGCGGTCTTCTGTTGGGAGCCGCTCGACGAGGAGGAACTGTTCTGGCGGCGGCGCGCTTCGCGGATCAAGGTTTCGAGATCCGAAACAATCTGGTCTTGGATTTCACGTGTTGGTTCACCAACATCGGCCCGCTCAATAAGGCGTTTAGCTTGGCGCATCCGCTCACCAATTTGCGACAACGGATCACTTTCACTCTCGGTCCCCACATCTTCTCCGGCGCCTTGTCCTAACTGTTCGATCAACTCGCGATCCAGTTCATTCAGCGGCCCGCGACCCGAGGGAGAGCTTCCCGGTGTTTCGTCTTCGCCCAAGTCGAGGTCTTCCAAATCGCTCATCAACTCGTCGTCCAGCCCGTCGAGCAACAGGGCGTCGATGGAATCTTTCGCGTCGTTGTTCGACGGGGGCGGTTGATTCTCGTCGGCTGCCGCAACGTGATAGACAAAGCAGAATGCGAAGCACAGCATGAGGCTCGCGATCGGTCTGTTGTTCATCATGGGGATTGTGCCGGGGATGGTTGGAGGTCGAGATTCAATTCAGGCAATGCGTCGTCGTCGAAGAAGTCGGGTAGGCCGTCGGGGTCATCTTCTGGTGGAGCGTCGGCCGGCTGAGAAAAACTGCGCGCGAGATCGGCCAAGATTCCTTGCTCTTCGCCGACGTCGGCCAATCGCTCTTGCAAGCCCGCTGTCCAGTCACCTTGTTGTTGATAGTCGGCTCGTAACTCGGCGGTCCGCTCGTTTAAGTCGAGTTGCATCAGCTTGAGCATCTTGAGCTGCGCGACCGGGGGAATACCGTCGGCTGGAGGTTTTGCTTGACCGCCCCCCTGCCCTCCGTCGTTCCCTTGTTCACCTTCTCCTGGTGGGTCGGGTTCGAGTGCGGAAAGCAACTGCTCGAATCGTCGTAACGCATTACGTTCGGCCCGCTGTGTTTCAGTGCCCGTTCGTTGATCGTTCAACAGGGCGATCGCGCGATCCATCGATCCCCGGGCACGGGTTAGCGCCAAGCGGAACACTTTGGCAGCGGTGAGTTGTTCTGCCGCGTCGTCGGTCTCTTGGGCAATCGCCTGCTGTTGCCGGGCAAGATTTCTCAACGAGATCTGCTGGGCACGGCTCAGATGGCCTTGGCGGGCTTCTAGTTCGGAGAGCCGAGTGGTTTCTTCGAGTACACCTTGCTGTTGATCACGCAAGCCGGCGAGCGTTTCGGCCATCCGGGTAAGCTGTTCGAAAGCCAAATCCATTTCGGCCTGCTGTCGCCTTTGCGCGAGTTGTTTTTGTGCCTCGTCCAAATCGCTCTGTGCCTTGCCTGCGGCGCCTGCCGCTTCGGCGGCTTGCCCTTGATCGCCCTGTTGAGCTGCTTCGGCCATGTGCTCACCGGCTTGTTGGGCGGAACGGCTTGCGCGGGCGGCCTGAAGTCGTTGTAGTTGGCGGGCGAATCGTTCGGTTTTCTCTTGCAACTCGCGCTGCTGACGTGCCAAGCGTTTCAGTTGACGCTGCCGTTCTTGAGGATCGGTTTCTTTGGCCGCGGCTTCGGCCTTTTTTCGCAACCCTTGGTGTTCTTTTCGGAGTTGCTGGAGTTGTTGTTCGGCTTCGCGAAGTTTCTTGACGAGTCGCGAAAGCTCGTGTTCGCGGCGATTGGAGAGCACGTCGATCATTTCTTGCAGGTCGCCATCAAGCTGACGTTGCATGGCGACGGCCTGCCCAACTTGATTGCGCTGGACTTGTTGGCCGGCGTTACTCATCTGACCGCTGATCGAACGCTGACGCGATTCTTCGAGTGCGTCGCTCAACGTGTCGGCCGTGAGTGGATCTTCTGATTCCAGTTGGTCACGCATCTGACGCATGCCTTGGACAACACGCTCGAAACGATGGGATAATGCTTGCTGTTGTTGGGCCAGTTTATTCAGGTCGGCCAACTCTTGAGGTGTGAGATCCTCGATTCCGCGCGTGAGTGTGCGGCGTCCCAGCTCGGCGGTTTGTTCGGCAAGTTCGTGTTGTTCGCGCCGCACCTGTCCAATCTCTTGGGCGAACTGTCGATAGTTGTTCCATTGCCCAAGTTCGCTCAGCAGCGATTCCAGCGACTGAATGACCGTGTCTTGAGAGTTGCCCGCGGTACTCAGTGTGTTCCCAACGGCTTCGTCTTGGGGCGTCCGCTGGCGATCATCGGCTTCGTCGGTGGTATCCAAGATCGTCTGCGATTGCTTCAGGGCGTCGACCAGTCCTTGCTCGGCGGCAGACAACGGCTCGGCGGCGACATGGGAGATGGCCTGATGCAAACTCTCAAGCCGTCCCCGTAGCTCAGGGCTCTCAAGATTGTTGTTCTCCAACTCGACGAGCAAGGAGTCGATTTGCGTGGTGATACCATCGGCTTCATCGGTTAACGCATGACGAACTTGTCGTTGGGTGAGTTCGGCTGCTTGGAGTTGATCGACATCGCGCTTGCCCAGCGTGCCGACCTCTTGCATCTGGATCTCTAGCTCGGCAACCCGGCTACGCGACGTTTGCTGGAGTTTTAGGGCACGGGACAATTGGCCCATGATATAACGCTGTCGCTCGGTAATTCGCTGTTGCAGTTCTTCGGGAGTGATGATGGTGACACGGCGCGGCAGGCTTTGGCCAGATTGCGGCAGATAGTCGCTGGCCGCGGAATAGAACGTCAACTGGGTTCCGGGGGGAAGTTCTAGAGCGGCGATGTCCCAACGGTATTCGATCGATCGCCGATCAGGATCGGCGCCGGCAGGGTCGAGCGGAGCAGGACGAGGTTCTTGTCGCGATGGCCCTTCGTAGAGGGCAATGATTTGCTCGCCTTCGTCCGAGCGATCGGATCGCAAGAAACGTAGCTCGACTTGATGTAAAGCCAGATCGTCTCGGGCAACGATGCTCAGGGGAATTTCGGCGGAGGGGGTCACGAACAGATTGGTGTCGGGCTTTTCGACGGTTACCGAGGGCGCTGCGTCTTCGCTAACGCGCATTTCGTATCGTGTTTGCGTACCGCCTGTGAACCCTCCGGCATCGACCAGCTCAAACCAGAAGGTTTCCGTGCGCGAAACAGTCAGCAGCGGTTCGTTGCCTGTGGGAACCGTAAACGAGCGGCCGCCTTCGTCGAGTTGGCAAGCATATTGGTTGCCGGATTCAAAATGTAACGTGGCGCTTTCCAAGGACTTGCTCGATAAGGCCAGCATGGCAACCTGAGTGCCACGCAGGGCATGAATCAGACCGTCGACCGAGGCTGGTTCCCATCCGGTGTATTCAGGAAAGGTCAGCCGGACGTCAAGCTTCTCAATCTGCGGGGCCTCCACAACTCGCAGGAGAACCCAAGGCATCGTGTGGTCGTCTCCGCCCACCGCGCGGTAGGCGAAATCGCGCGTGACGGAATCTTGCCGGTAGACCATCATGTCGCCAAGAAACTGCATGACGGCGCTGCTCGGGCCGTCTACAGGCGACTCTCCGTCGTAGCGAAACTCGATCGTCACTTGCTCGGGAAGCTCGGCCCCGTTGGCATCGACGACTTCGATTTCGAGCGCCGCGCCGTAAGCGATTTGGTCGATCCGATTGCGGAGTATTAAGTGGTTTTCTTGTGGCCACCGCACATCAGACCAGGGTTGCGTTAAGCGGGCCAATGCCAATCGCGACGAGCCGGGATCGAGGGCCACGAAGATGAGGGCGACGAATCCGAGCATGGCGGCGCCCATTGCAGCACGCCACGCCGCGCGCGGTCGAAGCACGTCGTGAAGGTCCAGGCCTTCGATGGCGGCCGTCGTTTCGGAGATGACGGCCCTACGCAACTCGGCTGAACCTGCATGGGGATCGTCGGGCGACTGATTCAGGAACTCGATCGCGCTTGCCAATCGATCGCCCAACTGAGGAAACCGACGCTGCACGCGCAGCGCGATGCCCGTATCGCTAAACCGCGTGGTAAGGGCTTGGAACAGATATCGCCACGTTGCCCAAGCGGCCACGCCAACGACGCTCAGGGTGAGCATGATTCGCAAGCCGCGGTCGCTGAAATGCACCGCGTAGTCGACCAAGCCGGCGAGCAGCACGATTGCCACCACGGTGGCCAGCACGCGGGCGATTCCATGCACCAACAGCAGCAATTGGGCGCGGCGGCGCACGGAGGCCATTTGTTGTTGGAGTGGATGCGGCATGCCTCAGCGTCCTTGGTGGCCCCAGTGGCGGCAAGCAAGCGTGACGGCGTTGCTTGTCGGTCGTCTCGTTCGCGGTGCCAAATCGGGGGGGTGTTTCGCAGCCGTCATTATAACATTCCCTTGCGTTTTCGCAGAATCCATTCGGATGTCAGCAGGCCGAGAAACAGTAGCAGCAGCGGCCAGCGGTTCCAAAGCTCAATTCTAGGCAGCGTTTCAACGGGTATTTGGCGGCCACGCGGAAGGTCTTTCGACAGTCGGGACACGTTGGCGATGTTGTAGAACTTGCCCTGAGTCATTTCGGCCGCGCTGCGCATGGCGGTGCTATCAACCTGCACGTCGGCCAGTTCGCCTGGTGGGGCGGTGACTTGGAAGTCCGTCGCCGGGGCGCGTCCCTCGATATCAGGTGCGGTGATCCAGGCGTGGTAACTTCCATCGGCCGGTCGCGAGAGCACGCCCTCGAAGACGCCGCGTCCAGAAGAAGTTCGGTGAAGCTTAATACGACGATTCTGGTCACCTTCGCGCTCGACAAGTACACTTACTCCGTCGTCCTCAACCGGTGCACGTCGGTCATCGACGAACCTTGCTCGCAAGCGAACGGACTCGCCGCGACGGTAGGTCCGGCGGTCGGTCGTCAATTCGGCGGTCCGCTGTCCCAGCAGTTTCGAACGACTTAGAAAGCGTATGGCTTGAACCCAATATCGGGCGAAGAATACGTCGCCTACTTGCCGCCGCCAACGCCAAGTTTCGTCGGTGGCATGAAACAGCACCTTGCCCGCGCCGACATACTGCAAGCTAATCACTGGCAACGGCGCACCGTTGCTACCAATTCGGGTGGGATGTTCGGCCAAGACCCGAGCACCAGGTTTGAGCTCCGTCGAGGAATCGAGCCAGTACAGCCCTGGCAAGTTCTTCCAGATGCGAAGCGTTTCTTCGTCTGAATCGCCGAGCTGCATGTGAGGGCTGCCTAGACCCAGGTCGGTGGGCCGAGGCTGATATGCGTCTTCAGCCACGACGGTCGACGTTGGACCTGCCCCCGAGACTGGATAGACGGGCAAGATTGTCGCGAGCGGCGAGCCGTGGTAGGCCGTCGGTGTGTAACGCGGCCCTGCGATGAAAATCATGCCGCCGCCTTTGCCGCTCTCGCTAACAAAGTCGACCAAGTGTTGCATCACGCGCTGGCCCAAAAATACCGGATTCACATCGCCGAAGATGATCACGTCGTAGGTGAATAGATCGTCGCGCTGCACGGGCAGCACCCGCAGCGCGGTTTGATCGAGTTCGGCGTATTCCGGGTCTGCCTCTTGAAGAAACGTATTTAGCTCGATGGTGCTGTCGCGATCGAGCATGGTCTTGAGATAGCGAAATTCAAAACTCGGATAGGCTTGCACCAGCAGCACGCGAATCTTCTCCTTGCGCACGCTGACGATCCGCGTTTGCGAGTTGTTCTTCTTGTTGGTTTCCTTGTCGAGCGGTTCGACAGATATTGTGTAGCGGAATTCACCTACCTGCCTGGGTCGATACGGCAGCCTTACGCTTAGTGGTTCGCCGTCGGGACCAAGTTGAACGTCGAGCGTGGCCAACGGGCTTGCGTCGTCCTCTTGGTGCAGCACTATTTTCACCTGGCTGCCTTCGAGCCCGGTGGCGGTTAACTTAAACTCGAAGTTCACCGTGTCGTCGACGAACACGATTTCGTCGACCAGCAGGTCGTGCAACTGAATGTCGCGAGCCGGTTCGTCGTCGCCCACGGCGACGGTGAAGAGCGGAACTCCCTTCCGTTGGGCATACTCGGCCGCTTCTGAAAGCGGCTCGCCTGCCGTATTGATTCCATCGCTAATCACGATGACCGCCGTGGGAGGCGTGCCGCGAAGGTCGTTGAGCACGGTGCGGATTCCTTGTCCCAGCAACGTGCTGTCTCCCTCGGGACTCGCCGTGCGAATCGTCTCGACGAGTTCATCGAGCGAGCCACTCTGGGCGCGGGCCGTGGTGGAGAG
>CAZNXE010000010.1:0-10797 GCA_964576465.1 uncultured Planctomycetaceae bacterium
AACATGTCCTTCTCGCCCACGCCGTACCAAGGCTCTGAACCCGAGAGACCATCGTCCTCGGGCAGCTCTCGAATCGAGCAGTCGGTCAGCAGGCTGATCTCGTCGTAGTCGTAGAAGACCACGCGCCCGTGCCGGGTGACGCCGAAGTTTTTTAGCATCAGGTCGCCGGGAAAAATGTTCGTGTATGCCAAATCTTTGATCGTCTGACCGTAGTCGATCACCGCCGCTCGGGCCGCGTCGGGGTCGGCTCCTTGAAGGTAGAGATTCAGCGGGACCACGCGGCGTTCGGCATAGCAGTGTTTGATCACCACCCGATCGCCGCGGAGGAAGACGGTTTCGGCTGCCACGCGGTGCAGTTTTTCCAAAAGGGCATCGGAGAAGAGATGCCGCGCAAGCTCCATGTAATGGTATTCCTGAGCGTCCATTAAACGACCCGCCCGATCGTGACGAAACACCAGATGATACTGGTCGATGACCGACTGCCGGGTACATGTCTTGGGAGCGTCGAAGCGGTCTTTGATGATCTTGAAGACCACCGGGTACGACGGCATGGTGAACACCACCATCACCATGCCTTGTTGCCCTTGGGCCAGAACATACTGATCGTCTGTTTTCCGGAGATGCCGCATTGCGTTGCGGAACAGTTCGGTTTTGCCGTGCCGGTTATAGCCGATGGAGATGTAAATTTCGGCGGAACGTTTTCGCGGAATGATGGTCTTGATAAACCGCACTAACTCGTAGGGCCGATCGACTTCGACGTGGAAGTACGATCGCGTGAAGCTGAACAGGAGACTGATGTCGTTCTCTTCGGTGAGCACGGCATCGACAACAATGCCTTGATCTTCCGTGTTTCGCAGGCAAATCGCCAGCGGAAGGATATGCTTGCCGCTGTGAATGCGACCGATGAGATAGGCATATTCGCCACGATAAAAAACCGAACGAATCATCTCCAACTTTTCGGCCATCGCACGCGGACCAATGCGCTTCAAGCGGCGCTGGATCGCTCTCACCGTACGGGGTACTTCGCGGGCAATGGTCTCGCTGGGGAGCGTAATCTCCAGGTCGCCGAGCACTTGCGATACGAGCGAGTCGATTGAGTCGCCCCGTTCATAGGTGTGGTAGGCCGGCTGCTTCGCCGGATTCGGCGGGCTTTCAAAGTCGGTGTCGACGAATTCGATTTCATTATCGACCCCCACGGTCGTGAAAATCCGCCGGGTGACTGAGTTAAAAAAGGTTTCGGCGATCTCCCAATCGTCTCGTTCGTCGATCAACCCTGAGTAAACAGCTTTAATTGCCATCCATACCGGCCGCGAATTCGTGCGATCTTCGGGTAACTCGCGAACCTGCGCGACGATCTGATCGACCCCGTTCGCATAGACTTCGAGTCGCTCGGCACTGTCGGCTTGCATGCCATGCCAATCGCGTTGCTCGAACCGCTCGCGCGCTCGTTCGGTGATCTCCTTGAAGTTGTCCTGATACTGGTCGAACGCCCGGCGCATGGCGCGGCTGATGAGATTCGCCAAACGGCTGGTGGTAACCTGTTGCGGCATGGGCCGACCTGCGAGGAGATCTCAGTAACGACAAGCTTGTGTCTTGAAAAGACAAAGACGAGACGGGCCCTCAGGCGATTTAGTCTAGCTGAGCGTATTGGCAGCCGCCAGCATGTTGAGGGGAGGGCCACGGTTGGCACAATCCGCACTGGCGGTTCCCGCGACTTCGGCCATCAGCCCCCAAGGACAATCCACCGACGTCGTATCAAACGCCGAAAAGAAAACGACCGCACGGCACCTCTGGCCATGCGGTCGTTCTTCGCAGGGGTGGCTGAGGGGACTTGAACCCCCGACCCCCAGATCCACAATCTGGTGCTCTAACCAACTGAGCTACAGCCACCACGGTTGTCCGGCCGTCGGATACCGAAGACAGGATCGGTGCGTGCGAGCACACACCCTACTCCCCCTATCGTCGACCCAGACATGTCGAAGCACTGAAATATAGGGCGACTCCGCCGGTTGGGTCAACCATCACCAGGCTGATATCGCCAATGGATCACGCCCCGGCTTGAAGCCGGGCTGGGGTAGTAGCGAGGCTTTACACGACCACGAGTCCCTTCCAACCCTCTAGTCACCAGGAAGAACGGCCCGGTTCGCGCGATATTCATTCCTTGACGTTTCGTCAGCGGCGGTTGACAATCAGGGGCGAAATTATTGCTCGTCCTTGAGCTGTTCCCTTTCCGGTCGCGACACATGGCCGATTCTGGCGTCGAGGAGCCGAAACAACATGAGTACGATTGAACAAGCCGGGCTGTATCAGGAACAGACGGCCAACATCACTTCGCACGAAGAGATCGACCGCTGCTTGGAGGCGTTGTCCGCCGGCAAGTCGAAGCTCCGCAAAACGCCGATCGCGCGGTTGCTCGAACTCGCCGAAGCCTGCATCGGTGGCACGATGGCCGAGTGCGACGAATGGATCCGCTTGGCGTGCGAAGCCAAGGGGCTCACCCCGGGCACGGCTCAAGAAGCAGAAGACATCTCCAACGGAGTGCTGGGAACCGTTCGCTATCTGCGGCTGATCATCAATTCACTTTCAGACGTCGAGAAATTCGGCGCGCCACGGCTGCCGGGAAAAATTGTCACCGGCCCGGGCGGACGACTGCAAGTGCAGGTTATGCCGACCAAGGGGATGTACGACTCGATTGCCTTCAGCGGGTTCAAAGCTCACATCTGGATGGCCGAGGGCGTCACGCGGGAGAACCTCTCCGAACACATCGCCAGCTATTATCGCCGGGGAAGACAAGAAGAGGGGATTGCCCTGGTGTTGGGGGCAGGCAACGTATCGAGCATTCCGCCGACCGACGCCTTTACGAAGATTTTCCAAGAAGGCCAAGTCGTGCTGCTGAAGATGAACCCGGTGAACGAATATCTGGGGCCGGTGTTCGAGCGTGCCTATGCCTCGCTGATCGATGCCGGATTTCTGCGGATCATCTATGGCGGGGCCGAAGTCGGTTCCTATTCGACAAATCATGAGTTGGTCGACGAGGTTCACATTACCGGTTCGGTTCACACGCACGATACCATCGTATGGGGGCCTCCAGGCGCGGATCGCGATCGGCGGAAAACCGACAACGACCCGTTGCTCACCAAGCCGATCACCAGCGAGTTGGGGAACGTCTCGCCGTGGATCGTCATTCCGGCGGACTACAGCGACAGCCAGCTTCGTTTTCAGGCTGAAAACTTGGCCATGTCGATCCTTAACAACTGTTCGTTCAATTGCGTGGCGACCAAGGTCGTCGTAACGCACAAGAGCTGGCCGCAGCGGCAGCAGTTTCTCGACTATGCACAGGAAATTCTAGACGCCAACCCGCCGCGGAAGGCATATTACCCGGGCGCTGAAGAGCGGTTCCGCCGCTTCGCCGGTGAAGCGCCAACAGGCTGCCCGACCGGCGCGCTGCCATGGACGTTGAAGCGCGACATTGATCCCGAGCAGGACGCGTTGTACTTCAACGAAGAATCGTTCGTCTGTGTTTGTGTCGAGACAGGGTTGGAGGCTTCCGACGGGAAAGACTTCCTCAAACGGGCGGCCGACTTCGCGAATAACCGCTTGTTCGGCACGCTGGGCGCCACCGTGATCGTGCATCCCAGTTTCCGCAAAGACCCGCAAACCGGGCCAGCGTTCGATCAGTTCATCGCCGAACTCCGTTACGGCACGATTGGCATCAACCACTGGTGTGCGCTGGCCTACGGGATGATGACCACACCGTGGGGTGGCTATCCGGGTGCTTCGATTCACGATCCTGTCAGTGGCATTGGCTGGGTGCATAACACCTACATGCTCGACGACATGGAGAAGGCCGTGATGGAGGGTCCCTTGACGCTCTTCCCCAAACCCGCCTGGTTCCCATCGAGCAAGAATGCCGCCGCCGTGCTCCGTGGTGCGGTGCGTCTTTCCGAAAAGCCATCCCTCTTACGACTTGGTGGCGTCATTCTGTCGACGCTGAAGGGTTTGTAGTCTGAATCGGCAGTTCTCCGCGTGAAGTGCCTCACAGACATTGGTTCGAGCGGGTGTATGAATTACGACCAGTGGTGTGCGGTGTTGAAGGACGAGCGACTGCCTGCGGTGGTCGTCGATTTGGATGCCTTCGATCGCAACGTGGCCAAAATCGGCGGAATCCTCCAGCGTGGTGGTCACGGACACCACCTTCGCTTGGCCACCAAGAGCGTTCGCGTGCCGGCGCTCATTCGTCGCATTTTAGATTCTGGCGAACCCTACCGCGGCTTGATGTGTTTCGCGGTCGAGGAAGTTTGCTTCCTAGCCGAGCAGGGCTTCGACGACTTTCTGGTCGCCTATCCCACGGTACAGCCCAGCGACATCCAGCGGCTTGTCGATCTTATGGCGGATGGAAAGACGGTTCGGCTTGTGCTCGACTCGATCGAACAAATCGAAATACTCTCGGCGGCCAATCCGCATGGCGAACGCCCGATTGATGTCGTGCTTGACGTTGACATGTCGTTGCGGCTCTTCGGCGGACGGGTGCATTTGGGCGTGCGACGCTCACCGTTGCGATCGGTGGAAGATGTATTCACCCTGTGCGAAGCGGTTCGTTGCTTATCCGGTATTCGGATCGTGGGAATGATGGGTTACGAAGCGCAGGTCGCCGGGCTGGGTGATCGCAACCCATTCAAGCGGTTGATCAACCCGGTGGCGGCGGTGATTCGACGGCGCTCGATGGCTCGTGTGGCGGAGTTGCGAAAGCAGCTCGCCGAAGGATTTCATGAGCGGGATCTCGACTTGCAACTATTCAACGGCGGCGGGACCGGTTCGGTGAATTTTACGGTCAACGAACCGTGGCTCACCGAGTTGACCGCCGGCTCGGGCTTTCTCTGTTCGCACTTGTTCGACTATTTCTCGAACATCCAACTTGAGCCAGCCTGTTTCTTCGTGCTTCAAGCCTCGCGAAGTTCGGACGAGGGTTACTTGACCTGCGCCGGCGGGGGCTATATCGCCTCGGGCGAGCCAGGTTGGGACAAAGTGCCACGACCGCATTTGCCCAAGGGCTTGCGGTTCGTATCGACCGAAGGTTGTGGCGAGGTCCAAACGCCACTGCGGTTGCCGGGTGATGGTTCCTTGAAGCTCGGTCGCGAAATTCCCTGGGGTGGACCGGTGTTGTTTCGACACGCCAAGGCAGGTGAATTGGCAGAACACTTCAACGAGTATCTGCTCGTTGCCGGCGGCGAAATCGTCGACCGCGCGGCGACCTATCGCGGGTTAGGTGGCAGTTTCGTCTGAACCGCTGCCATCCGGGGTCGCTGCCGCCCGAGCATCGACGTCCTCGGTATAAACGTTCACATCGTACTCAATGATTTCCAGCGGAGTGCGACCCGAGTAGTGTTGTCCTTTGCGGCCCGAGAAATACAACGACATCACCACTCCATTGAGCCCGGTGCGCAGTAGCCGCAAGACATCGCCCGGCGGGCCGGGAATCTTCGGCGCGAATTCAAGAAAACGAACCAGCCATCGCACCTTGAACCGAGGAGTCCAGCGCAGCAAACCCAGCAGCGTGGCCAGCGCCTTGCGGTCGTCTTTGGGAAGGTATTCCAGCACGGCATCCGCATGTTCGCCACAACCCAACTCCGAGAACGAAGGGAACTCATCGTTGCCAGGAGCGAAAACGTCGCCCAGTTTGAGGAGGCCACGAAATTGACCATCGGTGAGATGCTGGGTTGGATTGGTCATGGAAAAATCCGGTGCGTGAAGCGACCTTCTAATCCTCTAACAACTTCTTACTCGCCAGATAGCTCAACGCCATGATCGTAAACGAGGGATTGATCCCGGGTGCGGATGGAAAAATGCTCGAATCGGCGGCGATCAGCTTCGGGTGGCCATGCACTTGAAAGCTCGGGTTCACGACCGATGTCTTCGCGTCGGTGCCAATCGGGCAGCCGCCCATCAGGTGCAAGCCGAATTCCTGTTCACAGTGAATCACTTCTCGGGCACCGACCGAATGATGCATCTCGGTGGCGATCTCCAGCCCTCGTTTGACCTTTGCTCGATCATCCGCGGTCAACGTCTTCGCGCGGATTAGGTTTCCCTTGCGATCGATCTTTAGCTGCCCCACGGGGTCATCGCGGATTACGACTTCCAGGCCGGTGAAGTAGCGGAGCTTCTTCATCAACTCAATGTGTTGCATGCCAAACCCTGGCAACAACATGCTGGTGGCAATCGGCGGGGCGAACACGTTTTCTAGTTTTAGCCCGGCCTTCCGAAGGCGATCGTCATGCGATTCAACCGACTGGAGCGGACCCTTGTGCGAATTGACCGGCTCATCGTGAATGCCGTAGGTCATGCGCTGTGGATGGCACGCGAAGCGGGAACCCAACGCCGGCAGCTTGCGACCAATTTCCTCACAACGGTGCAGTAATGTTGTGTTGCCAAACGATCCGGCGGCCAACACCACCCGGGCGGCCTCGACCTCACGTTTCTCTCCGTGTTGCGTGCCACGAATCTTCACGGTCGGTCCCGTGTCGTCGACGTGGTCGACATCGAATTCGGTTTCGATTTCCAGGCCCTGCTTTCGCGCCGTGGGAATCAGCGTCAGCACCGCGCTCTGTTTCGAGTCGCGAGGGCAGCCGCCGAGACAGACAATGCAGTCGCTCCCTCGGTCGAACTTGCAATCCGACTGCGCCCTCACGATCGGCGCCCACTGGTACCCACATTTCTCGAACGACTCGGTGAACAAGCGGGCATTGCGGTTGTAGTATTCCGGCGGAATGTGGTTGGAGACGATCCGCGAGTCGAGGTGATCGTACAGGGGCGTCATTTCGACGAGATTGAAATAGTCGATACCGCTGCGGTCGCGCCAATCGTCCCATGCCAAATCATCAAAGCGATTCAGATCCGCTTGATTGACAACCGACGTTCCGCCGAGACATTTGCCACGAAGGAAACCCAGGTTGCCGTCTTGGCTGATCTCGATCCCGCCGCCCCAGAACATGCGGCCCGTGTAGCCCAATTCGTCGGGCGGATAGTTCGTGCGATCGAAGACTTTGCCCGCCTCGATCATCAGGCACTTCGCCCCGCCCGCGGTCAGTTCGTAGGCAATCCGAGCGCCCGAGACCCCCGAACCAATAATCGCAAAATCAAACATCGCCGCGCCGAAGGGAATGAGAAGACCGGCAAGAATGCATGAGCATGATTAGTGTCGGTGAACAATCGTGCGGCGTCAACTGGACGAGGGGTGATGTTAGCGCAACCGACGCTCGCCATGTCTTCCTCGCAATCATCTCCAGCAATCGCAATAATGTAGATTAAGCGCAGCCTGACTCATATGGGATGTCTCAAGTGATTTATGAAGAAGACCCGGAACTGGCAATTTCAAGGCGCGACCCACCGATGAAACTCCTGCGACATACGTGGCGCCGCAGTGCGTTGAGGGAAGGAGGTGCGCCGCCGACTCTTGTCGCGATGCAACGCGTAGTGTGAGTCAAAGCGGAGTTCGGCCGCACCTTTTTCGCTTCCGCCTTGACTTGGTCAATCTTGAAAACCAGAAGGAATCGGCAATGAAATATTCCTCAACGATTAATTTTCGCCGCGGTAGCCGAATACGTTCGTCTGCTTGCGAACGAAGCATTGCGTCCCCGCTTCGCCTTCACGCACACTTCTCGGCTGTTTTAAAACGAGCCTCTTGGATCGTCACCAGCATGTTTACGGTTTATCTGGTCGGCATGTCGATTGCCACGGCCGACGAACTGCCAGCAGCGCGACCCTTACGACCCATTGTCGCGGCCGAGCCGGCTCTTAGGTCAGGAGCGATCGCGATAATCGGCAAGCAGCACTTTGGTCACAACCGCTGGACGCGGCGCGTTGCCTGGCGACCCGGTACCGGGCAGTTTGCAACGGCCGGGGATGATGGTTTCGTGCGCATCTGGGATGCCTCCAGCCACCAAGAACTTGTCCGTGGCCAGTGGTCGGGGCGTATTCCCCGAGTCCTGCAGTACACGGCTGACGGTGAGCAGCTTCTGATCGTTGTCGATGGTAGCCCTTGCAAGGTCATACGGTGGGATGCCGACTCCGGCGAGGTACTCTCGCACAAAGAACTGCCTGATTTGCGACGACCAGCGTTTTGGGGATTCGTCGTCGGCTCGCCCCAACTCGATCGCCTTGCGGTGGCCAAGGGGAGCGTCCTGCAGGTGCATGACTTGGCTGCGGATCGGATCATTTTCGAGTTCGATATGGCGACGGTCCCAAGCGCACATCGAAGTGCCGACGGGGAAGTCTATGCAGCCGTGATGGACTTCTCGCCTGATGGTAAGATTTTATACGTCGCGGTCGACGATGGTATCTTGCCACTTCTTCCCGACGAGCAGCGCGAGCTCCCGCGTTTGCAACTCGGTCAACTACCGGCTGAGCCGCGGATATATTTCTCGCCGAGAGACTTGGTTGTATCATCTGACGGGCGTTGGCTGGCGGCATGTCGCAATCGTTGGACAATGGTGTTCGATCTGGCGACGGGCAAGCGACACCATATCCTTACCAACGATTCTGGCCGCCACGATCTGGTGCAGTTTTCCCACAACTCACAAATCCTTGCCGGTGGCGGTCACTACGGTCACGTCAAGTTGTGGGATGTCGCTTCCGGCAAGATGTTAGAAGGCTTTCCAGTAAAGCACGACAAACTTGGAGACATGGCTTTCTCTGAACACGGTGAGCTTCTCGTGTTGGCCCGCCTAAACGAGGCAATTCGCATCTTGGAGGTCGCCACAGGCGATGAGCGGACTGCCGGCCTAACGCCGATCTTTCGTGGTAGTCTGGGATTTTCCTCTGACGGCGCAACGCTCGCCACGCGCGGTGAGCGGAGACAACTGTTCTTCTGGAACGCACAAACTGGTGAGTCGGGCGGACAGATTAAGCTACCACCCAACTCAGTGTTTCATAGGGAATTGCTCTCACCCGACATGAAGTGGCTAGTAGCCCCGAGTATAGAGAGCGATTCGAATCACGGAGATTGGTGCATCTACGACCTCTCAATCCTCCGTGAAGCGCGACTGTCGGCGGTGATCAACACCGGCGAACTACCAGAACGGAACTCAACTGATCGCAATGTGATTAACGCATTGGAGGCCGTCCCGGCAAGCTCTTTTGCCATTGACCGGAATAGTCGAACACTGATTGGGTGCGGCACCGAGTGGGACGGCCGTGTGATCACCAAACGGATCTGGGATGTGCGCACCGGGAAGCTCGTTGATGCGTCAGCTGTACCGTTCCGCGAAGAATCGCTGGCCCATGCGCTTACGGCAAGTAAAAGCAGATCTTTCACAAGGAGTGCGTTACAATTCACCGCGGATATTGCTCCACTTGTGGGTGGCAGCTTGGCCCTGTTGAAGTCGGGTAGCAGTATGCTCGGACGGACACCCAGGCAATACATCTTGTTCGATTTAGGGCGGATGGCAGCGGTCGAACAACTTTTGCCCAACTTTGAAACCCCGTGGACTCGGTCCAACATTCTGCAAGTCGGCGGATTTCGTCTCGGCATGAGTGAGGACGAACGCGAACAACTAAACGAATTCAAAGGTCCCATCACGAATTTCGTCCGGGACAAGCAACATCACCTTCTGATCTTTCCCACCGAACGGCGCGATCCGCAACCCACGGGCGAGTGGAAAATCATCGTGTTCGATACGGACGCTGAAGCGCCTCTGGCAACCTTCGACGTTGGTCGTATTCCCATCACCAAGCTGGCCATCAGCGCAGACGCGACTCGCCTCGCTAGCGGACACCCTGATGGGACGGTAATCCTGTGGCGTCTGACTGGGGCAAGATGAGAGACGACACGAAGATACCGAAGGCGAGAGAAGCCTAAAGCGGCTCGTCCTTGCTTTGCTTGATTCACACTATTCAGACCTAATGGAGCTGTTGCCGAATGCCTCGCGGAGTAGTGCGTTTGGGTTAGGGCGTGCGCCGCCGACACTTTTCGTGAAGAGGAAGCAATGTCTTGAAACCGCTGTTTGCCAGCGATCGTCGGCTACGAACGAGTCAAGGTGATCCATTGCCTCTCTGTGGAGTTATGTGAAGTAATATGAATAGCCTGTCCCTGCAAATAGCCGTTGTCGTGTGCATATACAATGTTATCCATCCCCTGGCATTGGCCGACGACCCTCAACCACCGGCACGGGGCGTGGTGGCGACGTTTTCGATCGTGGCCTGCGATTTGGAACAGCGCCAATGGGGCGTGGCAACGCAGTCGCGAGTATTGGCGGTCGGTTCCATCGTCCCCTTTGCAAAGGCCGAAGTGGGGGCAATCGCCACGCAGTCGTGGGCCAATACAACGTTTGGCCCGCGCGGGCTGAAGATGCTCGGCGACGACCGTTCGGCTCAGGAGACGCTCGATGCCCTGTTGGAAAGCGACAACGGTCGCGCGAATCGTCAGGTGGCGATCATCGATCGACAGGGCCGGGTCGCACACTTCACCGGCGAAGCGTGTAGCGATTGGGCTGGTGCCGAGGCAGGTGAACACTTCTGCTGTCTGGGGAACATTCTCACCGGCAAAGAAGTGGTCAGCGAGATGGCTCGGGCCTTTCAAGAAACAGAGGGAGCACTCGCCGATCGAATGCTCGCCGCGATGATGGCCGGTCAATCAGCCGGCGGCGACCGTCGCGGTCGCCAATCAGCCGCTATGTTGATTGTGCAAGAAAAAGCCGGCTACAGCGGCTTCGATGATCGCCATATCGACCTCCGCGTGGACGACCATCCTCGCCCCATTGAGGAATTGGGGCGACTCTTGGACTTGAGGTTCCAGCGAAAGAA
>CAZNXE010000010.1:10823-44437 GCA_964576465.1 uncultured Planctomycetaceae bacterium
CGCAGTGACACATCGAAGCCCTCGCAGACCGCACGCCGCGCCGCAAAGTCGCATGGCACGCCGGTGTTTGCTATCCTGGTTCCAATGTGTGACGCGGCCTGGGCCGAGGTTACTCCCCCGATCAGCTTCGACCTGCAACTGTGAAACAAGTCGAGCAGAGTTCTAAGATTGACAACCCAAGAAAGTAAAACACCATGAGCATCGATCCAGTCCATGTGAGTCGCCGATCTTTTTGTACAGCCAGCGCGGGTCTCGTCGCCGCCGGCACGGTAACGTTTGGTTTCAATCGCATGGCCCAAGCGGCCGATGAAGATGCCGATGCGATGATTACGCAGATCGCCAAGTTCAAGCTGAACATGGAAAAGGAAGAAGAGGGCATCCAGGTGCTCGAAGAAATGTGCGCCGCAGTTGAGGAAAGCGAGCCCGATGTGCTGGTATACATCTGCCATCGCTCGTCCAAGAAGCCCGAAGAGATTGTCTTCTTCGAAGTGTACAAAGATGCCGAAGCCCTGAAGGCACACGGCAAGACCCCGCACCTTGGCAAGATACGCGGATCGTTCGGCAAGTTGTTTCTTCCTCCTCTGTCCGTCACACGATTGGACCGAATCGGCGGATTCGCACGCTGAGTCGAAGGGCTAGACTTTCGTCGCGTTGGTTTCGATCACCGGTAGCCAATCAGTTTCCCGGGACCAATACTGAATTTTTGCGGTCTCTGTGGTGGAGCGTCGATGTCGAGTAGGCGATTTCCTCGGACGCTCTTGGCGGTCTCTGTCATCGCTGGATTGGCGTGCGCCGCTGCGTGGTTGTTGCCGCCGGTGAAGCCGGGTGGTGTCCTTGGGCGGCTGAGCTATCCTGAGTTTCTGCTGGCGTTGGTGCTTAGCGGTCTCTTTGCGACATCGTTGATCGTGCTGTTGTCTTCGGGTGCCTCTCGGCGAGCAGTTGCCATCCGCCTGGGGTTGCTATGGTTGGGCGGTCTTGTGGCCCTCATCGCGACGGAGGCTTCTGCCGTGTACATGCCGGTGAACGGACCGCTGAACAATCCGTGGTACATGACCGGCGAGGCGGCGGTGCTGGCCTCGAAAGAGTTGCCGTTCGTGCGACCACCGCATGTCGAGTGGACCGGGGTCTCGCAGGGCGATATTGCCATGATGATGGGTGCCCGCGATCCGTACGCCCGCCGAGTCACCTTTCGTACCGATCATCAGGGCTTTCGCAATCGCCACGATCTCGATCAGGCCGATCTGATCTTCGTGGGCGATTCCGCCACCGAGGCGGGCAATATTCCCGAGGATGAAACGTTCGTGCAACTTGCCGCCACGCGGTCGGGGTGCTCGGTTCGCAACCTTGGAAGGACCGGGTATACCACGCTAGAAGAACTGATCGTGCTGCGGCAATACGGCTTGCCAAGTGAGCCGAAGACGGTCGTGTGGCAAATCTCCGAGTCGACCGATCTTGCCGAGGCTGTGCATACGCAGCAATGGATTGCCGCCGGGCGACCGCCGTTGGTCGACCAGAGCAATCACCTCGAACCGATCGACATCTGGAAGCATCGTTCGCTCTCGTTTCGTCTCTTCAATTGGCTACGGGAAATGCCTCCGTGGCCCACCAGCGGGACGTTTGTCGATGCGGACGGTCGCCGCCACGCGGTGGCGTTTCTCACGGTGCCAGGCCCCGAACATTGCCCCCGCGACAACCCGGGCTGGCAGCCGTTTGTCGATGCGCTCAAGGGCGGAAAAGCGTTGCTGGACGAGCAGCACGTCGATCTTGTCGTGCTGCTGCTGCCAATCAAACTGCGCGCCATCGGGCACGCAACCGAGCTGCGCCCTGAGACGCTTGACCAGATCGGCGACGATTGGGACTTGCCCGAGGAAGAGACACTTGCCACCGCGCTGGCCGCAATTTGTGAGAAACTCGGCGTCCCGTTCATCGACGCGACACCCACGCTACGCGAAGCGGCACAAGAGGGCCAACTCGTTTTTCTGCCGCTAGACGTTCATCTCTCTCCGCTGGGACATCAAAGGGTTGCCGAGTTGCTCGCGCCGGCACTCGATGCGTCCCAGGTTGGGAGCCGCTGATGAGTGTTTCGTCTCGTGCGAAAGGGTTGGCTCCGAAGTTCGCCGTCGCCATCGTCGCGCTGTTGGTGATGTTGCTTGCGTTGGAGTTGATCACCCGAGTCACTTTCAACAGCAACGGTATGCACTTCGCCATCGAGATGTGGAAGTATGCCAAGATCATGAAGCGGGATGCCCAGGTCGACGGGATGGGGCACGAGCACGAGCCTGGGATTGAAGCCCGACTGATGGGCACCGACGTGAAGATCAACACCCTTGGGCTTCGCGACGGGGAATACTCGCTGGAGAAGGACGACAACGTCTTGCGAATTCTTGCCCTGGGCGACTCGATCACGTTCGGCTGGGGCGTCGACATCGACGACACGTATACGAAAGTTCTTGAACGAACGCTCAACGACAGGGGTGCCGAGGAATCGCCGATCCGTTTCGAGGTCATTAACTCCGGCGTAGGCAATTACAACTCGGTGATGGAAGCGGCCTACTTGAGCGAGCGGGGATTGATGCTGGAGCCTGACGTCGTGATGTTGGGCTACTTTCTCAACGACGCCGAGCCTCTACCGGTGCCCAGCGGCGGACTGCTGGCCGAGCATTCGTATCTGTATGTGTTCGCCGCGTCGGGGTTCGATGCCATCTCGCGGCAGTTTCTTGGCCGGGGCGATTGGCGCGACTACTATAGCGGGCTGTACAAACCATCGAACCCCGGCTGGAAAGACTGCCAGGCGGCGCTGCGGCGATTGGCCGACGCTTGCCACCAGCGAGACATTCCCCTGCTTGTGCTACTCATTCCCGAACTGCATCTTCTGGGAGCCGACTACCCCTTTCGTGATGTACACCAACAGGTGGCCGATTTATTTACCAAACAAGACGTCGAAGTGTTGGACGCCACCACTGCGTTCGACGGTGAAGACCCACAGACGCTTTGGGTTTCACGACAAGACGCGCACCCCAACGCCAAGGGACACCGCATCCTTGCCGAAGCAATCAACGCACGGTTCGGCGCAACGCTGAAAAACCTAGCCGAAGAAAAGGTCACCCATGACCGACAAGCCCAACCCTGAACAACCCCCAACCAAGCCAGATTCCCCCCGAAGCCTGCTACGAACATGCTGGGACTACAAATGGTGGTGGCTCGCCCCCATGCTGCTGGTCGCCGCGTTCTACCTCTTCCTCCTAGCCAGCACCGACATGATCGGCGACTCACCATTTCAATATATTCTGCGGTGAGAGGGGGATGGTGGCGTAGAGTACCCAATGACCATGAATCGCGAAGAGAATGCCTGACTGGATTATGCCGCTCCCCTCGGCCTCGCATTCCTTTCTTCGCCTTATCCTGCCTTCGCGACCCAGATACTCAGGCGACAGAGTCGAATTCCTGGCATATTGACAGATTGCAAAGGCACATGGGATTCCGTGCATCATTTGCTAAGATAATGCAATCATTGCTCTGGTATTTTCTGGATTGCGGCTAGCGTGAACATATCGTATCACAACCTCAGCAGCGGGCAGTTTGAAGAACTCATCATAGAACTGTGTGTTGAGTTGCTTGGGCACGGAGTTCAGGGATTCGTGACAGGCAAAGATGGAGGACGAGACGCTCGTTTCGCAGGAAAGGCAAGACTCATTCCGAGTGAAGCTGAGCCTTGGAATGGATCGATAGTGATCCAAGCGAAACACACGGAGAAGCTGGACAAGTCGTTTTCTGAGAGCGACTTCTCCGGTGACACCGCCACATCGATACTCGGGAAAGAAGTACCAAGAATAAAGGCGATGATCACAAATGGTGATCTGGAGTACTACATGCTTTTCGCGAATCGTCGCCTAACAGGTGTAGCCGATGAAAAAATCCGTGGGAAGATTGCCGACGCCACCGGTCTTGCCAATGAGCATATCCGGCTGTACGACACCAGCGAGTTAGATCGCCACGTAAAACGATTCCCACAAAGCGTTGAGCGAGCCGATCTCAATCCTGCGAAATCCCCCGCCGACATTGATCCACAAGACCTGGCGAATGTCATCGTAAAGATCGCTCAATACAAACAGGAACTGAGCGACCTAATGGAAGGCACGGCACTGCCGCCGGAGCATCGAGTCACTCCGGAGCAAAAGAATCGGAGCAAAGGTCTTCGTGAGGACTATTTCAACAAGCATATTCGTCCGAAGATGGTCGATTTTCCGGCGATCAGGCATTTCCTTGGCCACCCAGATAACCAACCGTATGTCAAGCTCTACGAGGACACGGCGTTAGAGCTCGAAGCCCGCTTAGATGCGTGGACAGAACCAGACATTCCGTATGAACGATTGATTGAGAGTCTAATCAATCGGCTATTTCAGAGAGATTTCGACTTGCGAAGTAACAAGCCATTGACGAGAACCGTCGTGTACTACATGTACTGCAATTGCGATATTGGAGGCGATGCTAAATGATCCGGCCAAATAAGCATTCACATCCCGATAAAACGACGGTCTCCGCATCCGCGATTCTGCTCAGGAGACTCCGCAAGAAGCGATCGGAGTCTTTTGACGAACTTCGACACTGTCTGGCCAAGCAAGAAGCCGATGCAGTTGGACTGTTTCTACCGGCCATAAACCTGCTCTTTATGTTGGGCCTTGTCGAGTACCGGAAGAAGAATGATACGTTCGAGTACATCGGACGCTGACAAATGCGCCTTAGCTGCCTCTACTCAAATCGACCGGCTATATTCGGCCCGATCCATTTTCGGCCCGGACTGAATGTCGTATTGGGTGAGATCCGACTGCCCGAGAATCACGCACGTAGCACTCATAACCTCGGAAAGACCACACTCGCCCGCGTCATCGATTTTTGCTTATGTCGAGGCAAATCCCCAGAGTTTTTTCTCTTCAAGCATGGGGATCTATTCGCGGAGTTTGTCTTCTTTCTTGAAATTGAGACCCTTGACGGGACATTTCTAACGATCCGTCGGTCAGTGGCTGCTGCTTCGAAACTGTCGTTTGTCAAGCACGAAGCTCATTGGCAAGATTTCACCGACGCAACTGCTGGTGATTGGGATCATGAGAACGTGGCGTTTGATGCCGGAAAACAACTTCTCGACGGTTTGTTGGATTTGACAGCCATAAAGCCATGGGATTTTCGAATTCCAGTTGGATATGCGTTACGGACGCAGAAAGACTTTTCGGATGTGTTTCAACTTTCCAAGCACAAAGGCAAGCATCGAGACTGGAAGCCGTACGTCGCACACATACTTGGATTTGATGCAGCTCTCGTCGAATCTGGCTTCAGACTAGTTGAGCGTATTGAGAAACTAAAGACAACAATTGCGACGCTACGTCTCGAATTGGGATCCGCAGATGTCGATTTGGATCAGATTCGCGGACTAATAGAGATCAAGAAGAATGAAGTCACTGTCCTCGATGAAGCAGTTGAGCGGTTCGACTTTGCGATTCAGGACGCCTCCATCAACACCAATCTCGTCGAAGAACTTGATCAGACAATTGCGGAACTCAACAACGAGAGATATTCGCTGTCGCGGACCCGCAAGCGGCTGCTTGGTTCTCTGCAGGCCGAGCGTATTCAGTTTCGACCGGAAGCCACGAGAAAGCTATTTGAGGAAGCCGGCGTGGTTTTTCCAGGGCAAGTCATCAAACAATTTGAAGACCTTGTACGATTTAATAGAGAAATATCTGAAGAAAGAATCACGTACTTGAAGGAGGAGTTCGAGACAGTCAACAATCGACTTGACGAAGTGACAACGCGACTGAAAGCACTAAACCAGCAACGGCAAGCTGAGTTGCAGTTTCTGGGCGAAACAGAATCATTTTCCAAATTCCGGGAAATGAACCAACGTCTCAATGTAATGAAGAACGATTTGTCGAGTATGGAGCGTCAACGAGACGCTCTTCTTGGAATGCGAGAACGAGATAAAGAACTTCGCGCCGTTATTCGCGAGCGTGAGGATCAGGTTGAATCGCTGCAAGCTGACATTGATGCGTGCGGAGGCAACAAGAGTGGTCGCTATTCACGGGTACGCTCGGCATTGACCGATCTATGTGAACGGTTTCTCGGACACAAGGCTCTGATTACAACACGCCTCAACAAAGATGGTAATATCGTATTCCATGCAGAATTCCTTGATCGGACTGATCACCCGACGAGCGAAGATGAAGGCAAAAGCTTTATGCAAACATTATGTGCTGCTTACGATCTGGCTGTGAGTCAGGTCTTGTTAAGTGAGGGTTTCATTCGGTTCATCTACCACGATGGACTGCTGGAGGGAATTGACGATCGAGTGAAAGTGAACATGATTGACGTTCTTCGTGACTTGGCCGATCAAGGAATCCAACAGATCCTTACGGTGATCGATTCCGACTTGCCGATTGACAGCAATGGCGAGAAATTTGCCTTCGATGACGATGAAGTTGTTCTTACTCTACACGACGAAGGGGAGAGCGGACGTCTGTTCCGCATGCAGACATGGTAATCGGCTACTCATTTCAGAATGTCGAGCCGTACCGCCATTGAATGTTAAGTTATGATACTGGCGCCCTGCTGCTGCGCCAACTTTTCCAACTGTCCCTAATCAAGCGAAGGCTTGTTGAATGGGGTGGTTGATTTTGCTGGTCGGTTTTTGCGCAGGGGGGCAGGCCAATACTACGGCTGTCTCCAGGCCTCTGCTTCTCCGGCTGCCACATCATCAACGCTTCAATCACCGCGGCGACTTCCTCCGGCGGTGCTTTTTTGATGAGGTAGGCGTGATTGTCGTTTGGGCCTGGCGTAGTGGTCCACGTGTTCACGCCGTTGGAATCGACCGTGCAGTGGCCGGTGGTGCTGAGGTTCCAGAGGTTGGACAAGCTTCCATCTAGCCCGCGGACAGCGAACAGAGCGGCGGTTTGGTCGTAGCTGTAGTGTGGTTTGATTCCGTTGAAAAGTTCATATGCCCGGCGGACGGGACTGGTTGGGGGTAGCGACTTCAAGCGACCGCCGGTCATGACTCGCCTTCCAATTTCAAAGCCGCTGAAGGTCACATGCGTGGGCCAATGCTCGATGGCGTATTTTGCGGGCAAGACATCGTGATAGATGTTCGCCTCGCGGCCTGTTGGGAATGTGCAGCCCATGCAGACCCACGCTTTTACCTTCGCGGCAACCAGTTGTTCGCCCGGCAATTCGCTTAGGCTATCGGGCGGGGACTTTAGCAGCCGGGCCAGATTGGTAAGCTGCCCCACGCTGAGCATGACGACACTCTTGTCTTTCGCGCGGGCGAGAACCTTGCGGTACACCTGCACCGCATCCGGCGCATCGTCGGCCGACTTCAGTCGATGTGGAAACTCCTCGGCGATCTGCCGGGCATACTTCGAGGGACTGAGAAAGGCTTCGCCCCGCACAACTCCCAGCGGAATATCAGGTCGACCGAAGTAGGTATTCAGCGCGTCCAAGCACAACGGGCTCCACGGGTTCTTGCACGAAACGCCCATTGCCAGTAGGTCGACTTCACCTTGGTCTGCCAACGCGTGCAACATCGCCACGGTACCCACGTCGTCAACGTCGCCTTGGAGATCCGTATCGAAAATCAATCTCACCAGCGCGTCATCGGCACGGGCACCGCAGTGGAGAGCTAGACACAACGCCAGGGTAAGTAGTGGGCGAATCATGGGTTCGAGAATCTCTTACGGGGCAAAGTAATACAACCGTCCATCTTCAGCGCCCACCAACAACTCGCGACGGCCATCGTGGTTCCAGTCGACGGTGGTGGGGCAAGTGGTGTGTCCGGCGAGGACTCGTTTGGCAACAGGTCCTTCATTCTTGAAGATCCACTCGCCGGCGTCACCAACATTGCGCAGCCAGTCGACGTTGGGCTTGCTGTTGACCATCAGGTCGAGTCTTCCGTCGGCGTCCCAATCCATCAATGCCAGCTTGCGACGTCCGCTGCCACCGTCGGTGCGGTTGTTAAGCCGCAGTGCTTTGCCCGATTCGTCGCGAAAGATGCGCTGCGGTGGTGAAAGCACCAAGCGGTCGCCTTCGCGGTGGCGGCGGAAGAAGGCCAAGTAACCTTCGTGGTCGAGCATCACCAGGTCGTTCAGACCGTCGCCGTCGAGATCGTGAATCACCGGGCTGGTGCGCCATTGGGTGACAAGCTGTTTGCCCTGGGGCGTCCACCAGTTCCAAGCCGGCTTTGGCACCGAAGAGGGCCACTGGACGTCGACATGTTGGGCAGATGCAAGACGAGGTTCGCCCGGCTGGCCGATATTGCGATACCAGAGCACTTCGCCCCAAATCGAGTTAAGCATGATGTCCAACAGCCCGTCGTGGTCCCAGTCGGCAACGCAGAGAACCGTGTATCCCCATTTGGTTTCGCAGGGGCCTTGAATCGAACCGTTGGGGCCGGCTTGGATACGGATTGTTTCGCCGTCGGCCTTCAGCCGCACCGGCGGTGCCCAACGTGGCGGGTTGCCATCGTCGGTGTTCTCCAACAAGTTCACATAACCGGCAGTGTCGCCGCAGATGAGGTCTTCGTCGCCGTCGTTGTCCCAGTCGATGCTATAGGGTGTGACTAGCGCCCCGACTTTGACTTCGTCGGCCTGCTGCTGAAGAAATCGCGGCGGCAACCAGCGAGGTTGCCCAGCAACGATCTGGCCGGTGTTCTCAATCATCGCCACACGGCCATCTTCCTGACCAACGACCAGATCCACGTCGCCGTCGCCGTCGAAATCGATCGAAGTCGGCACGATCATGCACAGTTCCATGCGGATCGGACGCTCGTCGCGTGTAAGCAGGTCGCGACCTGGGGCAAGCGAAGGCTCGGTGCGGGTGCCGGTGTTCTCGAAGTAGGTGAGCCGGTCGATGAAGTCGCCGCAGACGAGATCCAAGTCGCCGTCGCCATCGAAGTCGGCCACCGAGGGAGACGGCATGCCGTACATGTCGATCGGTTTGCCGCCGGCCTCGAGTGGTTGCGGCACATCGTATTGTGGTTCGGACTCGGTGCCTGAGTTGCGGAGAAAATAGACCCGACCATGCAGTGGACCGTTGGTCCACTCGCCTTGCCCGTCGAAGGCGTTGTCCCAACCGTATTCACTCCATGTCCCCAGCCCGACGATGAGATCGGTCAGTCCGTCGCCGTCGTAGTCGACCAACTTCCACTGGTTGGCGCGAACCCGTTGTGACTTTTCGACCAACGGGCCTGAGAATTCGAGCGGCTCGCCTTTGCTGATACCTTGCTGCTTGAATTCCGGGTGCCTTCGACCGGGAGTAAGTAGTTCGACTCGGTTGCCAACGTACGACACGCAAACGTTGCTCGGTGCTGAACCCAGCCGCACGGCGGGAAGGAAGACTTCGTTGCCAGGATTTTCGAAGTAGTACAGCCCGTTGTATGGCTTGTCGGGACAGGCAACCACCAGATCGATGTCGCCATCGCCGTCGAAGTCCATTGGCGCCGGCCAAGCCCAAAGCCCTACGCCGAGGTCGACCACAAGGTCGGCATCGCGATATTTCAGAGGTTGCAGCTCACCGGAGTTTTCGGCCGCTTTGCAATTCGTGGTGACGCAGCTAATCGCCACAACGGCACAGAGAATAGAACGCATCATAGTGGTCGCACCTCGATGTTGCGCCAACGGCATTTGGCCCCCTTGGGCCATCCCTTGCCGCCGTGAACTTGCACGGCGATGTGTCCTTCGGAGCCAATCTGCTCGGTAACTTTGTCACGATCGTAACCGCGACCCTGGTATGTCTGCCCGTCGAACTCGCTGACCTTCACACCGTTGATCCAGGTTGTGATCTTTGGTGGCGTGCCCACCACGCGAACGCGGGCCGTGTTCCAATCGTTCACCTTCCAGGCCTTCACCCAAGCATCGGTTGCAATGCTATAGGAGGGCGGCACTTCGTTGTCGTTCTTTCGCGCTTCGAGTCCCGTCAGCTTCTGTTTGTCGTCGTAGGTGCCAAAGATATCGAAGGGGCGATTGTTGAAGCCGCCGGTGCCCTCGCCGTAGATGTGCCCCACGTTGCCGGCATCGTGATAGTCGACCATCATCTGAAAACATTGGCCCCGGTCGTTCCCACGGATGAACAACCCGCTGCACACACCCCAATCGGGCTTCATGTCGATTCGCAGTTCGAAGTCGCCGAATTTGCGATCGGTCAACAGAATGCCGCCGTTGCCACTGCCGGGTGGATCTTGTTCGCCAACCAAGATGCCGTCTTCGACAGCCCAATGGCCGCCTGTGCCGTGCCCGATGGGTGTGGGATTCTTGTGCCACCCTGCAAGCGAACGACCGTCGAACAGTTGAATCCACTGAGGATCGTCGGCCGCGGCGATCGGTGTGAAGGCGATTGCGACCGCCGCGAGAAACAGGGTCGGTCCGTAGATTGTAGGAAGGGTTTTCATAGGCGGGTTCCTCGTAAGGTGCGGCTTATTGCCACAAGGACGGATGGGGTAGCCCCTAGAATAGCCGCCCGAGGGCCAGGTTGCACCTCTGGCAGGAGAAGAATGCCGGGATCCACAAAGGTTTAGTCTGGGTGCATTTGCGTTTAGAATGGAAGGCTGGACACGACAGTTCCATCGGCAACGAAAACTTGCGGAGAATGACGGCAATGAGAACATTGGCTCTTGTGGCGATGGCGACTGTCGCCGGCTGGGTGGCGTGCGACGCCGTGGCACGCGGTGATGAGATCTTCGCGGATAAGAATCTTGAAGCGGCGATTCGTAAAGATGCGCTCAAGCAAAAGAAGGCCGACGAACCACTGACCGACGAGGATCTGAAAAAAGTTCATGCGCTCAATGCACGGGGTAAGGGAATCACGGATCTCTCCGGTTTGGAACGTTGCTTCAATTTGGCACAGTTGAATCTGGCAGCGAATGAGATTGCCGACGTCTCGGCGCTTGCCGGGATGAAACGCTTACAGTGGCTCGATCTGTCGGACAATCAAATCACCGACATTGCTCCACTGGCCGACGTGGAGCATGTGCAGTATCTGAATCTTGAGAACAATCAGGTCGTCGATCTCGCGCCGCTGTCGGAAATCGAAAGCCTGTCGGCACTGTATGTGGCGAACAATCAGGTCGAAGACCTGACCCCCCTCGCTTCACTAACGGGGCTCTCATCGCTCGACCTGTCGGGCAACAAAGTGCAAACGATCGATGCGCTCGAACATATCACGCGGTTGTCGGCGCTCGATTTGAACGACAATCAGATTGAGGATTTGTCGCCGTTGCGCACGAATACGGAGATGCGAATTCTACAACTGCGACGCAACCGCATCTCGGACCTGACTCCGCTTGTCGAGTGGACCAAAGCGGACGATAAGAATCGGTTCGCCCCTTATCTGCGGCTCTACATTGAGGAGAATCCGTTGAGCGATGCCGCCAAGAGTGAGCAACTTGACTTACTTCGAGAGATCGGCGTTCGCGTTCATTCAGAGTGATCGGGCGATTCTCGCAGAGTGATCGGATGATTCTCGATCGGCTCAAACGAGCGGCGTGTGACTAGCGGCCGAGTCGCGTTCGGAACTTGCTGGGTAGCGTGGCGAGATCCACTCGGGCGGTGGTGGTGGTCCCCGACGTGTCGCATATCGCCGTTGTGTCTGCTTGGACGATGGTGCTATTCGGTGCGTCCGTGGCGTTCGCCACCTTATCATTCATTGCTTTCACGGCGACCAGCGACCACATAATGGCGGCAAACACGATGGCGGGTTTCATGGCGGAACTCCAGCAGTGGCTTGGTGTAAGGCGATTTCAGACCCTGCCGGAATGCAAAGACCGTGCGTCTTCGCTGCCGGCTTAACAGCAGAAGCGCAGAACGCCCGCCACGCGTTACAGTGCTTCGCAGATCAGCCTCTCGAGACCCGCAACCGCGAACTGAGGTTAGCCCCACGGTTTCGATGGTGCATTCTTTTTGGCTTTTCTTGAAGAATTATCTAGGATCACGATCGCATCTATGCTCTAGTTACTTTGTGGATATTGGTATTACTGCTGGAAGGCAGCGTGCAGTTGTCTCGCGGTTCCGTGGCACTCAGCCACCCGCGCCCTGCACTTAGCCGAGATGGGGGGTCCAGCTCACGATGATTATTTCAAGTGATGAGAAGCTACGCGTACTTCTCGTTAAACCGTATCAACCGGTCACATTGCCGGTCACTTCGCCGCCGCTGGGTATTCTTTATCTGGCGTCCACGCTGCGCCAACGACTTGGCAGTCGAGTTGATGTCCGTGCTGAGGACCACTGGCTAGACAAGCGACGTTATCGCGACATGCGGGAAGATCTGGCGAAGCATCGGCCGCATGTGGTAGGTATCTCGGCTCTGAATTTCGAGGCAGAAGAGTCTGGCCGAATCGCACACTTAGTGCGAGAGGTGTTACCTGATACGAAGATCGTGCTGGGCGGACCTTTTGCACACGGGGCGACCAACCTCGACAAAATCGTCAGCACGGGCCTCTATGACTGGGTGTTCGATGGCGAAGCGGACTGGAGCTTTCCGATCACCATCGAGCGGTGGCTTTCAGGAGACGACAAATTCGACGATATCGCGGGCCTGACTTGGCGCAAGGGCGACCGCTATGTGACCAACGCCTGTTCGTCGCAGCCGGGCGATCAGCAGATGACGGGTGTCGTGGGAGATCTGGACGAGATCCCTTTCCCGGCTTGGGACTTGGTCGACTTTGATGCCTATGCCAAGCGAATCAACAACAACGGCAACATGCGAGGCAAGCGATACGCGCCCATTTTCACCTCGCGTGGCTGCCCATTCTTATGCACGTATTGCCATGATATCTTCGGCAAGAAATTTCATGGAAGATCTCCCGAGAACGTGCTGGAAGAAGTGAAGCTGCTCCGCGAGCAGTACAACGTCGACGAACTTCAGATTGTCGACGATATCTTCAATATGAATTCGCGGCGAATGAAAACAATTTGCCGAGGATTGGTCGAGCACAAGATGCACATCTGTTTCCCGAACGGTCTACGGGGAGACATTCTTGATGAGGAGGGAGTGCAAGCCCTGGTTGATGCTGGCATGTATGAAGTGGCCGTGGCAATCGAAACAGTTACCCCGCGCCTGCAAGACATGATCAAGAAGCGGTTGCGGCTTGCTGAGCTGCTCAAGACGATCGACTGGATGGCCGATCGGGGTGTGATGGTAAAGGGGTTCTTCATGCTCGGGTTTCCGACCGAGACCCTGAAGGAAATGCAAGATACGATTGATTTCGCCGTCAATTCAAGGCTAACGCACGCTGTGTTCAATTTGGTGACACCGCAACCGGCAACACCGATGTACGACGAGGCATATCGAGAAAATGCCGAGGCGCTGCGCAAGGTCATCCTGCACGACTACTTCGCGGCTACCTGCTGGTACACCGAGGCTTATGGCCAAGACATGCACAAGATCCGTAGCCGGGCCTACTTCCGCTTCTACCTTTCCAGTCCGCGGCGCATGTGGCGGCTGCTCAAGCACATGTCGACCAAAGACCTCGTTCGCGGGTTTTACTACTGGGCACAAAAGATTCTCGTACGCAATTATGCGGACGAGAGCCTCGACGATGCGCTCCCCGATGAGCTGAAGTCGCTACGGAAGCTGTACACGAGAGACGAGGAAACAGCGCTCTCACAACAAGCCGAGGCCGACAGTGCGCTCAATGGTTTCGTTCCCGAGACCGCATTGTCCACGTCCAGCCCGCCACGCTAGTCCATTCTCGGATCTGCGTTGTGCCACCATCGAATGAATGCTCGCTTGGCGGTCGCCTCACCGCGCTTCGTAGACGATGCTGGCTGGTTGTCCATTTACCGCTTGTCCAGGCGGCGCATTGCATCGCCGCGAGGGGCGGTACAATAAGGATTCTTGGCCAACAACTCGGCACGTGATGGTGAGCGTGATGGACACGATTCGGATTGGCATCGTTGGTTTGGGTGGCAATGCCCGGCTGCGGCACGTGGAGGGATTTCGTGCCTGCGACGACGTTGAAATCGTCGGCGTCTGCAATCGACGGCGTGAATCAACAGCGGCCGCCGCCGAAAAATATGGAATTCCACGCACCTACCGCCATTGGGAAGATCTGGTTGCCGATCCATCAATCGACGCCGTGCTGATCGGCACGTGGCCCTATTTACATTGCCCGATCACATTGGCAGCGCTGGGCAGTGGGAAGCATGTTCTTACCGAGGCTCGCATGGCGATGAACGCCGCTGAGGCGCATCGCATGCTGAGGGCCAGCCGCGATTACCCCGACTTGGTATGTCAGGTCGTACCCAGCCCTTTCGGGCTTCGGGCGCATCGTGTTGTGGGACAGTTGATTCAGTCCGGGTACCTAGGCGAGCTTCGCGAAGTTGTGGTGCTCGGCACTAGCGATGCGCTGGCCGATGCCGACGTTCCGCTGGCGTGGCGACAAGTTGGCGGGCTGAGTGGCTTGAACATGCTGACCATGGGCATTTTGTATGAAACACTCTCGCGGTGGGTTCCCGACGTAGTGCGTGTCTCGGCACAGGGGCATGCTTTTGTACCCGAGCGTCTCGACCCGAAGACGGGAGTCCGCAGCCGAGTTGGATCGCCCGACAGCTTGCAAGTGTTTGCCGTTCACGAAGGGGGAGCCCGGGGGTTGTTCCAGTTTAGCGGCGTCACACATTTCGGACCCGGTAGCCAGATTCACTTGTACGGCAGCGAGGGAACCTTGAAGTATGAGTTGTCGCCAGAGGATCACCTGTTGGGCGCGCGACGAGGCGAAGAGAGCCTTCGTGAGATTCCCATTCCGCCGGAGCAACAGATGCAATGGCGTGTCGAGGAAGAGTTCATCGACGCAATCCGAGGAAAGGGCCGTGTCGAAATGACTAACTTTGAGACCGGGGTTCGCTACATGGAGTTCACCGAGGCGGTTGCCCGAAGTATCGCTTCAGGAAGTGCCGTCTCGCTGCCGTTGGAATTGGACGAGGGACCACCGGACGAAGCCTAACGCTGAACACGACGTTGCGGCAAGCGACGGAAAACGATCAGCACAACGGCCAGCGCGGCGCCAAGGGCTTGCAAGGTCCAACCGAGGCGTGCCAGCGGTGGAACGACCGTTAGTTCGACAACTCCACTACTGGGGATCGTCACCGTGATTTTCTCAGTTCGATCGACGACGGGGAGTGGATCTTTGAACGGCTCACCGTTGATGCACCAATACGAGCCGCGGTTCTGATTCACCCAAGCATTCGTGCCGGGCGGACCCTCGAGAACAATTCGGTTCGGAGACCAGTGCGTTTGCCGCACAACGTCCGCCGGGCCAAACTCGCCGACATAGAACGGGTGACCGACTCCATTGGCTCCCCTTAATCGCTGGTTCACGGCTACAAACGGTTCGTAGCCTGCAACCACTCCCCTGCCAGAGGCCGTGAAGGGATACAGTGTGGAATTACATCCTGGTGGAACCTCGACACCGTCGATCTGTTCAACGTTCAAGAATTGGACGATACGATTTTCAATCGGGCTCTTTGCAATTTCTTGAGGCGCGATGACAAATGTTCGGTCGAAAATTGCGTATCCCTGGTACGACAAATCTAGCGGGATGGCAAACACCACCAGAAAGACGCCCCGCCGCAGCCAGCGTTTATCGATCGAAGCCACGCCGACCCCACTACCAATTGCCAGGCCAAGCATCGCCGCAAGTCGCCAACGTGTGACGACGCGCATCGACGAGAAGATTGGCAGCGGTTCGAGCCACACGCTCGGGTGATACCAATGGCTGTTGCCCACTGCAAGCAACATCGAGACGAATGTCAGGCTATGCCACCATCGCCATCCTTTGCGCAGCGAGAGGAAGAAAAACAGAATGGCCGGCAGGCCCACGTAAGTGTTCGCCTCGTGTGAGACTCCCGGGTCTTTGTCGGTAATCGGATCGGGCCAGATGCCGGGCCGCACGAAAAGCGCCGCCCACTGGCTAGGGCTATAGTCGGTTCGCATTTCGTCGAGACCGGCTTTGCCGCGTGGATTTTCAAGGATGAGCTGGCCGCCAAGCAAGATGCGGTTTCCGGCCAAAGCGACAACAACCGCGGCGGCAGCCAACCCCGCGAAGAGCAACTGCCGCCGTTGGAACTTCGAACCATCGATCATCCATGCGAACCCTAGGCCGCCCACGATAAGAAAGGTATAGACCGAGAAATAGTGCATATAGAGAAGCAGAGATACCGCGAGGCACAGCCCAACACCGAATCCCCACGCTCCACTGTGCCGGCTCCAGCGCAGAAACAGTACGGCCCACGGAAAGTAGGCAGAACATTCGACCGAAAGGTGGCCCGCCGAAGCATATGAGATCGCTGCTCCATTCAGTCCGTAGACAACGCCACTGGTGAGTGCTGCCAGCGGCAATCGTGTGATCGACCACGTCAAGGCGTGCGCCCCGGCAATGCCCAACAGCATATGAATTGCAAGGACGATTTTTAGTTGCTGCCAAGTGTCACTGCCAATCGGCACGAGCGATTGAATCGAGCAGGCCGGATGCGTGGCCAGCGGCATGCCACCCGAGTTCCAAGGGTTCCACCAAGGAAATTCCCCGTACTCTTGAATCGAGATGCGGCACGCTTCGGAGAACTGCGCCATTTGGTCCCAGTCTTCACGTCCCCGCTGATCGGGATGCACCCACATGGCGGCCAGCGCAATCGCGCCAAAATACAGGGCCAACAGCAACGACCAGACAAACCCTCCTCTGCCGGCATTCGTCGAGGGCGACGTCTCATCGGCCCCGATACAGGAGACGAATCGCTTCGCACTAGAACCGATGTGATGAACCAGCTTGATAGAATGCATGGGAGACATACTTGAGCTTTGTCGACCGGTTGATGTTGAGACGCGCGCCAAGAATCCATCGCCTTATACTCGAGGCGGCTCCGTTAATCTTGCAGGCCATCGGCTTGCGGGAGAAACTTCGAGTAGGTCGCCTCCCAGTAGCGAGCCTCGGGATCAGGGTTGATTCGCAAGGCCGCGATGATCTGTCGTAGCTCGTCGGGGGGTGGTGGAAACCGCTGGCTGAAGGATGCCGAATCGAAATCGAGATGTGTCGGCAACGTGGAACACGCATACCGATAGTAATCGTAAAGACTCGCATGGCTAGGGCAGAACATTGGGATGCTGCGGATATTCTCCATCGGCAACGAAACCGCGAAGTTCGGTGCTACTAAGCGGATTCCCTCTTCCTTTGCAAACAGAGACAACCAATCGACCAGCCGCACCACTTCGTACGTCTGGCGGAGGTTGTCAATCCACGCGGGCGCAACAGGGTTTGATGATGCGCAGAGCCATTCGATCAATCGGTCAACCTCTCCCGGGGCAACCTGGTCGCTAGAAACAATGCGAATGTTTGCAAGTCCGTCAGGAAAGCAAACCGCCGCGAATGCCGACAATGGGCAGAAGACCGGGATATGAGTTGGAATTGGAGTCCGAAAATCAGGCACGATCAGAGGTGGCTCTTGATTGGCATGTGCCGATGAAAGGCTCGCCAACAGCGTTCGCGAGTCTTGGAAATCAGCCACCATTCCGGTGAAGTATTCCGCGAAAGCAGCTTGTGTCCGCTGGGCGATTTGGTACTGGCTTGCCGCGAAACCGAGAAGCAGCAGCATCCCGCACGATGCTTGAATCCACCGTGTTCGCAATCCAGTTCGATGCACGATCATTTCGATGACAACACCCGCGACGACACACCAGAAAAGAATCGGGATGTAGTGATAGTGCCCCATCTTCAACACCGCGGAGTACGAAGCTTCAACTCCGCCGATGTTTGTCAATACAAGGAACATTGCGGCGACGTAGAAGAACAACAGCAACAGCTTCGCATGGGCCACTGGCAACCGTCGTGAAAGGATCAATAAGGCGAACAGACCAAGCGTGATGCTGCCGACGAGGATTTCGGAGGACGGAGGGAGCCATTCAAGAAAGAGACGGTTGAAGGCAACGCCAAACTGAGCGACCGTTCGCTGAACGATGCTCACGACATCGATCGCGCGTTGTCGTTCTTGGTCGCCGGCGATGACAAGCATCCAATGGAGTTGAAACAGAAATGCGGCCAGACAGGGGATTGCCCAAACAACGACCCAACGCAGTGCTGGTCGCGCGTCCCCAGGTGTCCGCCTCTCCAAGATCAGATATTGCAACACCACGACCGGAATGAGCGCAACCATCACTCCCCATGTGAGCAGGCAGAGGACAATGCTGCCGACAATCGCACTTGCATTGAACAAACTGGGGTTGGAAGCAAATCGGGGCACAAGCAACATCGCAAGCAGCAGCCATGCGATTGCTAAGACGAAGTTCCCGCAACACAGCAGGATCAGCGGATTGTCTGGTTGACCGATCGCCGCAAGCCCCCACAAAATGGAACCTGCCCAGGCCCCCGAAGCACTTGGAAGGTAATGACGCAGCAAGAGAAACAAGAACGCCGCCGACGAAGCGTGCATTGCCCCAACGACCAGATGCCACCACCACGGATTCAGCCCGAAAAGCTTCCATTCCAGCAGCGCGATCATCTTCCAGATGCACATCGGGTTGGCGCCGACCGGCCACATGAGGTACTGACCCAAGGTGATCTTTCCGGTACGCAGCAGCCCGATTTGGGCGAGCAGGTCCAGGTCGTCCAATACGAAGAAGAGATCGGAATAGGGTGCCCGAACAATGAGCCCGCCAATCCAAGCCACGCAGAACACACCCAGCGCCGAAATCAATCCGATTCGATCGAGTGAATTTCGAGCTTTGGTACGGGGCATCGAAGCGATCACTCCAGCATGCATGCGACGAGTTGACGGCTGTTTGGTCGCGAAAGGGCCACGTCTTGTGAGAACAACAATACGTCGACGATCGGCCGCTCCCAAGCCCGATCCATCATCTTACCACCTTCAGATGATCCACCTACGTAGCGAAATGACGCATGGAAACATGTAAACCGAGCTATCCACAAGCCCAAAAGTGCCGGAGTAGAATCTTCGTTTTGCCAGAGTTCCAGCGAAGCCTACAATAGAATCTGATTTTCAAGATCGTCGTAGCGATCTCTCATCCTGCGTTGCGGCAATGCCGGACGTGCGTGCATGAATGTGACTCATCAAGTTGGCGAAGTTCCACTGCCCGGCTATCGGCTGCTCGCCCCGTTGGGGTCTGGGGCCTTTGGCGAGGTTTGGAAGTCCAGCGCGCCGGGCGGCACCGAGGTCGCCCTGAAGTTCATCGGTCTCGATGGCGGTCACGGGCTGCGCGAGGTGAAGTCGCTGGAGTTGGTCAAGACGATTCGCCACCCGAATCTCTGCACAATTTTCGCCTTGTGGGCCCGCGATGCCAACGGGAACGTTTTGGAAGACGATTCGGTCGATCTCAAGGGACTTGCCGATACGAAGCAACCCATGGCGACCGACGAGACACTGCTGGAGACCGACGAACGGGTGCAAAAACGGCCCGTCGAGTTGGTCATCGCCATGGCGCTTGGCGAGAAGACGTTGGCCGATCGGCTCAATGAAGTTCGTGCCGAGGGGCTCGATGGCATACCGCCTGAAGAACTATTTGAATACATGGAAGCCTCCGCTCGGGCGATCGATCACCTGAATAGTCCTCGCCACGATCTTGGTGAAGGTCCACAGGCGATTCAACATTGCGATATCAAACCGCAAAATATTTTGATCGTCGGCGATACGGCCCAAGTCTGCGACTTCGGCATCGCGCGCCGCTTGGGGAATCGACAGATGACCCAACAGGGCGGTCTGTCGCTTTATTGGGCCGCCCCGGAGTTGTTTGATAAGCAACCCAGCGCCAGTACCGACCAATACTCTTTGGCGCTCACGTACTATCACGCCCGCACCGGACGCTTGCCTTTTTCAAATGCCGAGAACGCCACCGAACTGCAAATCATGAGGGCTCATACCACGGGCCGTCTCGATTTGTCTGCCTTACCCGAGGACGAACAGGCAGTGGTTGCCCGGGCCACATCGTTGGAACCAGAGAAGCGGTACAAGAATACGATTGACATGATTCGCGCCATGCGCCGCGCCTACGAAGGTGCGGCACGCCGGCACTCGACCGTCGCGCAATCGTTTGCCGAAGCGGGCATGGAGATCGTTCCGGGTTACCGGCTGGTACGTCGCATTGCTGGAAGTGCCGGCGTCGATGCCTGGGAGGCAACCGACGAAGATGGCACGCCGCGCGCCATCTTGGTTCGGCCTCTGACGACAACACGCGACGTCGTCGACCTGGAAGCGCTTCGCCAGATCATTCAGATCGAACATCCAAATCTGACGCGAATGCGCGGCTATTGGCTGTTGGACAACAATCGCAAGGCCATCGACCCCAAGGAGATGGCGGACGCGTTGAAACGAACCACGGCCAAGACGCTTGTCATTGCCGGAGCGTTGGCCCCGAAGAACCTCCTTCAGCGGCTGGAAGAATGCCGACGAACGCTTGGCCCCGGGATCCCTGGCGAAGAGCTATCGGGCTATCTTCGCGCGATCGCCGCAGGGCTTGACGCGATCAATACACCGCAGGGCGACGGCAGTGAAGCTCCCATATCGATCCAGCATTGCAATCTGCGGCCAACGAATATCCTGCTGTTCGACGACGGGCTGCGGATCGGCAATTTTGCCCTCGCGCGAGTCATCAAAGGGGACAGCGGGGCCTTGGAAGAGACGGCCGCCCTTCTCGATCAACCCTTTTGCGCGCCCGAGTTGGCCGATGGCCGGCTGACACGTTGGTCGGACCAATACTCATTCGCAATCACATACGTTCAACTTCGCACGGGTAGCTCACCGTTTGACGCCGCTGCCTCGACAACGAACTTAGTGCTCAATAAACAACGCGGATTGTTGAGGCTCGACGATCTAGGAAAAGAAGAGGCCGAGATCATCGGCCGCGCGACTGCGACGGACGCCGAAAAACGATTTGCCAACTGCCAAGAGTTAGTCGAAGCCCTGGAACGCGCCCGACTCAATGATCGCGCCGCGAAGACACTTGATACTGGGCCCGAGGGGCAACCCACGCGAATGCACACCACGGTTTCGGGCTCGATTGATTTCGATGCCAACGACGACCGCACGCAGGTATACATCGAGCGAAAGAGCGACGATACGCTTCGCGACCCGGTCGTATCGCGCGATACCGATTCGCCGACACCGGCAACGGCGTTTGAACCCTCACAAGCACCAGTCATCAGAACACTGCCGCGCCGCGTTTCGGCCAAGTGGCTCGTCGGCGGGACGGTCGCGGCAATCGTACTCTTCTCTGTGATCGGGGTTTGGTCAGCACATCGCGGCGCCAGGGCACTTGCTGCGCGAGTACAGCAACTCGTTGAGCAACGCGAGTATCTCTCCGCGGGAGAAGTGATTCACGGCGCGGGCCCAATGCAATCAGCGTTCGTCGATACCGCCGAACTGCGGCAAAATGTGGTTGATGCCGCCGTGGCGGACATGCGATCGTTGATCGAAGCCGAGCAATTCGGCGATGCCTTTGAAGTATGCGATCAATTGGAGAAGATCGATCGCACCAGCGATCCCGCATCGGCCTCTGAAGAAGTGCGCATAGCCGGACTCGCTGCCGGAGTGGCCCGCGTTCGCCGTGATCAGTTCGCGGAAGCAGCCTCGATTCGCCGCCAGCTTGCCGAGCGATATCCTCGCGATGTGGGCGTGATCGGGCTCGGCAGCGACGTGTTGCGTAAAGGCATACCGTTCGTCCTTGGCCTGCTGGCCGAAGTACCCGTACCGGCCGAAGACCTGCTTCTCGCCGGGGTCTTGTACGATGAGTTCAACATCCTGGCGGTCGAGTTGACGCAGACGGCTGCTGACGTTGCGGGGGTTGCCGAGGATGCGGAACGTACGCGATCGCTAGGGGGCGATATCGTACGCCTGGGCGACGCCACCGTACACGCACATCTAGAGCAATCGCTCATTGGCCCTGCCGCTGCCGCTGTCGATGCGCTCCGCAAGCACTTCGCCGATGATTCGCTAGTCATTCCACTCGATGATGCCGTGGTGGAAGCCGGTCTAAAGCTGGCGGGTGAACACGTGCAGGCCGGCTCCATGATGGAAGCCGCCACGATCTTGGGAGAGTTGCTGCCGTGGGAAACGCGATTCGATCAAATCGAGTCGCTCGACCAGCAAGTGTTCGCATGGTTTCGTCAACGTGTGGACGAGGGCCAATGGGCCGCCGCGAGTGAGTTGTACCAAGCCTTGGCACATGTCGCGGGCGATCAACCGCGCGTTGATGACTTTTCGAACGAATTGTTCACGGCGGCGACCGATGCGATCTCGTCACATGTTGCCGCCGAAGAACTCGATCGGGCCGAAACGGTTCGGGTCGCGTTATTCAATGCGTTCGGAGATGAAGCCCGGGTTCGAGGTCTCGAAGACGCGCTCGTCGATCAGGCCGTCGCCGCCGCCGAAGAGTTTGCGCGTTCCGGTCGCTCGGGCGATGCTGCTCGAACGTTGATCTGGCTCAATCGACGTTTCAGCGATGACGAGCGTGTCATCACCTTGGCAACACAAATGGACGATCTGTTGGCCGATGTCACGAATTCGATGAGCCCTGCTGAAAGCGTCGAGGTACGACTCGACGAGATGCACGCCCGGATCGATCAAGCCCGCTTGGCCGAAGCTCGAGACAGCTACAACAATGCCCAACCATTCTTACTTAGTGTCGACGATCCGGCTCAACTGGCCTCGCGAATGTCGCTTGCCTTGGCACGGATCGAAACTCGCTTAGCCAATTGGTCGCAGGCCCAAGCGGCGCTGGCCGAAGTGGACGGCTCATTGCTCGATGATGAGGAGCGTGGATTGCTGTTGGCATTGGGTGCCCTTGTTGTCGCCCGCGCCATCGACGATTCCCTGCCCGAGGATGTTGATCTCGTCGCGACAACAGCCGCATTGCTCGAACTACAGTCGGCCTCGCCTGATTTCACATTGCAAAGCCGGTTCCGTGATGAAGCGGCCACGGTGCGATTGTTGGTGCAGTCTATCGCGGCGAGCGTGATGGCAGCGGTGGGAGATGAATCGCTCACGGCAGACGATGCGTCGCAACAACTTGCCGCCGTGGCAAAGCTCGAAACGTTGCTCGCCGAGCGACAGCGTCGCGCAATCGCCGCCGAACGGCGGCCAGCCGAGGTGTGTGCGGTACTTCTCGATGAAGATGTTTCAGCCAATGCCCTGATCGACGCGCTGCAGAGCCTGCAAGCCGAGGAAGCCGGCTTGGACACCCTCTCCGGACCGGGTCTCGTTCGTGTGACCAAGTTGCTTGCCCGTCGTACCGACTTGGTTACATCGACCGATGCGATGGATGCCGCACTGAAGTTTTGCGAACGCGTTCGGGCAGAAAAACCAGTGGTAGCCCATGACGTCGCTCAGCCGTACGTCGATCTCATTGCTCAACAGGTTTTGCTCCTGGCCACATCGACCGAGGAGCCCAACTGGAAAGAACTGAGGGAGGTCGCTGAAGAGGCCAACCGACAGATCATGCGTGTCGGTGGCGGCTCACGCCACAGCTTCGTTCAAGCATGTGTGGCCGAATGTTTGGTAGCTCAGACACCCTCGGGAACCCTGCCTTCAAACGACTTGAAGACGGCCCACGACTTGATCGAATCTGCCAGACTAGCTGGGCTCGAAGATTCGTGGGCCACCTACGTCGGCTACGTTGAAGGGTTGGTTCTCGGTGCGACGCCGCGCGCCGGCGATCTAAGCTCAGCGGCAACTCGCATGCTTGCAGCTTATGGCACGGAACAATCGGCAGCCTTACTCGACACGCCTTATCGTCGACAACGTGCCTCCGATGTGTTGTTGAAGGCAGCCACACTGAAAACGAAATGGCAATCGGATGATCCCACCGAACTCGATGTGTTGCGCGACCCGCTTCCCATGGCTTCCACGGCCGATGTAGTCTTCCCGTGGCTGGAAAAAGCCCGTGTGCTGAGCGACCTCGACAAGGCCGAACCGAAAGCATCCCTACTGATCAATCTCGCGGCCGCCGCATTTTACAAGGAAGATCCACAGATTGACCTTGTCGATCGGCTGACCGCAACGCTGCTAGACACAGGTGCTGAATCGGCGGAGTTACTGCTACTCCGGGCTCAGATGCTGCATGACAGCGACACGAATGCGGCGATGTTGCTCTATGATCGAGCGTTACAGCGTGTGAAAGACCGTCCGGAGTTCATCTCTGTCGCAACCTATCACCGGTTGTTGCAACCGGCGTTGGACGCGCACCCGCTGCCAGAGTTGGACTCCACGGAAAGCGAAGCTCGAAAAGCGGTTGCACGTTTGTTGGCGGCCAAGGCGCAGTTGCTGCGAACCGATTCTGAAACGTCACGGATTACGAAAGATCCGAAACAGGCTGAGTTCGAGGCGTACGATGCCGCGGTTTCCTATGATCCAAGCAACGCCGACTACCGCATTCATCGCGGTCTAGTGCGGTTCGATCGACCGGGCCGAACCGCCGAACAAAAACGAGGCGATGTAGACACCGCGCTTCGCGACGATCTCCAGCCCGTGCTCGATCGCTCGGGCGACAATCCTCCGGCGACGGCGATCTTTCTCAGGGCCCGCATTTGGTACGTCCGCTCGTCGCTCGATGCTTCAATCCGTCGCGAAGATCGAAGGGAACTGTTGCTAAAAGCGATGCGGGATTACGAACAGGCCGTTCAGTCGGAGCAGTTACACGGAGAAGACTTGGCCAACTGCTTGATTGGCGCCAGTACGACCAACGTTTCTTTGGCGAACTACACGGTTGGCAATCGATCCGAACAGCGCGACTACTTGACGAAATCCAGGAAGTGGGCCGAACAAGCCACCACGATCGATCCGCGTCCTCATCCCGAGTACGCCTACCAGGCTTTGGGAAACGCGGAAGAGGACTTTGGTGGCTATTAGCCGAATATGAACGTTACTGTGCCGCGATCAGCGCGTTCGAGGCGGCCACGATTGCAGCCCACAGCGCCGGTATTCCAGCAGCGCAATCACTGCTTAATACCGGTCGTTGCCGCTACAAGATGCTCAGCGTCTGGTCGGTCTTCCAGGGGTGTGGATCTGAGCGCAGTGAAGAAGTGCGCCGAGGGATGAACGATCTGCAACGGGCGATCGACCAAGAGGAATTGGACGAACAAAGTCGCGCCAGGGCGTTGTCGTGGCAAGCCAAAATTCGCGTGCTCGACAACAAGTTCGACGACGCCGAGGCCCTACAACAAAAGGCCGTTGAAACGGCCGACCCGACGACATCTGAATGGATAACACATCAAATCGATTGGGCACAAATCGCGTTAGCCCATGCCCGCTACTTGGCCTCTCGCAAACAACCGAACGAAGAAGTCGCGGCCAAATACGAACTGGCCCGTTCGCGAGGACAAGTCTTGCTCGAGGGCGATGCCTCGACGTCGGCCGTCAATCGCGAAAGGGCGGTCCAGTTCATTGCGACCTGCTATGCGGAACAGGGAAACCACACGGAGTCGCTGAATACTTACCGCCAGGCATTGCCCGAGGATCTCGCCGACGCTGATGAAACGCATACCGGCTTGCTGATCGCCATGAGTCGTCAGATTAGTTTCAGCGCCGCGCTGTGGCCAGAGAATCGTACGTTGTGCGAACAAAGTGCGCGAAGGGCCGTGGAACTGGCATCAGCCTCCGGAGAACTGTTTCGTGAAGCCCAGGCGTGGGCCGCTGGCGGCATGCACGCGGCTCGGAAGTATCAAATCAACCCTACCCGAGAAACCGCCGAGGCCGTGCGGCAGTTCTTTGAGAAGGCCCTCGATCTGGAAGACCGGCTGGACTTAACGTGGTACTGGCGCTACCAACTGGCTCGCACCTATGCCGACATGATCGCTGATCGCACGAAGTTCACTGGCGATACAAAGGCCCTCGCCCAGCAAGCTGTCGCGCTGCTGGAACCGCTCGTCGGCAGTGAGAGCGGCTTTCTCCCGAAGAACATTCGGCAGCGGATCGATCAGTTACTACCGAAACTTCGCACCGCGGCGGCCGGATAAGACGGTTCTGGGGCAGGAATCGCCGGTAGTCCGTTTCGACATTTCCCTCTTGTTGCTATCAGACGGTAGTGTGTGCTTGCACGCACCATCTCCCTGCAACCATTCTCTCGACAAGAAGTGCGTGCAAGCACACACGCTACTATTCCCCTCTAGCAGCAGACTTTCTTCACTACTATCTCTCCTGTTCTTCCTGATTTGGCGTCCCTGCGGAATCATCGTCAAGGTCTAGGGGGAGTTTTCCGATTGTTCTAACTGTGCCGGTTTTTCCGATCGTAGCATCGGTGCGCGTCGCGACTCAGTCCAGCGCGTCATGGGCTCGGCCAGTTAGGGGAAAACGTCGATGGTCCGCTGTCAGACCACATTCATTCGCAAGATTCAAATATCCGCCGTATCGCGCGCCACGGGTGATCGATCAGCTAGCGGTGTGAGATTTCTTTGCAACTGGGTTCTGGCGACGGCTCTAGTGTCATTGGTCTTACTGCCAAGTGTCTTGTCTGCTCAGTCATGGCAAAATTCGCAACCAAGGCGTTTCAAGCCACAACGAAGACACGCACCGCTGCTTACTCAACCCGAAAGCGTTATCACGGGTGAGGTTCATCAGACCGCGTATGCCGAACCGGTCGTAAGCGACATCCCTCGCCGTATCGAACATCGCGAGGAAACGCGGCGACCCGATAGATTTTCACAGCCAGCTCGCGCGAATGGATTCATTCAGTATGTCTCGGGCAAGTTCCGCTTCGTACAAGTCGAGCAACCCCAGCAGCCATTCACCCCTGAGCCGGGTGCTGCGTCCGCCGATCAACTGGCACTCAACTCCTCGACCGAACAGCCCTTCCAGCCTTTTACGACGGGCTTCGCATTCGGCGGTCCGCAGCTTCTGCCAGAGGACCGTCAACCACTGGCCAACATGGCGCCGGCGGCCGAGACCGTTACGGCAAGTCAGGCCGATATTCAAACCAGTCCCTATTTGGGTCAGGCACTATCGGAAACGACTGACACGGTGAAAGTGCAGCGACGTTCGTCGGCGTTCTTCGATCCGCAGATTCGCGGTTTTCGCGGCGGTCAGATTTACACGCTCAGCGACGGAGTCTTCAATCTTGCTGCTCGACAAGACCTCGATACGATGCTCAGCACCATCGACCCAAGTACGATTCAAGACGTGATCGTGATCCCGGGGCCGTATGGTGTGCGGTATGGACCGGCATTCGGCTTTATCGATATCGCACGGTCACCAACACCGCGCTACGAGGATGGGTTCGAGTCGCATGTTCGCATCAGCGAAAACTATCAGGACAACGGGTCGCAAAACACCGCCCGAACGATGGCTTACGGCGGCGGCAAGAACTGGGGTTATCGAGTGAGCTACGGAGACCGCCGCGGCAGCGACTACCGCTCGGGCGACAGCACGCTCATCGCGGCAAGTTACGAGAATCGCGACCTGCTTGGCGAATTCGGATTCGATACGGTTGAAGGCCAGCGAATCGAATTTTCATACGCGCGGCTCGATCAAGGGAATACCGAGTTCGCGGCTCAGTTCTTCGATATCGATGCGCTAACCTACCAGGGTTACAACCTGCGCTTGATCGACGAAGATCCGACGGCCCCCTGGACACGGCTCGTCGCACAAGGTTGGTACAATGAGAACAACTACGCCGGCGATACCTTGAATCAATCGAAACGTGATTCGGGAGTCATTCCCCGCGTCGAGTTCGCGCTATCGCAAGCATTGGACGAGCCGAATCCGCTGTTTCAAGGTTTCACCCAAGGGAATCTGGTCTCGACGGGTGCGCGTCTCGGGATAACCCACGGCGACCCCGACTGGGTGAACCTCACCTGGGGACCCGACTTCCGCTATATCACACAGCAAACCGCCGAGTCGTTCTTCTTCGGTAACCTGATTTTGCCGGAAGACCCGATCTTCACGAACATGCCCAAGTCGTACATGCTCGATCCGGGCCTCTTCGCCGAGTTGTCGTTTCCGTTGTTCGAGCGGTGGACCACAACGGTCGGCGCGCGTGTCGACTATGTGCAGACGAGTACCGACGTCGATCGACTCCGTTTCAATGGAACCTCCTACGCAGGGTCGTTGCCTGGCGTGGGACAAGATTCTGGCGTGCTTGACCAGGATGATTTGCTGTATGCCTTTTTTGTGAACAACCGTCTGAAACTAGACAACGCCTGGACGGCGAATGTCGGTTTCGGACATGCTCAGCGTCCGCCAACGCTGTTGGATCGCTATGCCGACGGTGTCTTTCTGGCGATCATCCAGAATGGGTTTAGCCGCGTGATTGGTGACCCGAACCTCGACAAGGCACGTAACTGGCAAATCGACGCCGGGCTTGAAGTCGAAACCGATGGCTTTCGCGCCCAGCTTCGCGGCTATCACTCCTGGGTGCTCGATTACATCACCTATCGCGTCAATCCAATTCTCGATCCGACCGGTGCGCGACTGTTGCAGACAACCAATACCGATCTGGCGCGCCTGACGGGTGCCGATGCTAGTACCGAATTCGACATCGGCTGCTATCTAACGGCATTTGGGTCGGTAAGCTATGTGCTGGGCGTGGATCAGGAGATCGATCAACCGTTGCCGTCGATCCCGCCGCTGGATAGCCGCGTTGGGTTGCGGATTCACGACCCATGCGGGGGTAGTAAGTGGGGCTTTGAATACGCTGTTCGTGTCGTCGATAACCAAAACCGCATCGGTGCTCTACGTTTGGGGCTCTCCGAATCGTTGGTTTCCTCGGTCGAACAGGCCACCCCGGGCTTCACAATCTCTTCCATTCGCGGTTACTACAACGTCAGCGAGCAGTTGAACCTGATTGCCGGAGTGGAGAACTTGTTCGATCGCAACTACATCGAACACCTCAACATTCGTCTGCCAGAATCGGGAGTCTTTCCGCAGGTGGCCGCACTCAATCCGGGCATCTTCCCACACCTCGGCCTTCAGTGGACCTATTAGGCGTGCCGCAGAAAAGAACGTACCAATCCCAACCCGACGCGTAAGCGAGGGAACGTACCGGTTGGTCCCTCGCTCACGCGTCCCCTTGGTATATTCTCATTCGCCGCTCACCTTAGGTCCTTACCGATCTGTTATCGACTTGGCGAATTACGCTACGTCGTGACGAAGCCGGAACTGAGGATCAGACGCAGCAAGATCTGGTCGCGGGTTTCACCCTTGGCGAAACGCTCGAGCGCCGTGGCTAACTCGCCGGTGGTGGGAAGTCGGCCCGCAGCCTGTTGATATTGTTGATTGATCACGCGCGAGCGGGCCTCGGTGCTGTTGACAAACGTTGTGGTCAGTTCGCCGCGTGACAGGCCGCTATTCAGTGCGGTGGTGAACTGCGATATCTCTGCCGCACTGCCTGCGCGGCCCAAGGCGTCGAGATACAGCGCGGTGACAAAGGCCCCGTTCGTGCCGCCGTTGAGTTGGAAATATTCGTTCGAGGCCAGCACGCCCGCTTCAAGCGACTCGATCCGTCCGCCGGCGGCAAGAATGGCCAGCGCTTGGGGGAGTGCTTGAGGATCGGTGCCGCGATTGAGGAAGTCTTGATAGATTCGTTCGACGTCCCGTGTCCGCTTTTCAACCGATGACACAATGGAGAACGCCACTAACTTCCGTGTCACCGTGCCGTCAGCCAGTGCGGTAAGCCACGGCGCGATTTCAGAAGCGGCAGGGTCTCGCCCAAGAATGGCTGGGTTGCGGTAGAGTCCGATGACGAACGAAGCCGCATTACTCACGCCGAGGTCAGCGTATTGTTTTCCGGCAGCAGTAGCCGCCCGAAGCTGCTTCTCGGCTTGGGCAATGGTCAGACCATCAGCAAAATCGGCCAGCATGGCGAGACGATTTACATCGTTCACACCTGGTGCTGGTGCTAGCCCATTGAAGAGGATGTCGTCGATTTGGTCAAAGATCTCGCCGACTTGTACATTTCGGGCTTCAGCCGAAAAGAGAATCAACAGTGCCATGTCTCCTCGAGTCGCGCCGCTGGCCAAAACCGACAGCCATGTATTGACTTCGGCTTGCGATGGAATCCGTAACAGCAGATCGGCATACAGATTCACAATAAACCCAGTGTTCGTCGTGTTGCCACCTTTGCCGAAGTATTCGGGGGAAGCGAGGATCTCACTACGAACCTGCTCAATCAACGCGCCCCCGATGACTTTGGTTGTGAACGCCTGCACGCCTGCCGGGTCGAGTGCCGGATCGCGATCGAGATAGTCGAAATAAGCCCGCTCGACAAACAGATTGCTATCGAACACGACTCCGCTGAGATCGACCTCCGGCGGTGGTGGTGGCACTGCCGACGGGTCGGCAATCGATCCCGGATTGGAAACTGCCAAGCCGGCGTTCAACAGCGCCGTGCGTCCCGCGGGTGTGTCAGGAATGAACTGACCGCGGAGCCAGGTGATTACATCTTGGATACTGCCCGTATCAATCGACTGGCTGATGAATCGCAGGAGATCGCCAAACCCAAGGGCAATCACGGAGTCGAAGCCGTTTCCGCCATCGACAAGATCACCGCCGAGAATGCGTTCGACCACAAGTCCACCGACAATGTCGTGATCGGGGTAGAGGAAATCGTCGGCGTCGTTTCCAAACAGTTGATCGAGCGCATCGCCACCGAAGATCGAATCGGAGGCGCTTCCGCCTTGCAGCGTGTCGGGCCCGTCGCCGCCAACCAGGAACGACGGAACCGCGGTGTTGTTGATGAATCGATCGGGTCCGGCATAGCCGAACATTTGCAGGATTTCGACTTCCTGAATTTGAATCGGTGAGCTTGACCCGAATGTTCCTACAATGGCTTCATCAACCACGTTCGGGTTATTCGTGCCAATCACCGTCAGTTTATCCTGATCATCGGGCCCGCCTTGAACACGAATCAGCGACGGCAAGGGAGCCTCGACCGGCGAGGGAAGTGGCAGCATCAACACCAGTTCGTCACGTCCCGCGCCAAAGAATACATCGAGCTGGTCGATGTTTAGGTAGGTGATCCCGGAGGCCAGTCCCATTCCCGTTAACGACGAGGAGGTAAGCGTTGCCACATCATCGGTCGGATCGGCCCTGTCGCTCACAATCAAGGTGTTGCTGCCGCCCTGTCCATCGACATGAAGCGGTCCGCGAATCGGATTGATCGTGCCAGTATTCAACGGGGCGTCCGACGAGATGTTGATTGTGTCGTTGCCCAACCCGCCAAGAATCGACAAGCTGATCGTGCCGGGTAACGTGCGAATGTTAAAGATGTCCGGGCTGGCGTCGGTACCCTGCGTGTTACTGCCGTCTAACTCGATATGAGCCAGCGGACCACCCAGCCCCACAGGTTTGGCCGCATCCAATCCTAGGATGGTGAAGGTTTCCGCCGAGTCGCCACCACGCAGCTTCAGGTTTGTGAACCCGCTGAATGTGGTCTGCTCCACACCACCGTCGGCCGTGATGATCATCACGCCGTCGTCGGGGATGCCGTTGTCGTCGATCGTCAGGAATGTTGTGGCGGGTGTCGAAGTTGCATCGACCAATAGCGTTCCCGTTGCGCCAGAGAGACGTAGCGGTGCCAGTCCGTCGAATGACAGCGTGTAGTTGTTCAGAACATTCAGTACCCCGGAGTTGGGTTCGTTGGTATCGCTGAAGTAAGCAACATCCTGCGGCAGGGTGAAGTTGATGACCAACGAATCGTTGCCAAGGCCAGCCTCGAAGTGGATCCCTACATTCCCCGGCCCTCGGCCACTCGCCAAGAAGGCGGCATTGGTGTGCGATCCGATCGCGGCACCGCTAAAAATGAATTGTGCGGTTTGGGTCTCGTTGATCGTAAGGGTGTCATCATCGTTGCCACCGGTGATGTCAAGGGATTGGACAGCGATGGCGCCATCGAGAGTAATGTTCGTCCCCAGTGGATCGAGATCGCCCACGTCGCCGCCGATCATCAGACGACCGGCAGTTTCGACTCGCGTGGCCACATGCAGCTCGACTTCATCGCCCGCCTCCAGCGTGATATCGCCCGTGACCGACCGGATCGAGGCGCTGTTGCCCAGTCTCAGATGATCTGCGATGCCTGCCGATTCGAGCGCCGCGAGCATGATCTTGCCGGTCGTCGTTACGATATCCTCGGTGATGAGCAACGCCCCGATCGTTGAGATCTCAAGATCACCACCCGTCGAGGAAACGCCGACGATCGGCGAGATGAAGCCAATAATGAGATTTCCCGCGTTGTCGAGAAACACGCCGCCGGATCCGCTGGCAGCTTCCAACATTTCGATTGTGCTCTTCAGCGCTTCGACGGAAGTGCCAATTCCGTCACCGGCGATCAGTACCGCACTTCGGGCATCGATGTGAAGAACTGAGTTGTTGAAGTCGGTAATCGAGGTCGCCGCTGTGAGGTCGATTCGATCATCGTCGGCGCTGACCGATTCGATGAGAATCCCACCGCCAGTACTCAGAATCGAGACGTCTCGCGATACACCACTGGCACGGACTTCCCGAGCGGTGATCGTCCCTCCGGCAACCATGTCGATTCGACCATCGAAGGTGATTACCGGGTTGAGCGTAACATCGTCCACTTCTTCGAGATTGATCGCACCTGTTCCGACGTTTCGGGCTTCGATTGTCGCCACGTTGGTCACGAGAGTGATTCCCGTAATGGCCCTAGCATCGACGGTATTGGCGGTGACATTCGGCGTTGCGGGGTTGATGTCCGTGATGTCGGCGGATGAGTTCAGCGACACCGTTCCTACCGGCGCATTGACGACAACGACATCAATTCCACCAACGGTTGTACGGAGATCGACGTCACCGAGCGTTGATACCACAAACGTGGCCATCATGGTTCCGCCAGAGATGGCGAGAATGTTGCCACCGGCGGTGGTGACGTTGCTTAGTACCACATTGTCCAACTCGCGAAGAAAAATCGCACCGTTTGCGGTCGTGCTGGCATCGATCTCGTCGACAGCCGTATCCAGGTTGATACTGCCGCCCGCCATTGCGACGAGCATTGCCGCGAAGGTGTTGGTTGCAACTCCATTGCCGTCGGAAATACTGTCGGGAGTGGTCAATCGAACCGTATCGCCTAGCGCGGTGATCGTTCCTGCTGCAATGTTTCCTGCCGTTGTTTCCAAGGCGATGTCGCGCGAGGTGCCGCCAGCGACGATGTTGATTGCCGTCATCGTCCCGCCGGACGTTACATCAATGTTCCCATCGGCGGTCGTCACATTGGTCAGCAGAACCGCGTCGGTCTCGCGAAGCACGATCGCCCCGGTGCCCGAGGAACTGGCATTGAGCGTATCGACTGTTGTGTCTAGTTCGATGCCGGTGCTTGCAGTGGCGATAAGATTGAATGCAATAATGTTCATTGCGGCGGCGTTTAGATCGGCGATCGATCCGCCGCCGGCATTCAACGCCACGTTGATGGCCTCGATGCTGCTGGCCAAATTGATTTGTTGCGAGGCCATGTTCACGTCGCCTGCAACGACCACGGGCCCGTTGATATCGATCTTATCGATGCCCGTACCGGTGACCACCGTCAAGTTCGTGTTTCCGTGCGCGTTATTGGCCGCCTCGATCGTAACGGTGTCGTTTCCGTTGTTCGTTGTGGTGTTAATCGATACCGTGTTGTTGTTCCACAGGGCGACCGCCTCGATCAGT
>CAZNXE010000011.1:0-29351 GCA_964576465.1 uncultured Planctomycetaceae bacterium
TGAGCACCCAGCAACGCTTCCCGCGACGGTCCACGGTCTTCCCTGCCAAACGACCGGGCATCTTGCGCACGAGCTTTTCGCGACACGCCAAAATTCCCAGATACGGCCCACCATAAGACATCGGGTTGCCGAGCGACTGCCCTTCGGCCACCACAATGTCGGCACCGTATTGCCCCGGGCGTTTCAGCAGCCCCAAGCTGATCGGGTCGACCACCACCACAAACAACGCACCAGCCTTGTGGGCCACTTCAGCCAACTGTTCGACGTCTTCAAGACAACCGAAGAAGTTCGGATGCTGCACGAGAACACAGGCCGTTTGATCGTCGACCTGCGCGGCCATCTCGTCGACGTCAATCACACCGCTGGGCGTATTCACGGTGACCACCTCAACACCCAAGTTAGTAGCGTAGGTATCGAGAATTTGGCGGTACTCCGGGTGAACGCTGCTGGCGGTAACCACCCGGCCCTCTCGCCGCGTGGCGGCCATGCTCATCATCACGGCTTCGACTGCCCCGCTGCCGCCGTCGTACAGGCTGGCATTCGCCACATCCATCTCGGTCAGTTCGGCGATCAACGTTTGATACTCGAACAACGCCTGTAGATTGCCCTGGCTCGCTTCGGCCTGATAGGGCGTATACGAGGTGTAAAACTCACCGCGGGAAGCCAGGTCGTCGACCACTGCCGGCACAAAGTGGTCGTAGCTTCCCCCGCCAAGAAAACAAACCCGGCCCTCGGCCGAGATATTCTTATTGGCCAGCGCCGTCATGTGCCTGGTCAGCTCGATCTCCGTCATCGCCGGCGGGAGATCCAAATCGCGCTGCAACCGCAACTCTTCAGGAACCATGTCGAACAGCTCGTCGATGGAAGACACACCGATCGCCTCGAGCATCGCCCGTTGGTCATCGGGAGTGTTCAGAATGTACGGCATCGTGGATTCCTGAGGGTTCCTATTGAGACGCGAAAGAATAACGGCCAGCCGCATCAGCGTGCATGAGATCGAACGAGACACCCCGGATCGCCTCAGCCGGGCTCTGACTGTTGGCTCGCCTGCCGCGGAGCGTCTGTGATCTTACTTCAGTGATCTTCCTCGGCACACTGCTTCTGATAGGCGGCGTGGTCGGCGAGATTGGCTAACGACGACTCATCGGTGATTTTAACCTTGGCGATCCAACCCTCGCCGAAGGGATCGTCGGCAAGCTTCTGCAGAGCATCCGTTAAGGCGTCGTTCACGGCCACCACTTCGCCACTGACCGGACAGTAGATGTCGCTCACGGCTTTCACCGATTCGACCTCACCGAACGAATCCCCGGCGGCGACCTGTCGGCCTACCTCGGGAAGTTCGATAAACACCAAATCGGTCAGCGCCTCGACGGCGAAGGCCGAGAGCCCAACCGTGGCCACCTTGGTGCCGTTCTCGTCGGTCTCGACGCTCACCCATTCGTGAGTTTCTGCATACAGAAGTTGTTCAGGTTTCACGACCCAGGCTACCTTTCTCTCTTGCGGCGATAAAAGGGTAACGGGACAATTCGCGCGGGGGCGCGGCGTCCACGAATATCGATCTCTAAATCTTCGCCAACACTCGCATGCACTCGCGTAACATACCCCATGGCAATCGTGCGTCCGAGTGTGGGTGAGAAGGTTCCGCTGGTGACTGTGCCCACGGACGTCTCGGCGGCGAAAATCTCGGCCCCCTCTCGGGCGATTCGCTTGGAATCAAGTTCTAGTCCAACACGCACGGGATAGTCTGAACGCTCGCGGACGGCGACCAATGCTGTGCGACCAGGATAGTCTCGCTTTTCAAGATCGACGCCAAAATCGAGCCCGGCTTGAAACGGATTGATCGTCTCGTTCAACTCGTGGCCATAAAGTGGCATCCCTGCTTCGAATCGCAACGTGTCACGGCTACCCAGCCCGCACGGCACAACGCCTTGCCCCTTCCCCGCGGCAAGCAATTGCTCCCAAACACCCGTTGCCGCGGACGGGGCGAGAATGATCTCGAAACCGGCTTCGCCCGTGTATCCCGTGCGGCTGACCTTGGCGTCGTGCCCAGCAACGGTTGTCTCCGTAATGGTGTAGTAGCGCATCGCGGCAAGGTCGGCTGTTGTCAGTGGCGCGAGCAATTCTTGTGACAGCGGCCCTTGCAGCGCGATCATTGCCGAGTCGAACGTCGCATCCTCAACGGTCACGTCGCCATCGAATGATGCCTGATGTTGGTCAATCCAGTTGAGAATTTTCTCGCGATTTCCCGCGTTGACGACCATCATGCGGTACGAAGCGCCGTCCCCGTCGACGAGATGGTAAACCAACACATCGTCGAGGATGCCCCCCGCTTCGTTGGTCACCAGCGCGTATCGCGCGCGACCCGCTGGCATGTCGGCGGTATCTCGGGTCACAATCGAGTCGACGAACGCCGCGGCGTCAGGCCCCACGAAACGGAGCCGCCCCATGTGCGAGATATCAAACAGCCCGGCAGCGTTACGGGTGGCGTGATGCTCCTCGACGATCGACGTGTACTGCACCGGCATCGACCAGCCAGTAAAGTCGACCATCCGCCCGCCATGTTCGCAATGCCAGGCGTGCAACGGAGTTTCGGCTAACGTGCTACTCATCGAAGACGGCCAAACGTGAGATGCGGCGAGCCCCGGTCGGCCTCACCATTAGCTAGGGAATTGAAGAATTCTTCAGCGGCCCAGGGCAGCGTACCGCAGGCGAATAAGGCTGTATTGTAATGTTCGGCAGTCGGACGGCTAGGGGCGAATGCTGCGGCGGCGTGGAGGGAAACAGTAGCGCCTTGAGGAACCCACCTTCGAGTGCCTGGGGCCCTATTTCTTTGCCACCGGTGCTGCCGACTATAGCTGAAATTCCACCGTACCGCCGTGATCAAGTAGCGTGTGGTGAGGGCAAACTCACCCAGCCTCTTTTGCACCGCTATGCGGCTTCGTCCGTCGCAACAGTTCGAAGAACGCCTGGTTTTCTCCGGCACCGGCTAGGTTGGAGCGTCCAGTGCGGCGAATGGTTCCTCGCTCATCGATTGGCTCACGCAGACGCGGTTAGCTTGTCTTGCAAATAGCAGGTTTCGATTTCGCAAAAACGCTTTCAGCGGCCATGACCTCCTCAACGATGGATTCGGTGCCGACGGGGGTTTCTAGAATTACTGGAATTTCCTCGCCAATAAGGTCAGCAACCTGTCGATAGGCTATAAGGCTTTCGCGGTTCAGACATTCATGACCGCTTTTTGAATTCACATAGCTCATGTGAACCTGCTGCAGACGATTCCCGAACCACTGGAGAAAAGTTTTCGCCTCTTGCATTGTGGGATCTACTTGCCGCGCATGCCCGATGTCGAAACAAAATGTTGCGTCAGGCAACGCCTCAAACATTCGCTCCAATTCCACGGCGGTGCGACCAGTCCTTTTCCGCCTGTCCATATTTTCAATACAAACCGCCTTGCCGAGCTTACGCCACAAATCAAAGTCTTGAATTACGTCAGGATGCACGATGATTGGCCACCTGCGGGTGGCTACCTGTTGAAGTCGATCCACGCAATCGCTCTCGCTCAGCTTTTCCAAACGACTTGGTGCGTGAAACGAGACGTACTCAAACGGCGCCAGATCATCTTGGAGTGAATCGAGCGACTCAAGCAACGGGGCCAGTTCGTATTCCCTGAGCGCCGAAAGCTCAATTGCCTGAACACGGTCGTTGGTAGCCATCTCCAGGCCCTTCCGAAAGTCCCCAAAAGCTAAGCTGCCCGTTGAGAATCCGATTCGCATTTCAAAACACTCCATACTCAATTGTGAAATCTCGCAGCTCCGACTCTTCTTCAAAACAAACGCCGCTCAACGCCGACTGCAACTCATGACTAATGTGCCTGCACTCCAAGAACGTGTCATCCTTGTAAACATTCTCTTCGCTCAGACTCCCCAGATGCTCCCGAGCGGATTCGTCATTCATAATGGAAAGAAATTTCTCGTATTGATCCAAAATCGCAATGCGTCTTTCTTGGAGACCTAGCTGCCCTAAGGTCCACAAGACGATATCGAGTGGAGTTGAATGCACAAAACTCAGCATGTGGCCCTGAAGCACCAAGAGGTACTCCTCGTCGCTAACCTCGCCACGTCGCAAGTCTTCATTCTTGAAACAACTAAAAACAGCTAGCAACCCAGACATGAACAGCAGCTTACGTGATGTGCGAAGCTTGACGTTTCGGACTGCCCATTTTTTGCCCGCTTGCTCCCAATCTTTGTAGGCAAAGTCAACACACATCGTCCGCCAAAATCGGACAATGTCGTTCAAAAGAAACCTCGGGATCCGAGATTCGTTATCGCCCTGGGAGTGGAAGTTAGAGTCGCTATGCAAGTACCGGTATAGAACCTGCCGGACCGTTCGCTCAAAGGGCCCGCCACTATCACCCTCTGCATCAGCCACCGCCGTGGCCTCAAGAAGCAATAGAATCCTTTGTGTCGTGTTTCGGTTGGTGTCAGCTTGGCCACCAATGTGATGCACGATTTCATGGCTAAACGCCATGTTTCCGAAGATGCCCTCGACACCTGGTCGATTGAGGTTCTTTCCCTTGTAGATGATTTTCTCGATCGAAGTCTTTACATCCCTGGCGTGTTCTCTGTGATTCGGGCTCGCTTGTCCATCGATCAGCATCGTCCAATCTACATCGCTACCACTGGTCCACTCTCGACGTGCAAGGGACCCAAAGACGACTATTTCAAAATCATCGGAAATCCATTCGTCTAGATGCTTCGAGAGAAGTCGTTGAACTTCAGCAGCATCTGCCCGCGCAGCCGCAATGGTAGGCCACGCATTCTTGTTATCACGATTCAGATCCGCGACGTAGTCTCGTTTTGGATCGATGTTGCCGTTTGGCATCGGGCTTGTCCCTAAAGTTGCCATTCTAAACTACTTGGAGGCCGGTGAATACGAAGTGAGCCCAGTGCCCGTCACTTCACCAACCCTTTGTCGCGGAGCTGCCTGTCGATAGAAGACCATTCATATTCCCTTCCGAGGATCTGGTCCCAATCTATCTTGACTTCTTTCCAGGGAACGAGTTCGTGGAGGGGGGCAATATTGAGAACGACGCCCTCTCTGATATCGGAGACGAGGTACCGGCTGGCGACTTCTCTGAGACTTTCTTCAACGTCCCGGCAGGGTGGTGGAACCCGTTTCGCACACCACACAAACATGTCTGCCCTACCCCCGCTTACGACGTTTGCCTTTCGGACCGCCTCGTTTGCTGCCGTGCTGTTTTGAAGGCTTCGAGTTCTTGGTCTTCTGCTTCGACTTGCGACTGTCGCCGGACTTTGAAACTTGCTCCAGCGGGCGAAAGTCTAGTTGGCGGCGGTCGACGTCGACGTGAGCTACACGGACGCGTAGCACATCGCCTAGTCGGTATTGATTGCCGGCTCGGTTTCCGGTCAGTGTGTGCGATGCACGCTCAAAGCGGTAATAGTCGTCTTGCAAGGCGGTGATATGGATCAACCCCTCGGCGGGGATCTCGACGCCCTGTACGAACAGCCCGAATTCTTCGACGCCGGTGACGACCGCCTCCATCTCTTCGCCGATACGGTCGCTGAAGTACATAAGCAGCTTCTGTTTCTTTAGCTCGCGCTCCGCGGCTTCTGCCCTTCGCTCGCGCTCCGAGCAATGTTCGCCCAGCCCGGCGAGTTTTCCGAAATCGTTGCGAGGCTTCTTGCCCAGGGCAACCGCATCGATGAGCCGATGGACCGTGAGGTCGGGATAGCGGCGAATGGGCGAGGTGAAGTGGCAGTAGCACTCGCTGGCCAGCGCGTAATGCCCTTCTTCTTCGGGACTGTAAACGGCCTGCTTCAAACTGCGAAGCACGGCGTAGTTCACCGCATAGGAAGCCGGATCGCCCTCCACGCGATTCAACAAGCGTTGCAACTCGAAACGGCTTTCCAGGCTTTCGGTCTCGAAGCCCAACTCGTTGACAAACTTGGTCAGCTCCTTGAGCTTCCTTGGGTCGGGGGCCTTGTGGACGCGGCGAAGAAAAAGAATGTCTGCCTCGTGTAGCTTGCGGGCGACCGCCTCGTTGGCCGCCAGCATGAACTCTTCGATCATCTGGTGGCTTTCGGTGTTCTCGACCCGATGGGCACCAACCACGCGCCCATCGTGATCGAGATCGACGCGAACATCCCGCATCGACAGCTCGAGCGACCCATTTGCGAAGCGGCGTTTTCGCAACACCATGGCCAGTTCGTGCATCCGCCCCAGTAGACCGTGAACCTCGGTGGTCAGCTTTTTCTTCCACGCCGAGGAGTCAGCCAGATAGTCGTCAACTTCTTCGTACGTGAACCGTCGCGCGCTGCGAATTGCTCCCCGATGCAAGTCGGTCGCCACCGGGGCACCATCGGGCGTGAACTCGATGATTGCCGTCTTGGTGTAGCGAACCCGGTCGGGTTGCAAGCTCGCCAAACTGTTCGAGATCACCTCCGGCAACATCGGCAGCACGCGATCAGGGAGATAGACACTCGTGGCCCGGGAGTACGCCTCGCGATCGAGAATTGATCCCTGCGGAACGAAGTGCGATACATCGGCAATATGAACGCCAAGTTGCCAATGCCCGTTGTCGAGTCGCACGAGCGAAATGGCATCGTCGAAATCGCGGGCATCCACCGGGTCGATCGTAATCACGGTGTCCTGAGTAAAATCTTCGCGATCGTCGCCGATCGATTCGTCGAACGCTTCGGCTTGAAGCCGCGCATCTTCGAGCACCTCTTCCGGAAACTCATCGGGCAAGTTGAACTCGTGAATGATGGCCTGCGTGTCAACGCCGGGAGAACCCGCGGCGCCGAGCACCTTGCTAATCACGCCTTCGCCATCGTGAATGTGAGACGGGAAGCGGACCATCTCGAAGACCACCTTGTCACCCGCCGCTGCATTCTTGGCGCCTGGGTCGCCAACGCAAATGGGCTGCTGAAACAGGGTGCCGTCGACCTGCACGTATCCGGAACCGTCTGCCTCAAAATAGCTGCCGACAAACTGATGCGTCTCGCGTTCGATAACATCGATGATTTCGCCAGCCGGCTGACCGCCGCGACCGGGAGCACCGCCTAGACGCACCAGCACCGTGTCACCGCTCGAGGCATCCCGGGCACGTTTGGCCGGAATGAAGATGTCGTCCCCTCGCTGACCGGGGGTCGCACCGGCAGGCCGAACGAAGCCGAACCCGCCGGCCTTGCGACGAAAGATGCCTGTGATGCGATTGCGGTTCACGTCGCCTGGAGGCTCGATGAAATGATTGGGGCCGTAAGCCAACCGCCCTTGCTTGACGAGCCGTTTGACCAGCTTCTTGAAGGAGTGCAGTTCGTATTCTGGCACCCCAAGCAGTTTGGCAAGCATCTTTGGCTTGGCCGTCTTGTAGTCCGGCGATCCGACCAGATTTACCAGCGACTCGGTCAGTTCATCCCAATCGACGGTGTCGGTTGGGTTTTCGTTTTCACTCACGTTGGTGACGCCTTCAGTTATTTTTCTCTGCCGCCAATCGCGGCGATGGTCCACGCGGAGTCGCGCACGTTTAATTATTAAGAAGAACGCTGGCCTTTGAACAACTTTCGCCCAAGCCCGGGACTGTACACCGTCCAAGCGCTGTCGACATTCGGGTCATCGCTGATGAGATGGCTGAACGACTGCAACTTGGCGTCAAGACTATCGAGATAGTGCAAGGCCAGCGCCTCGATTGTCATCGGCACCTTTGGACTTCCAAACTCCAAAGTGCCGTGATGGCTGACAATCATATGCTTGAGCCGCAGGGCCTTTTCTACCGGGAACGTTTCGCTGGTCGTGGTTTCCGTCTCGCGTATCTTTTCGTCCAGCATCTCGCAGGCAATCACCATGTGCCCGACCAACTGCCCGCGATCGGTGTAGGCGGGTATCGGGTCGGCGTCCAGTTCGTCGACCTTGCCCAAGTCGTGGAGAAAGACACCCAGCAGCAACAGATCGCGGTCGATCTGCGGATAGAGATCCTTAATGCGATCGACGATCTGCATTAGCTTGGCAACATGTTCTAGCAGGCCACCAACATAGGCATGGTGATGCTTGATGGCTGCCGGTGCCCTGGCAAATCGAGACATCAAATCTTCATCGGCCAAAAATCGTTCGGCCAGTGCTCGCAGGTGTCGATCGCCCAATGAACGGAGCAATTCAGCGACTTGCTGGGAGAGCGCCTCGTTATCGGCGGGCGACTGTGTCATGAAGTCGGTCGGATCGACTTCCCCGGGATCGGCCTTGGCGATTCGCGTGGCGATCAGTTGCATCGCCCCTTGGAATAACTGCGAGGTGCCCTCAATGTGGACATAGTCGCCGTCATCGAAACTGCGATAGATGGTCTCGCTGGCATTCCACATTCGCGCGCTGATCTTGCCCGAGCGGTCGGAGAGTTCGACCTGGAGATAAAGATTGCCGTTGCGGTTGGGGCGCAGCTGCTTCCCGCTGGCCACATAGATGTCGTCGACGGCTTCTTGGTGTTGTAGTTGATCGATGTAGCGGCGACCCATGGGGACCATCCTTCAAACGCGTCTTGGTGTCGTCCGCCAGAATTCTAACGAGCACAGCGGCGAGCCGACGCGGACGAAGCAAGTGGCCGATTTTAGTCCCGTCGCATGCCCTCCACAAGGGATACACCGCGACGGCTAATTTCGCCAAGGCACCCCCGAGGGCCCGAAAGCCTGGCACCCACTTCGCACTCCCTCAGTTCGAGACGATCCTTTAGAATGCCGACCGTGTCCTGATTCTCAACAATTGCAGGTTGAGCGGTCGGTTTTTGAATGCTTCCCATTTTGGCCGAGGATCCCAAACGTGCGTTGGTCGCAAACGTTCATTCCCACTATGAAGGAAACGCCCGAGGGTGCGGAAATCCCGAGTCATGTGCTCATGATCCGCGCGGGGCTCATCGCCCAGGTGATGGCCGGCGCGTACAGCTACCTCCCCTTGGGGCTCCGTTCGCTGCAGAAGGCCGAGCGGATTGTCCGCGAAGAAATGGAGCGTGCCGGGGCCGTCGAAGTCTTGCTGCCCGCGCTCACGCCCATCTCGCTGTGGGAACGAACCGGCCGCCGCGAAGCATTCGGCTCGGTGTTGATCGACTTCAAGGTTAAGCGTCAAAACCGTGAGGTCCACCTGGCGCTCGGCCCCACGCACGAGGAGGTGATCACTGACCTGATAGCCCACCACGTGTCGAGCTATCGTCAACTTCCGCTAACACTATTTCAAGTTCAAACAAAGTTTCGCAACGAGGAGCGACCACGATTCGGCGTGCTGCGGACCAGCGAATTCCTCATGAAAGATGCGTACAGCTTTGACACCTCAGTCGAGGCGTTGGGCCACAGTTATGAAAAGATGTACGACGCCTACTGTCGCATCTTCGATCGCGCAGGCTTGAAATACTTGCCCGTCGAGGCCGAGAGTGGGCCGATCGGGGGTGATGCGAGCCATGAGTTCATGGTCCCCTCGACCAACGGCGAAGACATGGTCGTTGTGTGCGATGGCTGCGGGTATGCAGCAAACCAGGAACGGGCCGAAACGGGCACGCGCGAGGCTGCGAAGTCTGACGTGGAAGCCAAGCCGCTGACCAAGCTTGATACACCCGATGCCCGAACGATCGAGCAGGTTTGCAAGGCGTTGCGCTGCAAGCCGCATCGAATGATCAAGACATTGATTTACCTGGCCGACGAAAAGCCGGTCGCGATTCTCGTGCGTGGCGACCACGAAGTGAATGAAGGCAAGGTCCGCCGCGCGCTCGATGCCACGGATCTCGCACTGGCGCCGCCCGAGACGATTGAAAAGGCGACCGGCGCACCGGTTGGCTTTGCTGGTCCCGTGGGGCTCGAAATTTCGGTTATCGCCGATCATGACGTGGCGGCGATGGCCAATGCGATTGTCGGCGCCAACGAAGTCGATCGGCATTATGTGAATGCCAATCTGGACCGTGACTTCAAGGTCGAACGTTTCGCCGACGTTCGTAACGCCTGCGATGGCGACCCCTGCCCTCGCTGTTCAAAAACAATCTCGCTACGGCCCGCGATCGAGGTCGGACATGTCTTCAAACTCGGCACGAAGTATTCCGAAGCGCTAGGCGCGCGGTTTCTCGACGACGCCGAACAACAGCAAACCATCGTCATGGGCTGCTACGGGATTGGCATCAACCGCATCTTGGCGGCGCTAATCGAGACCAGTCACGACGACGACGGCATTATCTGGCCCATGTCGCTCGCACCCTACGAGGTATTGGTCGTGCCGCTAAACGTCGACCAGCAGCCCGTAGTGGAACTGGCCGAAAAGGTCTACGACGAACTGCAAACCGCCGGCATTGAAGTGCTGATGGACGACCGCGATGCGCGGCCTGGCGTAAAGTTCAAAGACGCCGATCTGATTGGGATTCCACTGCGCGTCGTCATCGGCAAGCGCGGCCTAGACGCCGGCGAGTTAGAACTAAAATGGCGCCATGAAGCAAAGCCCCAATCAATCAGCATCGACGGTGCCGTCGAGAAACTAACGCAGATGGTGGTCGAAGCTCGTGGTGGAGCGAAAATGTGAGCCGTCAATTGCAGCCAAGGCATGAATCCTTACCGGATTTGCACTGTAGCTAGCCGTATGCCAGAATTGAGTGACGTTAGAGAAGCTATCGAAGAGAGGGGCGATTCGTGGATCGGCAGAAAAACGGCGATGACGCAAACCAGCTAACCGAATACCATGTGCAGTTGCACCGCACTGATCGCCGATACAGGTTTGCAAGTATCCTCGTTGTTTGCTTAGTCGTCGCTTTTTCGGTATGGCAATTGCGGATCGGTGTTGTTGCTATTTTCACGCGACCTGATCCACCGTGGTTGACAATACTGCTCGCAATAATCACAGCGATTGCGCTGCCAAGTACTCCTGTCGCGTACTGGATTTTCAGGTTTCGACTCTACATGCGAAAAGATCACCAAAGGGTCATTGAACTCGAAACACAGCTTGACCCTAACCGCCAATCAAGCGGCATCAGCAAGGAGGGAAAATCTCCCCATGAGTAACGACCTTGTGCATTTGTGGTGCGGATTATTTTTGCTAACCGCCACGGTGACATACATCTGCTGGCGTCGAGTTCGTGTGATCTTCATTCAAGAAGAATTGTTCTCCGTACGAGACCGGCTGTGGGACATGGCAAATTCGCTTGGTTTATTTGATGATCCGGCCTATTTGCAGGAACGGAACCGACTTAACACAATCATCCGCGTAGTCAACGTGCTTAATATGCCCGTTGTTCTTTCATCACTTGCATCGAGGAATAATGACCCTAAGGTCAGCCCGCTGCAATCCGACAATGCTAAACTACAAGCCGAGATAGAGGTCGCAAGGAGTCGCGCTGGCGAGATTGTGGTGAAATACATCGTTTTCTATCGTCCCGTTGGCATGATCACGTTGCTTGCCTTTGCCACTATTGGCGCCATTAGAGATTCCGTCACAAAATGGCTGCTAAACTCTGGTCCTGAAAATCTCTACTCTGATGAGCGTGCGTTGATGCAGCGCAAGCACACGCTAAGGGAACAGTGGACATTCTAACAGAGCATCCGTTTGTCAAATCTCGATTGGACATTGAATGTGCGACAACGATTAAGGTTCAACACCTTTGCCACTGAACTCTTTCGTCAGCTGAAATCTGCCCCAAAAGGGCACGGCCCGTTTGCTATCTCAAGGAATCCATCCCACACCGAGATGTGTGAACTAGTCGGGCGGAATTCTTGCCCGCCTCAGAGTTGATCGGGCCAAAGGTTTCTCGACATGGGTCAGATCAACACTCCGCAACCGGTTCTCTTGATTCTGGCGGCGTTCAGTCGGCACGATCAGGCGTTTGACTGGGTGCTTGAACAGGTTCCGGCTGCATGGGGCGACGTGGTTCTGACGAGCCCCAAGTTCGACTTCGCTGAGACCGACTATTACGAACCGACCATGGGTCCGGGGCTGCTCAAGCAGTTTTGGGCCTTCGAGACCTTGATCGATCCGGCACGCCTGCCAGAGATAAAACGGCAAACCAATGACTGGGAAGCTGCGTATTCACAATTGGGCCAGCATGACGAGCGGCGACCTCTGAACCTCGACCCGGGCTATCTCACACTGGCGAAACTCGTATTGGCCTCGACCAAAGACCATGCCCATCGGATCTACCTCGCTCAGGGCATCTACGCCGAAGTGACGCTCCGCTATCAGCACCGCGGCTGGAAAGCGTGGGACTGGACGTTCCCCGACTATCGGCGTAGCGATTACCATGAATTCTTCGACCAATGTCGGGGCTACGTTCAGCAACAATTGCGACGGGGAACAAACGCGTGATCTGGCTTATCGCGGGCGCAATCGTCCCCAGCATGTTGGTCGCCTGGTTCGCGATGCACGTTCTTCGCCGCTGGGCCGAACGACTGGGATTGGTCGATCGCCCCGCCGGACACAAGTCGCATAAGCAACCAACCCCCGCCGGCGGCGGAATTGGCATCTGGCTGGGCGTGGTCGTTCCGCTGGCAATCGGGCAAGCCGTCTTGATTTGGGCAGCCACGTCCAGTGGAGCTGTTGTCCTGCCAGAGATCGCCTTACAACACCTCGACGGGCTACGTGAACAGTCGGCCAAACTTTGGCTGTTGGTCGCTGCCTCGACGGTGATGATGCTTCTCGGTTTGGCCGACGATCGTCGTGGACTCGATTGGCGATTGCGGTTGAGCGTGCAGAGCGTTGTTGCCTGTGTGGTGGTCAGCGCCGGCTGGCGGCTTTCGCTGTTTGTCGATCTTCCTTGGCTCACCAACGTCGTCAGCGTGGTGTGGATCGTGGCGCTGGTCAACGCCTTCAATATGCTCGACAACATGGACGGGCTCTCCGGCGGCGTGGCGGCAATCGCGGCCGGCATGTTGGCCGCCGTGATGTTGTTGGCGCCCGATCCGACAACACAGCAGCCGCAGTTGTTCATCGCGGGCTTTCTGCTAGTGCTCGTTGGTGCCCTGATCGGTTTCCTGGCACACAACCGCCCGCCGGCGAGAATCTTCATGGGCGATGCGGGGGCCTACTTCATCGGATTTTGGATCGCCACCGGCACGCTGATGGCAACCTTCGCCGGCGATGGCCTGCCGCGGCATGCGATCCTGGCGCCGTTATGCGTACTGGCCGTTCCTTTGTACGACACGACAAGCGTCGTGCTCATCCGCCTACGGCGCGGGCAAAGCCCCTTTGTCGGCGACAACAATCACTTCTCACATCGTCTCGTCGAGCTGGGATTAACCCGCCCACAAGCCGTATTAACGATCTACTTAACCACCGCCACCACGGCACTGGGAGCATTGTTGCTGTATCAGGTCGACAGCACCGGCGCGTTGGTCATCGCCTTGATGGTCGTGTGCGTGCTGCTGTTGATCGCCATTCTCGAAACAACCGCCCGACGCAAGATGCGTAAGCAACAAGACAATGACCCGGCTTCCGACGCCTAATGCTGTGAAACGATTATGATTCAGGGAGCCAGTGCCCGCGTGCAGAATCTATGTAGCTCCGGCACTGGCGGAGCCAGTGGCACCCAATCTTAATGCCTAACACTCGGCACCGCACCATCGGGCAACTCCTCAAATACACGACCGTGGCATGAACCGAAAACCACTGCACAGCCCCTCGCCACGCTACGATCGGAAACCGGTCGAACTTGCCGAGCGATTGCGGTCCGCTTGCATGGTGGCGTTGTTAGCCCTACTTGTCGCCCGGCCCTTCACGCCGGGTGATTCGATTGCGGCCCTTGGCGATGGCCTGCCGGCAGTGATGCTCACACTTGTGGTGCTGTGCGTGTTCCTTGGTTCCCTGGTGCTTGGAACGCGACGGCAAGTACGGTTCGGCGCGGTGGATGCGGCCGTTGTCGTGCTGTTCGCCGTCGAAATCCTGGCTGCCGCCGTCGGCGCGCAGGGCGGGGAACCACGCGCCGGGGTGAACATGATGTGGGAATTGGTGGCGCTGGCCACGATGTACCTGTTGGGCCGGCAACTGTTTCGCCCGGCCGACACACGCGCGGTGTTGACGGTGATGATTGCCGTTGCCCTGACTCAATCAGTGTTCGGGCTGCACCAATACTTTGTGAGCATGCCAGCCGACCGCGCGCTGTATCTTGAAGACCCCGATGCGGCGATGCGGATAGCCCAGTTGGATGCACCGGCCGGATCGCCTATGCGTCAGTTGTACGAACAGCGGCTGATGAGCACCGAACCGATGGGGCGATTCGATTTGCCCAATTCGCTGGCCGGCTTTCTCGCCACATGGCTCATCGTGCTCATCGCCGGAACGCTTCTGATTCCCAGAAAGCACGCATCGATTTGGATCATCGTCGCCGCGGTCGCCGTGCCGATGACGAGTTGCCTACTGCTAACCAAGAGCCGCAGCGCCCTGCTCGCGATTGCCCTTGGCTTGCTGGCCGCGGCATTCGTTCTTGTGGGACGCACGGAACTGGCGCGACGATCGGCAAGGTCGATCGTGGTGGCCGGAATGGTTGGTATCCTTCTACTGATCGGAATCGTTTGGAGTCTTGGTGGCCTCGATACCGAAGTGCTAAGCGAAGCTCCCAAATCGCTGGGCTATCGATTGCAATATTGGGAATCGACGTTGGCCATGATTGCGGATGATCCTTGGTTAGGCTGTGGCGGGGGAAATTTCCAGAACCGCTACACGCAGTACAAATTGCCCACCGCCAGTGAAGAAATTGCCGATCCTCATAACTTCCTGTTCGATGTTTGGGCCAACTCCGGAACCCTGGCGCTGGTGGCGTTGGTCGCCGTTCTGGTCGCATTGGCAAGGGTCGTGTGGATTGGCCGCTTGAAGTCGAGCAAGGAATCGATCGATCTCGAATCGCGACACCCCCCCCTGCCCTTGCTGCTCAGCGGCACGGTAGCCGGATTTGTGTTGGCGTTTGCCTTGGGCCTGCTTGGTGAAGTGCCCCTCTCACCCCTGGCATTCGTCGTGGGAATCGCGATCGCCTGCGGCTGCGTGCTGCTGCTGAGGAAGTGGAGCGTGGCGGCGCATCCGACGACCGCTGTTCCGGCTCTGGGCATTCTGGTGATGCTGGTGAACCTTACTGCCGCCGGAGGCATCCACTTCCCTGCGGTTGCCGCAACACTGTGGCTGTTGATCGCCCTGACGGTCAACGTCAGCGAAGATGAATCACGGCACATCGAAGCCCCCCGCCCCGCGCTGATTGGGGGTTTGATCCTGTCGATCACCATGGTGCTGGGATGTTATCACACGGCCTATTTACCGGTACTGAAAAGTCGCGCACTATTGCGGCGAACCGACGACCCAAAGCTCTCGTATCAACAACGGGTACAGTTCCTTCACGAAGCCGCGGAGGCCGATTCCTTGAGCCCCCAACCATGGCGGGCCTTGGCGTCACTGGAAGCCCAACGTGTTCAAAGTGCTCCGATTTCCGCCGCAAATCTCGATGCGTTGCAGACCTATGTCGATGGCTACCTGCATCGCAACCCGGGAAGTAGCACGGCCCAACTACAAGTTGGCAATTGGTATTGGGACATCTTTCAGGCCAGTCAAAACGTCGTGGCTTTGCAAGCGGCCACAAATGCATATCGACGCAGCGTCGCGCTTTATCCCAACGACGCCACCCGCCGGGCAAGGCTTGCCCTGGCCCTGGAAGCTTTGCAACAACCCGATGACGCTGCGTTGCAGCGCGAGACGGCGTTACGCCTTGATCGAGTGACGCCTCATGTGGACAAGAAATTGCCTGAGCCTCTTCGTCAACAGTTGTTCGATTGGTCGCAACCACGAAATTGACGTCTCGATGATCCACGCCTACGATCAAGGTTGACAATCACCGGTCCCCAGCATTCATCCATCGTTCGTTCACTTGTCCTTCGGTGTGGAATTCATCGCACCGGCAACCCCGCGAGAAACAACGTGTCTTCTGAAGTCGTTTCGCACAACACTGCCGCACCTGATGCGGATGTACGATCGCCGGCAGGGCGCCGGACTTTGCTCCCGCTGTTGATGTTGTCGGTGATCGTCGGCCTTTGCCTGGGTGTCGCGAGTGCGTTACCGGGTTTCGATCTATTCCTCACGGGCGAAGAGGTTGCGCAGCCCATCCATGCGTCGATGAACGATCGCGTTGCGCCAGAGTTGCCACCGGCCGATGGCCCGCAGCCGAAGGTGGTTGTTGACAACGATACGTTCGACTTCGGTGTAAGAGAAAACAAGTCCGAGGATAGCCATACGTTTGTGATTCGCAACGAAGGCGACCATCCGTTGGAGTTGGTACTCCGCAAGACATCGTGCAAATGCACGGTGGGGAAGCTGGGCGACAAGGTCGTCGACCCGGAAGGAGGTCCGGTCAGCATCACCTTGGCCCCGGGAGACCAAACAGAATTGACTTTGGATTGGACCGTGAAACGCGTTCACAGCAACCACTTTCGCCAGTCGGCACTGTTGCTGACCAACGATCGAGAGATGCCGCGGCTGGTGCTTCAGATCACGGGACGGATCGCGCAGACGATTTTCGTGACGCCGAACGCCTTCATGTTTGGCAAGCTACTCACGGCGGACAATCGCACGGGGGAAATCACGATCGAGTCGATTCGTGACGAACCGCTAGAGATCAGCGAAGCAAAGCTGACAACCGATGCGACCGCCGAATTCTTCGACTTCGAGCTCGAACAGCTAGCACCCGAAGACTTGCACATTAGTGGTGCGAAAAGTGGCTGGCGCGTGCGTCTGACACTCAAACCCGGCTTGCAGCCAGGACTCATCCAACAGACAATCGCGCTGGCAACGAACTTGGAGAATCGGCCCACCATCGAACTTCCGGTGCTTGGCATCATCGATAGCGATTTCGCCATCATGGGCGGGAAAGGATGGGATTCGACGCTGCGAAAGATCAAGCTGGGACGTGTCTCGCGAGACACCGGCGCGATCCGCAAGCTGACGATCTTCGTTCGTGGTCCGTTGCGAGATGAAATTGTGCTGCAACCGCCGGTCGTTACGCCCAAGGAACTCATCGTTACCCTTGGCGAACCGCAAGGAAAAGGGGAAGCGAAAAGCGTGCAATACCCGCTCACTATCGAGATCCCCAAAGGCATCCGGGTGATGAATCACTTGGGCAACGACCAAGGCGATTTCGGACGAGTCACGATCGCCACCAACCACCCCGATGTGACCCAACTGGAAATTCATTTGCAGTTCACCACGGAGTAAGGGATACGGAAATCACTGCACCTACACAAGTGCCTTCAGTAACCATCAAATCATTCGGTTAGCAACCATGGACGGAACACCCTTGCGAAACCCGATCGTCGTCTCGTTGTGTGGAGTTGGAATCGCTCTGTTCGCGTTGAGCACCTTGGTCAACGTGGGATGCAATCGCGATTCCGAATCAGGGACCTCAAGCCCAGCGGCTAGCTTGCCACCATCGCCAGAGCACCACTCGGGCTATGACTCACATGAACCAATCGACCCGGTGGCAGTGAATGGCCCGATTTTTGAAGACTGGCCCAAACCACTCGGAGCGCTGGTGATCTCGGGCGAAATGCTGGGGTATCTCGAACCCTGCGGATGCGCTGGCTTGGACAATCAGAAAGGCGGGCTGAGCCGCCGAGATTCACTATTCAAACAGCTCGCCGAACAGGGCTGGCCGCTGGCCAAGATTGATTTAGGCGGACAGATTCGGCGATTCGGAACACAAGCCGGCATCAAGCTCGACACCGCCCTGCAAGCGCTACGGACGATGGAATATGGAGCCATCGGATTCGGGGCAAGCGATCTACAACTACCAGCCGAACGAATCCTAGGCCTAGTCATCGATTCCGAAAATCCGTTTGTCGCCGCCAATGTCCGCTTCAACCCCGAAAGCGACTCGTTCGCCGGGATCGACTTTGCCTCGCCATGGCGGGTGATCGATTGTGGTAGCAAGAAACTCGGCATCACCGCGATTGTCGGCCATTCGTACCAGCAACAAACCAATAATCCCGACCTGCAATTCACACCGGCCAAAGAATCCCTGCAGAGCGTGTTACCCGAGCTAGAAAATCAAGGCTGCGATCTGATCGTTGTGCTGTCCTACGCCACGCCGGAAGAATCGCGGGAGCTGGCACGTGAATTTTCCGGGCAGATTGATTTGATTGTTACGGCTGGCGGAGCCGACGAACCTCCGGCCGAATCGCAGCCGATCGAAGGTTCAAACGCGCGGCTCGTCGAAGTCGGCCACAAGGGGATGTATCTTGCGGTGATTGGTTTCTATGACGACGAACAAACACCGACGCGATTTCAACGCGTACCGCTCGATTCGCGGTTTCCTGAATCCGAGGCCATGCAACGACTGATGGTCGAGTATCAGGCGAATCTCGAACTCGCCGGGTTTGAAGCGTTGGGGCTGCGGCCCGTCGCCAACCACAATGGCGAATTCGTGGGCTCGGAGAGCTGCAAGGAATGCCACGAAAAGCAGTACAGCATTTGGCGCGGGACCCCTCACGCGCAGGCAACGGTCTCGCTAGTCCAGCACGCCAAGCCGCCGCGACTGCACGACCCTGAATGTATTAGCTGCCACGTCACGGGCTGGAATCCACAGAAGTATTACCCCTATGAAACCGGCTTTGCGAGCCTGCAAGCGACTCCGCATCTGGCGGGGAACGGCTGCGAGAATTGCCATGGTCCGGCCGCTGCTCACGTGGCCGCGGAACAAGATTCACAACGAAGCCTGTTAGAACGGCAACAACTCAGGGCCACCCTGCGTCTTAGTCGTACACAGGCAATCGAGCAGGTGTGCATGACCTGTCACGACAAAGACAACAGCCCCGACTTCGACGCTGATCGGTATTGGCCCAAAGTCGACCACGGCCCCACCGTGAAATGGGACCGCTCGATGCTCAACACCGCGGAACTGCCCAGGCCGTAAACAGGCCAACCACCGGCGCCGCAACAGCCGTCTCTATTCGGCATCCTCTTCCTTGATCCGCACAGGGCCGTAGTTTTCGGGGCATTTCGCGCCTACTCCGTCGTAATAGGCGCGAATCTTGTCCATGTCCGCGCGGACATCGTCAGACGGCCAGATCGGATCGCTCAGCGTGGCGACATGATCATTCCAATCTAAACGGCCCAGCACGATGGGCACCTCGGCCCGTTTGGCAATGTGGTAGAAGCCGCTCTTCCAGCGCTCGGCCCGACCTCGGGTTCCTTCGGCGGGGATCGCCAACACAAACTCGCTTCGGTCGCGAAACGCCTGGGCCACCTGCGCCACGGTGCCTTGCGGAGCCGAGCGATCGATGGACACACCACCCACCGCTCGCATGAACCACCCGAGCGGCCATCTGAAGAGTTGCTTCTTGCCGAGCCAGTGAAGCCGCAGCCCCAAGATCCAAGCCATGGCTAGCATGGCGGGCAGATCCCAATTCGAGGTGTGAGGCGCGGCAATCATCACGAATCGCTGGGCGTCAGGAGCCTTGCTCTTCATACGCCATCCGGAAAGCCACATATAAGTCTTGCCGAGGAACCACCGCATCGATCGCAACTCCCACCATCCTTGTTCTGTAGTGACGACATGATCTTTCTGTCGTCATGGTTTTAACCCTCGGCAGCGATCTGGGCCATGGCCTCGTCGGGAATGTTGAAATTGGCGGAAACGCTTTGCACGTCTTCGTGGTCATCAAGCCGTTCGAGCAGCTTGAGCACCTTGCGGCCCGCGCCCACGTCGAGATCGACCGTATTCTGCGGAATCCGTGAAATCTCGCTGACATCGCATTCGATCGACGCCGCAGTCAGCGCGTCGAGAACCTGCTGATACTCGCCGGGGTCGCAAATCACTTCAAAGTTATCAGCAACCCGCTTCACATCTTCCGCTCCGGCTTCCAGGGCAAGCTCCATCAGCGAGTCTTCGTCAAGGTCCTTCGCCGGAATGACGAACAACCCCTTGCGATCGAACATCCAGCTCACGCAGCCGGTGGCGCCCAGCTTGCCATCGCAGAGTTCAAACATTTTGCGAATTTCTGGAGCGGTGCGATTGCGATTGTCGGTGAGAATCTCGCACAAAATCGCCACACCGTTGGGGCCGTAGCCTTCGTAGAGGATTTCGTCGAGATTCCCTCCCGCGAGTTCTCCAGTGCCGCTCTTGATGGCCCTGGCGATGTTGTCTTTGGGCATACTCACGGCTTTGGCCGCATCGATGGCATAACGGAGACGAATATTCATCGAAGGATCGCCGCCACCCATCTTCGCCGCCACGATGATGGCCTTGGAGAGCTTGCTCCACACCTTGCCGCGTTTGTTATCGATGAGCGCTTTTTTGTGCTTAATTCCGGCCCAATGTGAATGGCCTGCCATGGGATGCCTCGTAGATAATGTGAATGAGATCACACATCCACTTGCAGTGGCCGTGTGATGGGTTGTGGTATGTCTCGACGCCAAGCGCCGCCGCGCTTCAAGATCTTTGCCGATTCAAGGGGTTGATTCGTCGGCCGATGAGGGAGGCGTGGCCAGCTTTTCCTGCGTCTTTTCAATGAATTCGGAATTGTATTGAGGGTCGAAGAGTTCAAGGGCCTTCTGCCAAGAGTCACGCGCCTCATCGACGCGACCGAGCTTGAAGTAAACGTCGCCCAGGTGATCGAGAATCACCCCGTCGGGTTCGTCGGTTTCGGCCGCCTTGAGCATCTCGACAAGCGCTTCTTCATAGCGTTCGAGCCGGTACAACACCCAGCCCAGGCTATCACGATAGGCGACGTTATCGGGTTCGGCTTCGATCGCCTTGCGGATCATTTCCAACGCGCGGTCGAGATTGATTCCCTCATCGGCCCACAGATAGCCAAGGTCGTTCTGTGCCGAAATGTCCTCGGGAAATTCGTCCAACACCTGTTCCAACCACTCTTTGGCCTGTGCCAAGTTCCCGCGAAGCGATTCTAAATTGGAGAGCACGAGCCGAGCATTGCGAAGTACGTCGCGAACGTCACTCGATCCCGGTTCGTCGTTGAACTCCTCGATCACCGCGCGATAGAGTTCTTCGGCCAATTCGTATCGCCGAGCGTGATAGGCAACCCACGCCACGCGGCTGCGAAACATTGGCACCCACTCAGGAAAGGCTTCCGCACGGCGCGCTGCTTCGCGCGCGGCACGCAGCGCTTCATCGGTCTCTCCAGCCATCTCGAGGGCACCGGCCAAGTAATAGTGCTCGAAGGGGGGGCGGCTGTCGTCGCTGCCGGCCACATCAATTGCACGGCGCAGCCAACGCGCGGCGGCTTTGTACTGCTCGCCACTGAGAAGCTCCAGGCCCCACGCACGGAGCAGCCCAAGGGCCTGCTCGTCCGACTCGTCGATTCCGGCCTCGAACAATGCTTCAGCCTTGTCTGCCTGGCCAGACGCCAGCACCAACCACGCTAGTGTAAGACTCCGCCGCCGTACTAACTCCACATCATCATCCACGGGCGCGGTCGCCAGCTCCAACAAAGCATTTAGCAGTTCGGCGTCTTCGATCAGCGCGGCGGCCTCGTCGCCCAACCATTCACGCGGATCGGCCGGGAGCCGTCGTGCCGGGTCGTCGCCGCTGGCACCAAGCCCCAGATGCTCCAAGAGCGCGCCGGCGTCATCGCGCGTGCGATCTATTTGTATCAGCCCTCGCCGAGCCTCGATCGAGCTGGACGCATGGACCAAAATCTCGAAGAGCTCGGTCGCTCGATCGAGCCGCTGGGCGTCGACCATTTGGTGAGCGAGAAACAGCGTCAATGGTTCGTTCTCGGAATCGCTCTCGTGGAGCGATTCAAGTTGGTCAATTAGATCGTCGGCCTGCTTCTGGTCGGCCAATAATTCGGCCAGTAAGCGGTACGGTTCTTGTCCCTGGTCACTCCCCTGCTCGTCGAAATAAGTTTGCAACGTGGCCCGCGATTGCTCGGTATCGCCACGGCGGAATTGGACGCGGGCGATGTAGTACGCGAGTCGAGCACGATTCGGTTCGACGACGTTGGCCTTCTCGAACGCATCGGCCGCTTCGTCAAATCGGCCTGATGCGAGATAGGCTTCGGCGAACTTCGCATAGGCCACATGAGCACCACCAAGACGCTTCAACAACGAAGCATGGAATCGCTCTGCCGCATCATCCTCGGCCGGCAACTCGATGTATTCTTGCACATCGGCGTAGGCATTCGCTGCGTCGACGAATTGGTTCAACTCAGAATACATCTGACCGATTTCGGCCAATAGTTGAATCCGCCCTGAGTCCACGGCCTGAACTTGTGGCAGCGACAAGGCTTTCTCATAGAGCCGCACCGCGCCGTTGACATCGTCGTTGCCAAAGAGATGCAATCCCAGTTGACGCAATAGATCGGGGCGACCCGGTTGCAGTTCCGCCGCCATCAAGGCGTAGCGGATTGCCTCGGAGGTTCGCTCTAGCTCAAACGCCAAGGTGACGATCTGCTCCAACACGGGGAGCGCATCGGGGTCGAAGCGGAGTGCACGTTGGTAAAGACGTAGTGCCTCCGGCAAATCCTGGCGCTGTTGATGCATCCGTGCGGCGGAAAAAAGAGTGATCGCTTCGAGCTTGTCACGTCCCTCTTGCGTGAGCGGGTTCTTCGGCGTCAGTGGCTCCGGGAGCGCTTCAAAAATGTCTGAAGCTCGTACACCCCCAGATGCTTGGCCGTCGGAGGTTGCTTGCGAGTCGGAGGCCACAGGTGCCGAAATGGCCTGAGGGGTAAACGCTACTGACAGAACCAACAGCGCGAAAAAAATACCAACGCGGCGAAGACACACCATGGGAAACGCTCTGTTTCTGGGAATCGATGTTGAATAGTTTCTCGCGACCGGAAGACACCTGATACGGCGGAGCAATCGATGCACCGCAAAAGCCGAGGAGCCGCAACAAACCGTGGCGTGACGCTCGTCATTCAATGCTGCATGTCAGTGAGGTGGATTGCGGCCGTCCATCTGCCAACCCATCGTACTGTCGGCAGTTGCAGGGCTGCCAGCCGCATCTCTTCGGCCCGGCTCCTACCTCCTGAAATCTTAACCCAGTACCGCCAAATATTCCACGCGATTGCAGGCTAGGTAGCGTCCTAAGGCGAGCGGCGAATGAGAATATACCAAGGGGACGCGTGAGCGAGGGACCAACCGGTTATACACTGCGTTCCCTCGCTTACGCGTCGGGTTGTGATTGGTACGTTCTTATCTGCCGCACGCCTAAGAGGGCGTTTTTGGATTTAGGGCCGTCTCAAAAAGCTCATCGAACGACCAAACGTGACCGGCCAGTTTGGCCATTGCCACCAAGACGCGGGCCGCTCTCCGGTCAGAGCGGCGCGAGCAGAGAAAAATCAAGCATGGCTTTCATGCAAGATCGGCATTCATATGGCAGGGCAGGTTCACAGCAATTTCCGGAACTCTTCAACGGTCAGACCGGCGGCTTTAATCTGACTTGCAAGAAGCCCGGTTCCCACATCCTTCCCACGATGGACTGGAATCGAAAGAATGCTCGGATGGTCGCGCTTCTTCATTATCTGATGACTTCCTGCCTGCCGCACTACCACGAACCCGGCTTTCTCAAACGCCCTGACGGCTGCATTACCGTCAATCCTCGGAACCTTTGGCATTCACGATTACCCATCTTTGCTGGGAGCCGCTTGGTATTTCTTGGTCACTTGAGTCAATCCACGGAATCGATTCGCCCGCTTCCAAGTGCGTCCCGATAACCGCAACGACTGCCTCTGTCGCATTGGCGATGGCTTCATCCACTGTATCGCCGCAACTTCCTGCGCCAGGCAAGTTCATAGCAATTGCCGAATATCCATCTTCGTCTTCGACGATCAATAGGTGGCAACGATGCGCGCGAACCTCATTCCACTGGTCCATGGATACCGTTTCGTTATTGGCATCATTTGTGAGATCAAGATCGATGGTAGACATGGGTCAGTCCTGATTGGGTAACGAAAGTTCTGATGCTAGAATCCTATGCGAACCAAGTATTTCGCCTTCACACAACACCTCAAAAGCATATGTTCCAGCTTCTTTGATCGGCAAGGGTGGCAGCGGTGCGACGATTTCCGTCGTGCCTAATCGATCCTCGCCTTGTGCCACTAGCTCCGCGCTAAACAGAACTTCATTCTTGCTGAGATTGACGAATTGAAGCGTAAGAACTGTGCTGTCACACAAATCAGTCATGCTTATATACGCATATGGAGCACCAGCGTGCATGTCACCAAGCATGCCTCTTCGCTTTGTGCCATCTGGTGATTCCAATTCTGCGACAGGGAGTTTCTTGCAAAAGTGGACGCTGTTAAAAGTGCCCGCAATGATCTTCTTGCCGCTCTTGTCTTCGTAGACATGTTCGGCCAACACCAAAGCCTGCAATACAGGTTTCACTGATCGCAACTCCTCTTAGCGCCGACCAATGCCTTGCAGCCGCAGGGTCTGGCATTGTTCGAGATCGACAGTGCGCGCATGGCCACGTTAACCCAACAGTTAACTAGGTTGTGCCCCCAGCAATGCCACCCATGAGAGAAGAGGAACGAATCGCGGAACAATTATATGTCCTTATGTCAATACCATCTTCTTCTGCGACCTAATACTAATGACGGCAGTGACTTACGTCAATACGATTTCATGCCACTCGCATGCAATGCCTTTGACGTAACCAGTATCGTTAACACATCTTGAAGGCTTGTCAAAAATTCTTGGCAAACTGACTGACAAACGATGGACAGTCCTCGGCCCACCCAGGGCTCGGAAGGGACCGCTACACAGAAGCAGAAAGGTATCTCCCGGGGAGACAAACCGCCTGCTAACGTGGCTTGCGTTTGGAGATACGGCGAGAGGAGACCTTCTTCTTGGCCACCTTTTTCTTTTTCACTGCCTTTTTCGTCGCGACGCTGGCCTTTGTTTTCACCTTGGTAGTTTTCGCAGCCTTCTTCTTGGTGGCCTGTTTCCGGGAAGTGTCCTTTGCTTTCGCCTCGACCTCGACCTTGGCCTTCGTCTTCGCGGTGGTTTTGGGCTTGGAGTCTTTGGTCTTGGGCCGCTTTCGCACGCGTTTAGGAAGGTTCTCCTTGGCCGCGGGCGACACTTCTAACAAGATATTGTGTACCGCTGGAGAGTAAGGATTCTTCGCGAAGTCGGCCCCCAGTTGGTGCAACAAGGAGGCAAACTCGATGCCCCTGCTCTTTGGAATCGCCCGAATGATCCCTGGTACGGTTCGCTTTCTTTTCGACTTTCCATCAACAAGACCCAAGACCGCCAGCGCGTCGAGCGTTCCCGCATCCATCGGAATCGCATGGCCCGCGAGACTCACCTGGGTCACATAGGCGACGGCAAACGGAGAGACCTTGGCCTGCTTTTCGAGTTGCTCCGTGGCTTGCCCCAGTTTCAGTTTGCGAAGGTTTTCCAAGTCGAAGGCGTAGCTGGACTCGAACACGTTTTGCAATGCTAAACGTAACCGTCGGGCAGCAGTTTCGGCTTGCGGCAAGCGCCGAAAAACCTGGGCCAGCTCTTGCGCGGTGCTGACACGAATTTCGTTAAGGTCGTAGAACGCATCGGTTACGGCGGCAAGCGCTTCTTCCGCGGGTTCATAGTGTGCGTTTTCCAAGAGGCAAGCAAACAACAATTGCTCAAGCACCGGCCGTTCAACAGGCGCGACAGGTTTGTAGTGCTTGCGCAGAACTTTTTGTAGTTTGACAATCAGTGCTGAACGATTCGTCGTGGCCATACGATCAACGAAACTCCACAGGTTGGGTGAATGACGGGTGCAGGAATTGGCCGGCGACGCACTTCAGAACCTGCCCCGAAGTACAACAGCCATGCCAAGTGGGCTAGTTCGAGTCGACAGATTCATCCTCGCCAGACGGTGCTTGGTCGGTTCGATGGTCCGCGTCTGATGAACCATCAAGAGATCCCTGCCCGGAACGGGGCTCTTCGCTCTCGGTCGGCGCCGACGAGGCGGCGTTTAGTTCCAACTCCACATCCTTCAGTATATTTGCAATCTCGATCGACTTCTTGATCCCTTGATCGAGCACGAATTCGAGGCGCGGCGTATAGCGGATATCGATTCGCTCGGCAACGAGCCGCTGTAAAAACCCCGCCGAACTGCGAAGACCGTGGAGGCTCAATTGCTGTTTTTGATCGTCGCCCATCACCGACACATGAATTTTGGCCGACCGTAAATCGGACGGAACCACCACATGCGTGACCGTCACGTCCTGAACGCGAGGATCTTGCAATTCCGTCAGAATCGCCATGCTGACGACTCCGCGGATTGCTTCGGCGGCCTTAAGGGAACGGCGAGATGTCATGGGCGGGTATTCAGACGGATCAACGGAAACACTACCATACGTCGCAAAACCGTGGCGGGCAGCAACGCGAATTCAATGCCGCGACGGCGTGCGCTCTCTCTTACGTTACGGGGTCGCGATGGGTGGGGCACACACCATCGTCCGCACAAGTGCGGATATTAGAAGGTACGGGCCACCTCTTCGATCTTATAGGCTTCCAGCACGTCGCCCTCTTTGAGATCGTTGAAGCCCACCAGCTTGATTCCACATTCAAATCCTTCGCGGACCTCTCGGGCATCATCTTTATCGCGACGCAACGAATCCAGCGGATAGACACCAAGGATGCGATTCTCACGCGTGACACGCATGCGACAGTCGCGTTGAATCACTCCGGATAGGATCCGACATCCGGCAACGGTGCCAATGCGGCTGATGGGAAACAATCGCAGCACCAAGGCTCGTCCCAAGTCGCTTTCGCGGAGCTCGGGTTTCAGCATTCCTTCGAGCGATGCTTTGAGGTCTTCCGTTACTTTGTAGATAATTTCGTAACGCCGAACTTGCACGCCACGATCTCGGGCAAGGGCACGCGCGCCTTCATCCGGAACGACGTTGAATCCGATCACCACGGCATCGGAAGCGTCGGCCAGATGAATGTCGGCTTCGGTAATTCCACCCACGGTGGCCTGCAAGACCTTGATCTGCACCTCGGGATGGTCGAGCTTCTCCAACTCCTTGAGGATGGCTTCAATCGAGCCCTTCACATCGGCGCGGAGAATCAGGTTGAGCGTTTGAACTTCCTCTTGACCCAGATGGTCGAAGAGATTTTCCAACGTGACATGCACCTGGGTGCCGCCAAGCGACTGTCTCTTCGAAACCGACGCACGAGAACCTGCAATCTCGCGGGCCTTGGTAATGTCGTCCATCACATAGAAGTGCGCTCCGGCGCCGGGGGCCACGTCCAATCCAGTGACATTCACAGGCGTTGAGGGGCCGGCGGTCTCGTGCGTAACCTGCTCGCCAAGCAACGTATCGTACATGGCTTTCACACGACCGTACGATTCGCCACAGACGATGACGTCGCCAACCTTGAGCGTTCCCTTTTGTACCAACAACTTGGAAATAACGCCCCGGCCTTCGTGCAATTCGGCTTCGATACAAGTGCCGGCCGCCGGGCGATTGGGATTGGCCTTGTAGTCATGCAGTTCGGCCAGCGTTACCAGGGTCTCTAACAAATCATCGACCCCGTCGCCGGTGATCGCACTACACTTGATGACCTCGGTATCGCCACCCCATTCGGTGGGCAGCAATTCATGTTCGGCCAACTGCTGATAGATGCGGTCGATATTGACTCCAGGCAAATCCATCTTGTTCAGAGCGATCACGATCGGCACTTCCGCGGCACGGGCATGACTGATCGCTTCCTCGGTCTGCGGCATCACTCCGTCGTCGGCGGCAATGACCAAGACGGCGATATCGGTCACGTTCGCTCCGCGTGCCCGCATCTCGGTGAAAGCCTCATGGCCCGGCGTATCGACGAACGCGATTGGGCGCCCGTCTTTTTCGATGCGATAAGCGCGAATGTGCTGCGTTATTCCGCCGCTTTCACCGCTGACCACATCGATGTTGATAATGCGGTCCAGCAGCGACGTCTTACCGTGATCGACGTGCCCCAAGAATGTTACAACGGGTGCCCGCGAGACGAGCGAGTCCTCGGGGTCTTCAAATTCGTCGAACTGGGTAAGAAGCTGATCCTCAAGATCGACCGCCGCCTTGAAGTCGACTTCGACGCCAAGCTCAACCGCCAGCAACTCAGCTGTTTCATCGTCGATCACAGCATTGATGTTCGACATCTTTCCGAAACCCAAGAGCTTGCCCAGAACCTGTCGAGCCGGAACGCCGATGGCTTCGGAGAAGCTGCGGACCGTCGCTGGTAGCTCGACGACCGCTTTGCCTTTGCGCGGCGCGGCCGTGTTGGCGCCGGTACGTTTCGGACGATAACTCCGGCGTGAGGGTCGATAGTCAAAGTTGCCACCACGTCGGCCAGGTTGTCCACGAGTTCGCCGTAGTTGACGTTGCTCGCGTCCTCCGACGTTCGCGCCCTTGGCTTTATCTCCCTCGGCTTCCGTTTTCTTTACGCCGCCTCGTCGACGTTCGCGTCCGGTACCCAATGGTGGCTCTGCCGGACCTTTTGTGGGTGGTGCCGTGGATTTCTTCTGTTCGGCTTTACTTTTGGCTTCGTGCTTGCGAATGTGCGATTGGAGCGGCTTCGCACCTGACTTGCCGGCACGAATGGCATCGGGTGGAAGTTTGATGTCCGGCTTTTGCGGAGCCGGTTCGGTCGACCGCCTCACCGGAGGAGGAGTGTTGACGCTTGGCATCGGCGCCAGCTTGATCGAGGGCGTCGACTTGGGCGGGGCACCAGAGGCGGGAGGTTTTTTCTTTACTTCACCCTCAGGACTACCCTGCTTGGCAGAGATGGCTGGAGGCTTGCCAGACACGCCAGTGGGGGCGATGTAATCTTCACGCCGCAAGACGCCCTGTACGGTGTCGTCTGGATTGGTCGAAACCGGCTTCTTGGCCGGGGCAACAGGGCGCCTCGGTTTCGCGGGCTTTGCCGCCCCGTTCGCGCCTCCACCGGAGACGTAGGCTTTGATCTTTACGACTTCGTCGTCGTCCAGGCTCGCCAGTGCCGAGCCCTTGCCCGAGATGCCTGCCTTGGGACAGATCTCGACCAGCTCTTTGCTGTCGATCTTCAGCTCTTTCGCTAACGCGTAAATGCGCACAGACAACTGTGGCTAACTCCCTGCCGACCCGCTGGTTCCCTATCAAGGGCCTCAAACGAGCGACTCAAATAGACGGTTCAAATCATGGGGTTGTCTCCTCGATCGACCCTCGAAGGTGAGGCTCTCTGGCACGGACACCCATGCCGATCGACAATCCACCAGTCTTCAGTATGGCCACACACCGTGACCTAAATGGTACCTTACGACGTCGCGCCGGGGCTGGGCTCTTCGGAGTCTTCCGCCGTGATAGCAGCGGAGCCATCCGTCGAATCAGCCTCTGTCGTGGAATCTTCTGTCGTGGAATCTTCTGTCGTGGAATCTTCTGTCGTGG
>CAZNXE010000011.1:29451-41829 GCA_964576465.1 uncultured Planctomycetaceae bacterium
TCGTGGAATCTTCTGTCGTGGAATCTTCTGTCGTGGAATCTTCTGTCGTGGAATCCTCTGCCACGGCGGTGGATTCACCAGACTCCTGCTCCGTGGCCTCATCCCCCACGTCGCCGGCCAACTCATCGCCGGCCGACTCATCGCCAACTTCAGCTTCAGCTTCAGGTGACGTCGATTCGCCCTCAGCCTCAACTCTTGCGGCTTCGGCGGCAGCGGCCTTCTCCGCCGCGGCGGCCTCGGCTACGGCAGCCCTCTCCTGCTCGCGACGCAATCGCCGTTGTTCGGTGGCCACCTTTTCGGCTTCCGCGGCCCGAACCTCCGACTCCTCGACAATTTTGTCAACCTGCTCCATCGTCAGGCCACCCATCTCAATCAGAGAATCGGGCTCGATGACGGACAGATCATCGTAGGATAAATAGCCCTCGCCTACCAGTCTCTCACTGAGGTTTTCGTCAACCCCCTCTATCGAGCTAAACCCGGCGACCGCCACATCGATCTGCTCATCGAGTTCCTCGCGGGTCATGATCTCGATGTCCCAGATGCAGAGCTTGCTAGCGAGGCGAACATTTTGGCCTCGACGGCCAATTGCCAGAGATAGTTGGTCTTCACGAACCAAGACGATCGCCCGACCTAGCATCTGGCACAAGATGACCTCTTCTACCTCGGCTGGCTGAAGTGCGTTGGGGATCAATTCCTGCATATCGTCGCTCCAGCGGACGATATCAATGCGTTCGCCGGCCAACTCATCAACCACATTCTTGATGCGGTTCCCGCGATTCCCCACACAGGCGCCGATGCAGTCCACCCGGACGTCGCTGCTGGTGACACCAACCTTGGTTCGATAGCTCGGCTCTCGGGCAATACCTCTGATCTCGATGATTCCCTCGGCAATCTCTGGAATCTCCTGCTCGAACAAGCAGCGGACCAGGTCGCCTCGGGTGCGGCTGAGAATGACTTTGACGCGGGTGCCAACTTTGCGAACTTCACAGACCGTGGTCCGCACGCGTTCGTTCGTGTGATGCGTCTCGCCGGGAATTTGTTCGCTTCTGGGCAGCAGCGCCTCGACGTTTGAAAGAGCAACGGTGGCTGCTCCGCCCGAGTACCGCTGAACAACGCCGGTCACCATTTGTCCAATAAGCTCGGTGTACTCGTCATACAAGGCATCGCGTTCGGCCTCGCGAATTTTCTGAATCATCACCTGCTTGGCCGTCTGAGCGCCGATACGACCAACGGTCTCTTCCGGATCGAGCGACTCTCCGTCGAGCGTCGCGGAGATCGAACCATCTTCTCGATTGATTTGAACGGTGATGTCGGATTCCTCGCCATAGTGCCGCTTGGCAGCCGACACAAGCGCGGCCTCGATCCCTTCAAAGACGATCTCCTTGGGAATATTTTTGTCCCGATGAATCGTGTCGACGATTCGCAGCAGTTCGCTGGGATTCATTCAACTTTCACTTTCCCCCGCTGTACGGGGAACTGAGCATTTCGAATTGTCCAAATTGTGATGGGCGTGGCATCCAATGTTTCAACGCCAAGACCCATCTTTACCGTCCGACGATGGCCGTGGCGCAGCGTCGAACTCGTTCTTATTTCATCCGCCCTGTGTCAAGGACCTCCCAAGCCGGCTTTCTCGCAAGTCCATTCAATGAAACAAAAAAAGCGGTTCGTGATCTTCGAGCCGGGGAACACAGAGCTTGTTTCCCGCTACCCTTGGATCAACCGTCCGCCAACAAACCTTCCCGCAATGATTTCCGGTCCGCGCCGCGGACCAACCTAATCTCCTACCGGGCGACCGCCGACGTAGACCAAGTTCTCCCCTGTATCAGAGTCGAACAAATGAATACGCCCGGAGTCAATTTCTATTGCAACGCTCTCGCCACATGCTAGTTGGCTCGCGGCGTCAACCTTACACAGCACCGTGGTCGATTCACCCGAACCTCCCTCGGCAAGCTCCACATGTACAATCGTAGTATCGCCCAGCGGCTCGACAAGCGTCACCGTTGCTGGTAAGCGCGTGGCTTCCCCTGCCGAAGTTCCCGCCATGCGGACAGCCTCTGGTCGAAAGCCCATCACGACCTGCTGGCCAACCCTCCTTTGTAACGTCTTGGTAACCGATTTGTCGACAGCAACTAGGCCAAAGGCGGTCTCCAGTGTCGGGTGCGCGTCGTTGCCTTGCAGGCGCGCCTCGACAAAATTCATGGGCGGAGTGCCGATAAAGCCTGCCACGAAGCGGTTTCGAGGGCGGTCATACACTTCCCGCGGGCTGCCCACCTGCTGAATCTCCCCGTTTCGCATCACGGCAATGCGGTCTCCGAGTGTCAGCGCCTCAACCTGATCGTGCGTTACGTAGACCATGGTCGACCGCATTTCGGCGTGCAACTGCTTTAGCTCGCGACGCATATCGAGTCGCAATCGGGCATCGAGATTCGAGAGCGGTTCGTCGAATAAGTAGACCACCGGCTCGCGCACCAATGCGCGACCAAGCGCCACCCGTTGCCGCTCACCCCCCGATAGTTCTCGTGGACGACGTTCGAGCAAATGCCGGATCCCCAGTTTTTCGGCCACTGCACGAACCTTATGATCGATATCCTTCCGCCGCTGCGCTGCAAGAGCCGCCTTTGCTGGCGAGATGATCCGCATCGCAAGCCGCCGTAGCGGCCCTTCCTGTCTCAGCTTCAAGGCGAAGGCGAGGTTTTGCCGTACCGTCATGTGTGGGTACAGCGCGTAATTCTGAAAGACCATGGCGATGTCACGGTCTTTGGGCGGCAGACGATTCACGACGCGAGACCCGATGCTTATCTCGCCGCCTGTGACCTGATCGAGACCGGCGATCATGCGGAGCGTCGTACTCTTGCCGCAGCCACTGGGTCCGACGAGCACCATGAATTGGCCATCGGGAATCGAGAGATCGATGCCAGCGACCGCGACGGTGCCATCAGGAAAGACTCGCGATACTCCCCGAAGGACGACATCCGCCATCGCTGTGCCTGCTGTAAAGCTAGGGTGCCGTCACTGGTCGCGGCGTTCGTACGCAGCCAAGAAAATAGACTGAACCCTTTGCGGACATTACATTTAGCAAGGGTGCCCGGCCACTTTATCGTCGCCCCAAAGGCGGGTCAAGCCGCGCGGCGAATGCCGAAACGACCGCGAACCGCTACAGCGTACGCACCAAGACAGCGCTGGCTTGCCCTTGGTGCGTCACACTGAGATTCAACGCGATCCGGCCTGGAGACGTCTCTGAATCCGTCGCGATGGCGACGGGACACTCCGGATCGGGCACCTTGTAGGTCAGGCTAGGAATCCATTGTCCGCGATCTAGTGCGAGAAGACTGGTCGCCAGCTCCACCGCACCGCTGCCTGCACCGAGATTGCCAAAGTACGACTTTGCGGCAGTCACCGGCGGCTGATCCTCAGGCGGACCAAAAACCTCTTTGATCGCCCGGGCTTCATCCACATCGCAACTACGCGAACTCAGGCCATGGGCATGAATATGACCGATGTCGCTCAACTCTGTGCCCGCATCGCGCATGGCTGCTCGCATGGCGTTGACCAGGGCATGTTCGCGGTGTGCGACTCCTTGTTTGTCAGCCACCACGGAAGACCCTGCCCCAATGAGTTCCGCGTAGATTTTCGCACCCCGCGCCTTGGCCTTGGAAAGCTCTTCCAGGATGAGCACTCCGGCACCTTCGCCAAGCACGGCTCCTGATCGATTGCGATCGAAGGGACGACTGGCCGACTGCGGATCGTCGCTTTCGGCCAACTCTTCCTGCAGCGCCGTTTGCACCCACCGCACCAGATGAAGCCGCGTGCCAGTGGCCCCAGCAACCATCATCTCGGCGCTACCCCGCTCGATGTTGCGCATCGCTTCTCCGATGGCCTGATTCGCCGAGGCTTCGCGCAGTGTGAGCGAATTATTGGGGCCGCGGAGGTCGTTGTAGATCGCAATGTGGCAGGCCGGCATGTTGGGCAAATATCTCAACAACCACAACGGGGTCATCTCACCCATTCCCTCGGAGGCCCACTTCTGAAAGTCGAATCGATTGTCGGCGGCAACGCAGTTGCGGAACGCATCAATCACATCGCTGGGTTCGGTGAGCATGTAATCCGAACCAAACACGATGCCCGACTGCTCGGGGTCGTAGCAATTTTCCGACAACCCAGCATCGGCCAAAGCACGCTGAGCGGCCGCGACCCCCATTTGGGTCTCGCGGCACATGATCTTGAGCCCCTTGCGGATAGCCTTCTTGCGGGCGGTCTCCAGATCGCCGAAGTCGGCAATCTTGCCTGCGAACTCTCGCGCCGGCGCGCCGATGCTGGTGGGCATGTCCTTACCACCATCGGGAAGGATCTCAACACCGCTACGGCCATTGATCAACGACTGCCACAGCTCGTCAATCGTGTTCCCCAGCGGACACACGACCCCCAAGCCAGTGATTGCGACACGTCGTTTTTTTTCGGTGCGGACGCTCATCCGCTAGCCCTCGCAAGAATCATCAAGAATCCGTCTGGCAGCATACATCGCCGCCAGAGGGGACGGCAGCCGTAACGATACGAACCCCGTCGGTCCAGGATTTTATGCGTCGAGCACCGAAACGTCGAGGCAGAACCTCTGGAGTCAGCCACGCCGACTGGGAGGCTATTCGGTGAAACGAACCGCCCGAGGCGAGATATCGCTGCGACCGCCGGCGAAATGAGCGCGTCAATGATACCGAAATCCGCTGAAGTCGCCGGATCTTCTAATACCGCCCTTGGTACCTGCCCGGCCGCCTCTGGGCACTGCGGGTGGTATCAGAAACTGAGGTTTTCTGTTTACCCTTGCCGTCGACGAAGACCAACAGGTCGGCGCGTGGCGGTGTGTTGAGAAACGGTAGTGCTCCGCGGATGAGGTCGCGCTGTTGCGGCACCGGGGTGGCCACCACGCCTAGCCCAACCAGCAGCATATGGTCGGCCGGCCAACGGAACTGCTCGCGCAGGCGAACATGGGTTAGCCGCGGCACTTCGATTTTTGCTCGCTGTCGCTGTGCGACCGGAGTCGGAACGTCAATCATCACGGGAACCAGTTTCTCGACTTGGTCGATATGACAGTTCAGCACAACATCGATCATCTTCCCGTCGACAGAAAGCAGCGGGCTCATCTCCAGCGAAAACCCTTCGTCCAACTGGCCCACCTCCATCTCGAAACCCGGCCAGACATCGGGACGCGGGATCACGTCACGAATGTAGGTCCGGGGTTGAATGGCACTAACGACGTTCGATTGTCCGTTGGTGATTAGCAGATGCGGCGAACTGTGCATGCGGTAGTCAGATCGTTTGGAAAGATCGGCCAGCAGCAGCGCGGCGTCTTCCTTGGCAATGATCCACGCCTGAATTCCGTGCGATTCACGGCGATTGGATGCAGCATCCGATGCGCCTTGGCTCTCCAATTGGGGTGGCCGATCGTAACCACATGAATGCCGAAGGCGTGGCTCTCGGCTTCGCTGTTCACAAATCGGTCGACCAAATCGGACACGACCGCGTGTATCTCCGGAGTGTGATATACGCGCAACGTGCGACGGTCGGCACTGAGAATGCCCAGCGGCGTTCCATGCCACACCTCATGGCCCGTCTCGCGAAGCACCCAATCGACCACGGCTTGCTCAGGTTTCACCGTCGAGGTTACGCGAGACGTGTAAGGCGTAATGTCGTACTCGCGCCATACCTGTCCGTCTTCGTTGGGCAACGTTCCCGGCCCCTTGGTCACCCGAGCGATCGCCGCCCGTGGCTTCTCGGCCAACGGACGAAGCGGCGCGGCTTGGCCTTGCTGGTTGGCCGGCGTGGCGCGCGGTGGCCCAGATTCCCGAGGCCCCGGCTGAGGCGCAGCGCCAGAACGCGTATCGGCAGTTCGTGGCGATCGCCATTGCGGGTCCAACGCCACACGAGGTGGCGATTGTTGCGCAGCGACAGGTTGATTGATTCCAAGCCCAATCAGAAGCGCGACAAGCATTCCACGCGCCAGCATACGTCAGCCTCCTTGCCCGATGAATGGCGGCAGCCGCGCGATGTTCTACAGGGACGAATGTCCACCGCAGCGCACGGCGGCGGGAGTATAGGGACGACGTATTGCCGCAACAAGGTCGATGTGCGGGGGATTTTGACGAAAATTATCGGACGCAACGTACGCTTCAGCGTCACATTGTTGTGCAGGCAATACGACTGCTGGCACCAGCGTGCGTTGGCTTCGACATAGTTCACGGTCCGCCGTGAAATTGATGCGCTGGGTGCCACTGCTGGCTTGCCCAGCAGTGCGAGGAAAACACGGCTGGGCAAGCCAAACGTGGCACCTTTGAAACAGACCCGACAACCGAACCTGGCGTCACGAGCAGATTCTCCCCATCGCTTTGATCGCGAGGTTCATGAACAGGTCGTCGTCTTTTTTCTCCGCCATGATAGCAATGAGTGCGCGGACAGCCGCCGGCCTGATGGATGCGGGAATCTCAGGGCCAATTCTTCTCAGCGCGTCGATGGCAGATCTTCTAGCCGCGTCATGCCGCATTTTGTCCCTGACGACACGAACCAGATCTGGAGCGGCCGTGGGAATTTTTCCAAGTGCCACGGCGGCGGTTGCACGAAGCACTTCCTTTTCAGGCTCTTGAGACGCTTCCATGGTGAGAATATCCAGCAAGACAGAAACCGCATCCTTGATGTCCGCTGGCGACGAACGTTGCGCTAGCACGGGCGAAGACGAGTTCAAAATGATTGCGAAAGCAAGCGCCGCGGCTGCGGCAACCCGATGAAACATGATCCTGTTTGTGCTGGGCATGAAATACTCCTTGAGAAAAGCGTGGTGGATCGTGGTCAGAGTGTTTAACGTGTGCTTCGATGCACGAGCGTGTGCGCCACTTCCAGCGGTGAAACTCGCAAGATCTGGCTTCGTGTCGTGCATAAACAAGTCCGACGTGCTCAAGCCAAAGGGAGACAACTCGATGTGGCGATCCGTCATTCTACTCACGATCCTCACCGGTACTCCACCAGCGTCGGAGCCGACCGTTGATTCGATCGATTACGCAACACCGGAAAAATATCTTGCGTTTCCGTCGACACTCGGAAATGAAGCCGATATTGCCAGGCAGGCTCTGGCGCTCAAGGCTGATAACGACCGCGAGACGATTCGAAATGTCTTGGACTGGATGGATGCAAATCTCAACTACGAAGCTGACCAGGCTTACGAATGGCGAGATTACGACAAGGTGGTTCAGCAAGGTTGCTATGGCGGATGTGCCGATCAAGGCATTGTCTGCGGAGTCTTGCTCAAAAGCGCTGGCATCCCGACTGTTTGGGTTAAGACGATGGACGTTCCATGGATCTGGAATCTAAAGAAGGATCGGCCATTCACATCGTGGTCGGGCCATGTCTTTCTTGAGGTCTACGTAGATGACCATTGGGTACTGCTGGATCCCGGTGCGAAGCTGATCTACATCGACTATTCTCCGAAGTCGCGAATTCTTCCCGGCAATCGTTTCGCCTACCACAAAGGAAACGACCCAAAAGAGATGATCATGTCGCTTCAGTGGGAACGGTGGAAAGAACAAACAAGATCCTACTTTTCCAGACTTGACGAAAGCCTGCTGCCAATCGATCCAGCGACCGCGACATCACTAGAACGACAGTGCTTCGTCATCGCAAATTCACCGTACTACCAGACACTTTCTGAAATGGCGCGACGCCAGGGCCTTAACGTGCGAAAGTCTTTTAATGCCCAATATGATCGATTTCTGCCACAAGCAATGGGGCACGTTGTTCTGATCGAGACGCACGAGGGTGTCCCAATCGTTGAACTGGCCGTACTGGAAAAGTTCTTTCCAGCAGCTTCCGCCGGACTGCGGTCTCCTCGAGGTGTTGTAGAGATTGGCGACACGAAGATCGTCTTCGTGGATTTCGAGAAGCTGTTGAGCAGCTTGGAAGTTGATGCCGCGGAGCCCAAAACCGATTGATAAGGCAAATAACCGCATCAACGTCAACGTTCTCGTCAAGATGAAACCTTATCACGGCCCGAATCCCCGGCGGCTAGTTTCCGTGCGAGCGGACCGGGGCCATTGGCAGCCTTGAGCTGTTCGACGAACTCATTTGCCTCCTTCATCTGTCGGTCAATTTCGTCCTTGTTGTCCCAATACCAGGCCAGCGCTGCATGGACATCAGCGAGCGTGAGGTGTGGGTAAGCCGCGACGATCTCATCTGGCGTCTTGCCTTGCCGCTCGTGGAGTACATAAACATCCCACACGCGGATGCCGGTGCCGACAATGCACGGCTTGCCTGTCGACGGATCGGTCTGGATATGCTGCTGCGACATAGAAAAACTCCTAGCTCAACTATACCACGGCCAACAGTGGACGGGGCGTGCTCCACGTAGACGTTATGCTCTATCTTCAAAGTATTACGCCAGTGTGAGGCGTAGGGCCTGCTTTGGCGTGCTGGCGACTTACAAATTTCACTGGAGCGACATTGTTGCTAGTTGGGCAATTTGCTAGTCTGTCGCCCCATTTCTTGCTGCTATCGTCTTCTCGCGATCTTCGCTGTCTCACTGATTCTCCGTGGCTGCAAACGTGCATGGCCGCGGGTGGTCGATCGATGTGCCGATGCGATCTTACTTATCTACCGATCGGAATCCGCACGACGGCAAGGGGAAGTGCTGGCATGGCGCGATGTTCCTGCTGACGGTGATCGTCGTCGCGACGGGATGCCAGAGCCCGCGGTTTGGCGGTCCTGCCCCGAAGTCGTTGGTCGAATCCCGGCAGCTATCGCAGCGTGGGGTGAATGCCATCGAGCGAGGCAATTGGGAATCTGCCGAGAAACTATTGGCCGAAGCGGTCGATCGCTGTCCAATCTGCCCCGAAGCCCGACGAAACTATGCCAAGACACTTTGGCAACGAGGGCAATCTACGGAAGCCCTCGCTCAAATGGACGAGGCACTGCGGCTCTCGGGCGACGACCCGACGCTGTTGGTCGACGCAGCCTCCATGCGGTTCACCGTCGGCGATCTCGATCGGGCGATACAACAGGTGCAACTGGCACTTGATCTGGATCATCATCTCGCCCCGGCGTGGACCTTGCGGGGCCGCATCTCGCAACAGCAAGGACAGCTCAATGAAGCGCTGGCCGATTATCAACGGGCATTGCAGTATGACCCGAACGGTGCAGAGACCCTCGTACTTATCGCGCAACTCTATGAGCGAATGGGGCAGCCGCATCGTGCGCTGGCGAATCTCCGGCATCTCCAAGATCAATACGCCCCAGGCACCGAACCACAACACCTGCTGCAACTGCTAGCAGCCAACTACTCGACCACTGCCCGATACAACGATGCGGCCGTGTGCTTGCGGCAGGCGACCATGCAAGGCCCGGCGACACCCGAGCTGTTGTATCGTTTGGCCCAGGTTGAAATGGCGTCGGGACACGTTGTCGAGGCCCACGAAGCGGCGACCCGTGCGTTGACCCTCGAGCCACGCCACGCCGCCTCGCGCACGATCTTACAACAAGCCGAAATCGCGATGCGCTCGGGCGGCCAGATCCAACATCGCTGATGGCTTGGGCGATCGATTCGCCACGGACATCACGCATAACCGGAAGGCAACGTGTATTGATTATGCCAGTTGAGCGGCTGCATTCCGCTTGTGGCCGCATAGCCCGTCTTTCCGTTGTGTTCGTTTGCCAGGGTCGCATCGGCGACCTATGTTTTCTTGACGCATCACGCGTCATGTTCGAGTTTGGCGGCGCAGGCAGCCGAGCAGTAACCAGCACGAGGGGATCAGGCCATGACCCAGGCAGAAACAGCGATCGACACCTTTACCGACCGACGTACCCCCGATGCTGGTGCACCGCAAACAATCGAGCGACGCCAATTTGCCGACGGCTACGAAGAGCTTTCACCGGAAGCCAGCGAACTTGCCCGGGCGATCGACGGTTACAAGCTCCGTCATCGACGTCGCTTCATCGACTTCGAAGAGATGCTCTCCGTGATCCAGTCGCTGGGCTACCATCGCTAAAGTCGCCACGAACGACCTCCTGATTGACAGCGGCTTTGTACACGATTAAATGCCGCCGCGCATCATCCGATCAATCAGATCGTCAATCAACACCACGCCGCGCGTCTGTCGCCGTGGGCCGACGATCACGGCGATGTCTTCTCCCGCGGTTTGCATCCGGCGCAACGCTCCGATCAACGATTCGTTCTCGGGCAATTCGAGAAGTGATCGCACGGTAACCCGCTCGTTGTCTTTGCCCAGCGCAACGTCCACCGTACGGACGTAACCGATCAGTTGCTGCTTCTGCTCTAACTCCGTGACCAGCAGCACCGGGACGTGCTGACCGGAACCTTGCCGTAGGGCTGACTCGTTGGAAGTGTTCGGCGTGATTCCTGGAAACTGGCTCACAGGCTTGACACAGCGCGCAACCGTGTGGTTTGCAAGGCCAAAGAGGCCTTGGACAAATTGCCGTTGCACGGGAAGAAGCACGCCCACGTCGTGGCCCTCTTCAAGAACCTGCTGCAACTCGCGACGGGCCAATGTCGAACCGATGCGTTGCCGCGATGCACCGGCGACTCGTTCGAGTAGCTTACTGGCGGCCCATAGCAATCCGCTGACCGGTGTGAACGCCACGGCAAACGCCAGCAGCGGGATCCCGACCCGACGGAGCATGAGGTTGGGAGCAAGATAAAACACATGCTTGGGCAGCAGTTCGCCGTAGACAAACAGAATCGGCGACATGAACAGCGGCCCCAAAAGTTGTTGCAGCGAACCCCCGGACCAAAGCGCATCTCCGGCCAGCACCAGGGCAAGGGATACCGAATAGTTCGCCAAGTTGTTTCCCACTAGCGCGGTGGCCACGAACAGCGCCGGGCGATTGATTAAAAACATCAGCCCTCGAGCGACCGTGTCGCCCCCACGGGCATCGAGCATGAAGCGGATTTTCGATTGGCGATAGAACCCCGTCTCGGCACCGCTAAACAGCGCGCTAAGCATCAATCCCGTCAGGGCCAAAAAGATCGACAACCAGATCATGTCTTGGGTTGCCTCCCAGAGACTCGCCGCATTTCGACGATCATCTGACCCTGATGTGGAGCATCGAGCACCTTCAGTTCAAAGCTGTCCCAGGTGCATGTGTCGCCAGCTTTAGGTAGGCGCTTGAGCATGTCGTGAACCAGTCCCGATACCGACGTGCTTCTGGTCACCGGACGTGGGATGTCAAAGTAGCGACACAGCCTGCGGAGACTCGTCACGCCATGAACATGCCACACATCCTCGGAAATCGGACGAATCGGGTGATCGTCGAAGACACGGCCAGCGCGACTCGCGCCTTCGGCGAACATCGTCTCAAGCAGATCCTCCCAGGTGACCACGCCAATGGTTTCACCAAGTTCGTTCATGATCGCGGCAACGCGCAGGCCGCGCCGATGCAAGGCTTCAAGTGCCGAGGCAGCCGTCGCGCACCAGGGCACATAGATTACTTCCTCCGCGTGACGTTCGAGATGCGTCGGTGGAAGGCCTGCAATTTTATCCACCGGAACGGCCGCCGCGATTTCGTCTTCGTCGGCTTCGGTGATCAGAACGTAGCCACTTCGCGGAACCGTGCCCCGCAGATCGGACAGCGCGACCGGAGGACGAAACGATCGGAATTGCGTTCGCGGACGCATCAACTCGTCGACCCGCGCGGCCGACAGTGCGACGATATTCTCAAGCGTGGCCTGCTCATGAGCCACCAAGGCCGCATCGTCGCTCGATGCCCCGACAGCACGCTCCAAGTCCATGACTTCCAGGTAGGGCTCGGCCGAGAGTCGAGGGAAGAGCACGCGGCGAGAGAGTCGGCTTGCCGCTTCGAACAGCGGCAACAGCGGCCCCAGCAAACGGACCAGCGCCGACATGGGCAGCGACACGCTGCTGGCCATCAGCCGCGTCCGCGCCACGGCCAAGCTTTTGGGGGTCATTTCGCTGAGCAAGATCATCGCCAACAACGATCCCAGCCCAAAGACAACGACCGCCGTTTGATCGCTGAGCCGCCCGAGGCGTATCCCGACGATGGAAGCCAATGCGAAATAGGTGAGGTTCACGACCAAGTTCAAGAACAACACGGTCGTTAGCAAGCGGTCGGGCTTTTCCAGCAATTGCGCGGCGGCCCGCTGGGCTGGATTTCCGTGGGCAAACTCACGTCGGTCCTTGGGCGAAAGATAGAACAGCGCCGCTTCGCTTGCCGAGCAAAACGCCGACACGCACAGCAAGCAGGCCATGGTGATCAGCTCAGGGGTGAACTGAAGCATATGCGACACGAATTGCTCCCCATCCATGTGTGCCGGTGAAATCGATCACCCTTCGCCCGCCTGGGTACGCCCGGTGGCCACATCGAACTCGT
>CAZNXE010000011.1:41839-44034 GCA_964576465.1 uncultured Planctomycetaceae bacterium
CGCCGGAATCAACAACGCGGCCGTGGTGAACCCGTAGGTACCGACGACCACGAGAAACACACCCAGTGTGAAATCTAACATGAAACTGGTGATCGCATAGAAGGTGGCGACCGGGCAGATGATGGATGCCAACAGAATCGCCGTCGATGGATTTCGGGCCCCCAGCGCGACATACAACCCCACGCCACCGCCGATCATGAAGAAGCTAAACGGGGCCAACTGCATCTGAAAGGAGCCACTGAAAGCAACCATCAATCGCATGCAGGTCGCAATGCCCACAAACAGAAAGAACACGGTGCCCATGCTCGTGCCGATGGCCATGCGAGAATTTTCGTAGTGTATCCCGGCATGGACTCCCAACATGGCGATGAACGCGTTCATCACCAACCAGCCCCCGCTCACATAGGCCAGGTTTTCCAGGCTCAAGACGTCGACCGTCCACAAGTAGAAGCACAACACCAGGGGTAGCAGAACGAACTCCTTGGCGTTGTAAAAGATACCCCCCAGCTTCCCGAAGACGAATTCACTCGGCGTCAGGTCGGTCACCAGCAACAAGTCGAGCGCCTTGGCGTCTCGTTCGTTCGTCAATGAAGTGACCGACTGCACATTGACTAGCACCAAGCTCACGACGAACAACGGCACCAGTGCGAGGCTGACGCTTTCCTTGGTGGTTTCCATGCCCTGCAATAGGCCGAAGGCAAACAGCACCAGCAGCAGATAGGCGACGCGAATCATCAACACACGGCGACCATAGGCCCAAGTTCGCATCTCGCGCCACAGAATTGGGTTATCCCATACGCGACGGCTCGCGCGGTGCGAAGGTACGTTGACTTCGCGGGAACGACCTCCTTTAGCCGCACGACGATGTGCCAAGATCGCGGAAATCGTCTCCACCGATTCACGAGGCCGGGCGAGTTCCGGGGACGACGCCACGGGGGCAATATCGACTTCGGCGTTGAAGATGCTCACTTCCTCGGTTGCATCGTCCGTTCGAGGACGAGCCTCGCGCGAAGGGTTCCAAACTCGGATCCGCAACACGGCGACGGCGTTTAATGCCACGGTTCCAAGCATGGCGGCGACTAAGAAACCAAGCAGCGGCGCCATGCCCTGCCACGTCAGGTCCGTCGGGCCCGCGGCTGCCAGAATCGCTTGCCAGGGACTGAGGCCAATAACCCATTCTCGGGTGCCGATGCCGGCCCATTGGGCGTCGGGAGCCGCTAGCCGAACACCTTCGGCAGCGATCAGCCACAACACGAGCACCAGCGTCGTCATGGCCAACGACTGAAAGGTTTTCTCTCGCCACAGCGCGATGGTCGACCCCAGGCTGCCTGCGGCCAAAGCGCTGAATGCCGTGACGGCGAACACCAGCATGACCTGCGAGATGGACACGCCGCCCAACAGCAGAAGAATCACAAACAACGGTAGCACGGCCGTCAGTAATGTGGCCACTTGTAGCAAACTGGCCAGCAGTTTTCCGACGACGAGTTCGACACTTGATAAGTCGGTCAACAGCAACAGCACCAACGTGCGGCGATCTTTCTCAATGGCCACCGAGCTGGCCGACCACATGGCCGAAAAGAAAATGGCCAGCGCTAGCTGCAACGGCGCGAGGATCTGAAACATGGTCGCGCCGAATCGGGCCAAGTCGCCGACATTGTACACCACTTGCGTACCTGCCAGCACCATCCAAGCCGTCATTACCAGCGCGAGCATCGCTGCTACGTAACCGGCACGCGTCACATAGAACCGCGGCTGGCGCGGTCCAGTCAATGCCTCGCGGTTGAACACGGGCCCTACGATCAATCGAATCCTCCGCGGACGTCGGCCTCTTCTCAAGACCACTTTGGCACGCCGGTCATCAAACCGGTTACGCCCTGGCACATTTCTCGTGCAAAGTTCGGGGTTACCATCCTCCCCAAAGCTGAAGGACCATCGCCAGGACAGATCCTACTATATCTGGCGCTGCCCGATCTGACACGACCCGGGGGATGAATCGCTCGCATCCGGGATAATCGGAGAAGAAGAATGATGCGGCGCCGCGCGAGGGGTGCCGGAATTTACGCCACATGCCATCAGCAGGACAAATCAGGAACGAGTGCGACTTCTCGGCGGCGAACTCCGGCAAGTGGCTATCCGCGGGAGGAACCGTGATGCTCCAGCTCGGCCCTCCCTGGCCAAGCCGAGATCGGAAGAGC
>CAZNXE010000012.1:0-43833 GCA_964576465.1 uncultured Planctomycetaceae bacterium
CATGCTGACTCGCTGCCGACCGCCCTACGAGTGACATCGAAAAGTTTTCGCGACGCGATCGGTTCTCCAATCAATCGCGTTGCTAGTTGGATATACACGGCTGTGGAGCGAAGTCAAAAAAACTTGAGCGAAATTTTCAGACATCGCCAAGATTAGCAACGCAACTTGCAGGCGCGCAAGGAGTTGCCGCCGAAAAGAATTTCTTATCGCGCGATCACACATAGCGCGTTAGAAGTTCGCCCTGTTCTCCATGCGGAATGGTCTACAGCAACTGCTTAACGATGAAGCATCGAGTAGAGCCCCGTACTTGCCTGATACGATTGCGCGGAACAATATCCAGCTTGGACCGCAGTTGATTCAGGCATCTTGAACGCGCGATATTGCCTGGCCGAAACAGGTAGAAGACTCACGGCTAATCGTCAAACTGGCTGGCGATCAGGGCGATGTTTTGGCCACCGAACCCGAAGCTGTTGCTCAGGGTGTAGCGACAGGGGGTCGCGCGGGCTACGTTCGGCACATAGTCCAGATCGCAATCTGGATCGGGCGTTTCATAGTTGGTGGTTGGCGGTACCACGTTGTCGCGAATGGCCATCAGGCACCAAATCAACTCCGTGGCGCCCGCGGCAGCGATCAGGTGCCCGGTCATGCTCTTCGTGCTGGAGACCGGTATTTTGTAAGCCCGATCACCAAAGGTTTTGCGAATTGCCAGCGACTCGACTTTGTCGTTCACCGAGGTGCTTGTCCCATGGGCGTTGATATAGTCGATTTTATCGTGGTCGAGTCCCGCATCGGTTAGCGCCATGTTCATGCAGGTGATGGCTCCGCGTCCCTCGGGGTGGGTATCGGTGATGCGAAACGCGTCGGCAGTCGATCCATAGCCGACAATCTCGCCGTATATCTTCGCGCCACGTGCCTTGGCACGTTCGAGTTCTTCGAGCACCACCATGCCAGCCCCTTCGCCAAGAACGAATCCATCGCGGTCGCGATCGAAGGGGCGCGATGCCCTGGTTGGCTCGTCGTTGCGGGTGCTTAGTGCGGTAAGCAAATTGAATCCGGTAACTCCGAATGGATGGATCATGCTATGCGTGCCACCGGAGAGCATCACATCAGTGTCGTCGCGGCGAATCATTTCGACCGCTTCCCCAATTGCCTGGCTGCTGGCGGCGCACGCCGTCAAACAGTTTGCATTGGGGCCTTGGGCATTGAACAGGCTGGCCAAATGCGCGGCCGGCATGCTCGGTTCCTGTTCCAGTTCGGAAATGGGATTGAGCGTTTCGAGGCCGGTCTTGGTGAACTTGGCGATGTCGAGATGCTCGCCTTCCAACGCACTGACCATCATGTTCGCAAAGCGGTTAAAGTCTTGTTCGCCTTCGCCGCTGCCGAGATACACGCCGAACCGCGTGGGGTCAATCGCCGTGTCAAACAGCCCGGAATCGGTGATCGCTTTCTTGCCGGCACCGATGGCAAACAGTGTGTGGCGCCCGTGGTGTTTCCATCGCCGCGGGTCTTCTCCCACGTCCGAAACGTCCCAGTCACGGACTTCGGCAGAAATCTTCGTCGGGAAACTACTGGCATCAAAGCGCGTGATAAGACCAATGCCCGACTCGCTGTTGAGCAGTCGTTTCCAGACCTCTTCCACTTCGGTGCCCAACGGGGTCACACAACCGACACCTGTCACGACAACACGTCTTCTCATCGTATCTACTCACGGTTCGTTGTTTGAAAAACGCTGGGGAAACGCTTATTCATCTTCGGAATCGGCAAGCGACTTGAGTTTGGTCCAAGCGGGCGGCGCTTCGACGCCATCGCCGCTGGCGGTTCCAACGTCGAATACGCCGAGTAGCTTCATGGTGAAGACAAAGTTCTTGGGCTCAAAGAGATTCTTTATGTGCTGATCCTCGGCGAGATACGCAAAGAACATCTCGACTTCGCCCTGCAAGCGGTCACCCACATGGGCAGTGCCCGACACTACCGCGCCCCCCTCCTGAAAGGACTCAATGATTGCGGTGTACGTCAGCGTGTCGCCAGGAACAGCGGCGAAGTGAAACAGGGCTTTCGCAATCTTGGCAAGGATGACCTTCTCTTCAAAACCGCTCTTTTCGCCTACGAGAATGCCGCCGGTTTGCGCTAGCCCTTCGACAATCAGCGAGTTGGGCATCGTTGGATAGCCCGGGAAGTGGTCGTGAAGATGTTCTTCGGCCAAGGTAAGGTTCTTAATTGCCTTGGCACGACGACCGCTTTCAAACTCGATGAATTTATCGATCCAGATCCAGCGCATGATGCAAGCAGCCAAGTAAGTCAGGCGGTGCCTGAGGTGCGATGTTGTAATGAATTCACAGCCTGATCCACAGGCTCTTACGTCCCGACCTTCGTGGCAATGTAGTTGCAGATGGTTTCAACGGTGAATAGATCTTGGAACGCTTCGCGGCGGGGATCTTTCGCGAACTCATCGAGATTGGCGAACGGCATTCGCTCACGCAATTCGCTGAGGCCGGCTTCGGTGAACTTACCGTCTTCGATGTACTGAGGATCGGTCAAGATGTTTTCCGGAAATAGTTCGCCCCGGGGAATCTTGATATCGAATGATTTCTCAAGCCGGAAAACGATGTCGAGAAAATCGATCGACTCCGCGCCAAGATCGCTAACAAGCGTCGCTTCTGGAGTTACTTCGTCGTCGTCGACCCCCAGGGCCTCGATCATGGCGTCTTTCACTTGATCGTAAATCTGTTCTGTCGTAGGCATCGTTGTTGGTCTCCCGTTTGAATCGATGCGGTCGAATCCATCATGGGGCTCATTTGCCCGATGACGAAATGACCAGGATTGTAGTTGGATACTGCGAAACTGTTTCTCTGTGGTTTTGTTTGCGTTGCGGTGGCGCTGCATACAGACGCCGAGTCACGTTGGCGTATGCTTCATGCCCCGCAGAGGCTCATTCCTCCATCCACGCGAATCACCTGTCCGGTTAAGTAACTTGCATCGTCGCTTGCCAGAAAGGTGACGACGGAAGCAATTTCCTCGGCCTTGCCAACGCGACGCATGGGGATCGCTTGTTTGATTCGATCGGGAGCGAGATTGCGAACCGCCTCGCTCATGTCGGTGGCAATCATGCCCGGCGCGACGGCATTCACACGAACCTTTCGCGAAGCGAGTTCAGCGGCCAAACACCGTGTCATCCCGTCGATGCCACCCTTGCTGGCTGCGTAGTTGACTTGTCCGCGATTCCCAAACTCGGCTGAAACACTGGAGATGTTGATGATGCTGCCGCGCCGCTTCGACATCATGGGCCGGGTCACGGCATGGCAGTAATGAAACGTGCCGCTGAGGTTGGTTCCGATGACGTCATCCCAATCGCTCGGTTCCATGGTCGCGAATAATCCGTCGCGAACGATCCCCGCGGAGTTGACCAAGATATCAATGTGCCCCCACTCATCATCCAATTGTTCAACGATCTCGCGGGCACGTTCGCCATCGCGTACATCGGCCTGAAGGGACCGAATTTGTTGTCCGGCCTCCTTGGCTTCGGCCACCAGTTCGTCGGCCGCCTGTTGGCTGTTTTGGTAGAGGAAGACGACATCCGCTCCTTCGGCGGCGAGTGCCAAAACGCATGCCCGACCGATTCCACGGCTACCACCAGTAACGATCGCGGTTCGGCCTGTGAGTCGATTGGACATGGTTCTAACGATCAACGGATGCGGGAGCGTGTGACGAAGTGAATGGTCGCCAAGGGGCGATCATGCACTTCACTGAAATTTGTGTTCGTACGACGTCCCTGTCTTGGTCTTATCATGGAGAACAGACCATGGCGGGACTGTTCAGGTTGTGCCTTGGGGTGCGGATTCGCTTGGTTGTTGGTAAAGCTGGGCGAATATCTCCCGCATCTCTCGCCGCACGACGGTATCGGCTATTTCTTTTTCAGGGTCGTCGTCGGCCAAGTTGTAACGTTTGAGTACGAGCCTTGCGGAAACGTGTTTCTTGTCGCCGACTGCTCCTTCGGCCTTGAGCGTCGTCTCGCTATCGTCTTGCTTGATAATGTTTGCTGTCACGACCAACGTTTGGCCAGGCTCCACGAAATTGCCGTACTTGACGTTTCTCGCCTCTTTCAGCACCACGATGCTGTGGGCAAAGTCCTCGTCATGGCGAATCAACCAAGCCGCGGCTTGGGTCATCGCCTCGAGCATCATTACGCCAGGCAAGACAGGAAAGCCTGGAAAATGGTCCGCAAGGTATTCCTCGGCCAGCGAGACGTTCTTGACGGCTTTAATCCGGGTTCCCGGCTCTAATTCGATGATACGATCGACCAGCAAAAACCGCATAGTGACAGCCCGGTGACGAACTCACGAGATCGGCGTTTCGTCGCCGAGTACAATCCAAACAGTATACTTGTGCCCCGATTTCGCCACAACTCCGTTGAAAGCGGTGCCTTGGGCGGTCTTGAGCAATTAAATACATCAATTCAAACGAATCAGCAGCTCGCATTTCGCCCTCGGGATAGAGCACTTAAGCAATGCCCGGGTGTGTCCCTCGCGTCGGTCGTGCTGCCTTCCATACACACGCCTAGCGCATCAATTCGAGGGAGTGTTACCGACGATTCGCAAAGAGGCGTGGCGACGAGATCCTTGCACTCAATCCAAACCCCGTCGGTGATGATTAAGGCAACCGGCCGACACTGCCAATCTGGCAGGTGAAGGGGAGAGGCTGGCTGGTGGCAATGCCCTTCCACTCCCGGGTTCGTCGAAACTCGAAGAGACCACGGGCGATACGGCGATTGGCACGACCTTTGCCCTCTATCATGGCCGTCTAAGTGGCACCCCGCAGCGGACATGAATTGCCGCCGAGGTGTGTCATGATCGGTCGGGCTGGTGTGCTTTCGTGACTTGATTGGTTGCGCATGCAAGTGCTGATACCTCGTCAAGACCATGTCAGCATGGCCCGGCACCACCGTTGTTGGAGAAGGAGGTCGAACCATGTTGTTACGACGATTGAATGCTCTGCCGTTGCCTTTGGATCAGCTTCGCACGGAAATGGATCGATTGCTTGGTAGTGTCACGGGACAGGTTACTCCCATGAGCGCGGTCCCTTGGACATCGCAGAAGCCATTCCCGCCGTTGAATCTGTGGGAAGATGCCGATGCGATTCATGCCGAAGCCGAACTACCCGGGGTGGATCCCGACTCGATCGACATCTCGGTGTTCGGCAACGAGCTGACTCTCGGAGGCCAGCGAAAGGCAACCGTGGACGAAGACGTCTCGTTCCATCGACAGGAACGCCCTGTCGGATCGTTCCGACGGACGGTTCGGCTGCCGGTAGATGTCGATGCCGATGCGGTCACCGCCACCATGAACGACGGCGTGCTGACCATCCGTTTGCCAAAGTCGGAGTCCGTGAAACCACGAAAGATCAACGTTTCTTCTGTCTGAACAAGACCTCGATGCACGAGAGTCTGGCCAGACAAGACAAGGAGCAAGAACAATGACCACGGAAACAACCCAAGTGAAAGTTCCCCAAGACGATGCGTCGGGGACCGAACGAACTCGAAGTGGAAGGGCCTATCGCCCTCATGTCGACATTCTTGATCGGGAAGGTGAGTTGCTGTTAGTGGCCGATATGCCAGGGCTGAAAATTGATGAGATCGAAGTTCGCTTTGAAGATGGTGAGCTGACGATTCATGGGCGAACCCCTCCACGTCAGTCGGAGAACACGATCTATCTGGCTCAGGAGTATGGCATCGGCGATTTCTATCGCACCTTTCGCGTGAGCGAAGATATCGACGCGTCGAAGATTACGGCACAGTACGAAAACGGTGTGCTGCAACTTCGACTGCCAAAGGCCGCATCGACCATGCCGAGGCGGATCAAAGTGCAAGGCGTTTGAATTCTCGCGAGGACGCTGCCAAATGATCGCGTGGGTGGCACACAGGCAGGAGTTCCGATGAGGGGGTTTTCGTCGTGCCGTCCAAACAGGGCGGTGCGGCACACGGTGATGTTTGACAAGATTTGAGAAAGGAGCGTGGCAACATGACAATGATTCCCTGGAGACAGAAGTCGCACGAGCCGCTTACGGGCGAGGCAACGCCGATGACGGAATTCGGCCGCGAGTTGGATCGGTTGTTCGAGTCGTTCGTACACGATCCGTGGCAGCGGGCGATCGGTTCGCTTGGCGCTGCCTTCCCGGTTGTTGATATCGCGGAATCAGAGCAGGCGGTCACCGTCCGCGCTGAGATTCCGGGAATGAATCCTGATGACGTCGATGTTACCGTGACGGGCGAGATGATTACGATCTCTGGTGAAAAACCTGAAGCTTCGGAGGATCGCTCCGAGAACCACTATTGCCATACCGAAAGTCGATCGGGCAGCTTTCGCCGGGCGATCCAGTTGCCCGTCGCCATTGATCCCGACCAAGTGACGGCCGACTATCAACACGGTGTGCTGACGGTTCGCATGCAGAAACGCGAACCGTCGAAGTCGACCAAGATCAAGGTAGACGTATCGTAATTCGCCTGCGAGGGTCGCGATTGGGTTACGATTCGTCGCGGGCGGGCAGCGAGACCAACAGCCGAATGATCCGAGGGCCTTCCATCTCGACGATCTCCAACTGAAGACCGTACCACGTTAGTTGATCGCCGACGTGGGGAATGCGCCGCAACTCGCTGTGGACCAGTCCCGCGGCTGTGGAAAACGACCGCGGTTGCGATGCGGCCGGATCTTTGATGGCCAGCGCTTCCAGAAGATCGTCGATCTTCACCGACCCGGCGACCAGCCAACGGAGATCGCCCTGGGGAACGATCTGGAGTTCATCACTTCGGCGGTATTCGTCGCGAATCTCTCCGACCAATTCCTCGAGCATGTCTTCCATGGTGACCAGCCCTTCAGTGCCGCCGAATTCATCGAGCACGATTGCCAAGTGGGTCTGGCATTCTTGAAACTGCGGCAGTAATCGATCCAGGGGCAGGGTCTCCGGAATGTGCAACACCGGTCTTGCCGCGCGACGCAGATCGATCGGCACGCGAAGGTAAACATGGTGCAGCACATCCTTGATGTGGACGTAGCCGATGATCTGGTCCAGCGTTCCCTCGTAGACTGGCAGCCGCGAGTAACCTGCCAATGCTGCCGCCCCGGGGATTTCTTCGGGCGGCGTGTCCACATCCAACGCGTCGATTTCAAGCCGTGGCTGCATGATGTCGCGGACAATGCGGTCGCCGAAACGAAGCGCCTCCAAGGCAAGCCGCTGTTCGGCCACATCAATCAGCCCCTCGTCCTTGCCTGCACGAATTGCACGTTCGATATCTTCCAGATGCAAGTCTGACGAAACCTGTGTACCGACTCCCACGAGACGTAGCACCAGATTCGTGCTTACGCCCATGATCCACACAATGGGGTAGGCAAGCCGCGATAGGAAATCCAGCGGCACCGCCACACCTCGGGCAATGCCAGCCGCATACTTCAGCGCCAAACGTTTGGGGACAAGCTCGCCTATGAGCACGGAGAAAAACGAAATCGTCACGATGACCAATGTCAGCGCGATGGTGTCGCGATGCGTTACAACCCACGCCCATCGCGCGTCTTGCAAGGCATCAGAGAGATGCATGGCGATGCGGGCACCGCCGAATGCCGCGGCGATCGTCGCGACCAGAGTCGTGCCAATCTGAACCGTAGGCAGAAAGCGGTTCGAGTCTTGTGCCAATCGCAGCGCAACTTGAGACGCGTAATCGCCCGCGTCGGCACGCTGTTTCAGGCGTCCGCGACGCGCCACGATAATGGCCATCTCGGCCGCGGCAAAAAAGCCGTTGGCCAAGATCAGCGCTGCGATGATGAGCGTCTCCCAGACGATCAACGGATTCAACAGCTCCTCGAATCGAGATGAACGACACGATTACCACACGACTGCGTCATCGTGCCACGGTGTCGACAATGTGGATCGCAGTGTAGATGCGAGCCATGAATCTCGCAATCCGAGGTCGCTAGACGATCCCTGCGAGTGCCTGCGACGGTCGCGGGGATCAAGATTCGTCATCGGAAGGTGCTTTGTCGTCGGAAGGTCCATCTTCTTCAGGGGAATCCTCCGGCTCGTCACTCGGTGCATCTTCGTCTGCAACTGGTTCGTCTTCCGGTGCATCTTCATCTGCCGCCGGTTCGTCGTCCGGTGCATCTTCATCTTCCGCCGGCTCATCGGCTGGCGCGTCGTCCGCCGGTTCATCCGCGGGCATGTCATCCTCTGGCTCGTCGAACGACGGCTCGTCCGAGAACGGATCCGCCTCATCCGCCGGCATTTCTTCCGCCGGTGCGTCATCCTCGGGGATATCCACGGGATCGGCGAATGGGTCGGATTCCTCCGCCGGCATTTCTTCTGCCGGAGCGTCATCCCCGGGGGCATCCACGGGATCGGCAAACGGATCGGAATCTTCTGCCGGCATTTCTTCGTCTGGTGCGTCATTCAGCGGTACGTCGGGAGCCTCGGAGAAAGGATCTGCCGCTGCGATCTGATCCGCCTCATCGGCGGGCATCTCCTCTGCCGGTGTGGCATCCTCTGGTATATCAACTCGATCGGCGAACGGGTCCGATTCGTCCGCCGGCATCTCTTCCTCGGGAACATCGACGGGATCACTGAAAGGATCAGTTTCCTCCGCTGGCATTTCTTCGGCGGGCGCGTCATCCGCGGGTGCGTCATCCGAGGGTGCGTCATCCTAGGGTGCGTCGACGGGATCGGCAAATGGGTCTGGCTCATCCGCCGGCATTTGTTCATATTCGTCCGGTTGAATGTCTTGCTCTTGATCATCGGGTTGATCTTCGAATGGTTCAGTTTCATCCGCTGGCATTTCCTCGGCGGGTGCTTCATCCGTGGGTGCGTCGATGGGATCACTAAACGGTTCCGACTCATCCGCCGGCATCTCTTCCGCGGGTACATCGTCGGTTGGGACATCCTCCGGTTCGCCAAACGGGTCGTCAGGAATATCTGCAGGCATCTCTTCTGCAGGTTCGGTAGGTACCGGGGGCTCTGTTGGACTGGCAAGCGGATCTTCTTCCGTCGGCATCTCCTCGGTGGCTTCGGCAGGAAGCGGTGGAGCTACTGGAGCGGCGCCCGCGGGCTTCATCAACACGTCCGGTTCGGCATCGCGGATTTCTTCGTAACGTTCCCGACGCATCTGTGTACGTCGTTGTAGGGCGAGTTGCCGACCCTGTGTTCGGTATCGCTCGACCTCGAGCCGCGACGAACCTTGCACGCGTTGCAGCGCCCGGCTGACGTGATAGAACCGCGCCGAGTCGGTCGCTTCCAGCTTTGCCCCCATCTCGAAGTCATCGACCGCGGCGTCGAGCATTCCGAGCGACTTGCGCGTCAGGCCTCGGAAATAGTACACCCGAGGGTCACGGCTTCCCGTGTCGAGGGCACCGGTCAAATACGAGTCGGCATCGAAGTAGCGGCCCGAGAAGTAAGCATGAACGCCCGTGCCATAGAGTTGGTCCCTCACGCTGCTTTGACCAACGGCAAGGGGAGAAATGGTTGCCGCGATCAGAAGGGCAAACAAACCGGTGCGAATCAGGTGCATGGAAGCAAACTCCGGAAGCGATCTACGTGGTGCAAGTCTCATAGGTTCTAGTTGGTTCAGGCGTTGCTTGGATGGTGCATCCACGGCGACGTGAACCGTGCCTCGCCATTATCTCAGCCCCCGGGTCATGTCGCCAACAAAAAGCTGATTTCTGTGCTGATTTGGGCAGACAGCTACGCGGACCAGCGGCCCTCAGTCCAGCGGTCGGGCCATGAGGTTGCGATAATGAACCTCGCTGCCAGGGTCGTGTTGTTGCAGGGCCAGATGTCCTTTTTGGTAGGTGTTGTTCTCATCAACAAAGTCGACCACCACCTCACCGTTCACCTTGATGACGATGTGGTTGCCTTTGCAGATGACGGTTTGCTCCCACCACGTGGCATCGTCGATCAACTGTTCGGTGACCTTGACCATGTTGTATAGGCTGCCGGTCCGCACGGGGTCGCCGTGGCTGTTGTTCACTTGGGCTTCGTACCCCTTGGGCCATGCGGGGCCGAATTCGGTCCGGAAGTACATGCCGCTGTTGCTCCCCTTGCGGAGCCAGATTTCTGCCTTGAACTCGACGTCGGTGAATTCGCGATCGATGTAGAACAGATGGCTCCGCTCTCCGCGTCCGACGATCATGCCATCTTCAACCGTCCAGTTCTCGGGATTCTCGTTCACCTTCCATCCGTCCAACGACTCGCCATCGAACAGCGTAATCCAACCTTCGTCGACGCCATCCTCCGAGTCTGCCGAATTCGCAACATCTTCATTCGAGACGTCTTCGGCCGCGGCTGAATTGTCACCGGTTGTGTCAGCCACCTCCGGCGAACAGCCTGGGGTCAGAAACGCCAGGGTAATTACCAGGAAGGCCAAGGTCGGCTTCATCATCAGTCCATTCTCCAGGGGGCGTGAAGGCTTGCGGGACGATGGATTGCGCCGACGTCCGAAGCGCGGGGGCATAATTGGCAGGAGTAAACAGTGTGATCTGCCAAAGGCCGCGTGTAAATGACTTTCTTGAGGCCCGGCACCCCCCCGCCGAGTATGGCGATAGTGAGTGCGGCAGATAAGAACGTACCAATCACAACCCGACGCGTAAGCGAGGGAACGCAGTGTATTACCGGTTGGTCCCTCGCTCACGCGTCGGGTTGGTATATTCTCATTCGCCGCTCGCCTTCTGACGGGTGGCCCAGCCGCTCGGCTGGGTCGCGCAGCGACAAGATGCTTCACGGCACGTCCAAAGGCACGAGGAAACACAATTCCTCATGACAACGTAATTCAACAAGACGCGCCTTCTGGCACTCAGATGGTGACCCTCGATCCGTAGGTCAGGGCTCGCCCTGACAAAACACAGGGGTTGTTTGACGACACCATCCAGGACCATGTCAGGGCGAGCCCTGACCTACCAATTGGCGCTCAGCCAAACTCCAAGTTCAGCCATTGCCGGCGTACACGAGCGAGCATCGCCACGCCGGAGAGTGCCATCAGCAAGGCTCCCAGCACAAACACACCGTCGCCCCAGTCGGTGCGGGTGATCCACCAGAATGAAAAGGTCGCGACGACTACCATAATCACACACGCGCATCCAATCGCCATTCTCAAGAAGCCCAAGCGTGTGTATATCGCCAAAGTGAAAAAGAACAACACCGGCTGAAGCGCGATCGAAAGGACGAGAACCATCGCGACGATTTGGGGCTCGAAGAGGTTCGGAAAAACGATATAGACGATCCCCATGATTGCCATGTGGTTGCTAAACCACAGCATGGCAAGGTCCATCGCTAGCGCACCAAACAGCCCTTCAATCAATTGCACTCTTGACAGTGGTCGCAACAACTCGCCGCCGAGTTGTGGCCGACGATTGGCCATCGCGCCCATAATAAAAAATGTTGGCATACAGCACGCCAGCAACACCTGAACCCAAACGACAATACGATCCATCATAGGAGAAGGGTTGTGCGGCTGGATCAGATTGGATGCGATGTAGGAAAGGCATACGAGCAGGGTCATCGCCACAAGTCCCGCTGCCCGCAGGCTGATCGGCATGCCTCCGAATCCATAACGCAAGAGCCACGCCACGCGGCGGCGCGGCGAGCGAGGATAGTCATCGATGCGATCATGCCAACGGTCTGTAAAGTAAGCCAGTAGCGGGACGCGGGTAATCTGTTCAGCCTGAAGCCGTCCCTGCTGGCTCCGCAGTTGCCGCGAAGAACCCGTCGCTACTTCCAACACTAGGGGTTGATACTCTGGCATTTCTTCGTGCAGTTGCGGCAACCGCCATAGCCAATACAGTAATCCACCCCAGGCGGCGGTTAACAGCCCTGCGTGAACAAGAGTCTGTTGCATCTCCCCACCGGACCAATACCGGATACCCGGCGAGTTTATCGAGCCGAACCACAGAACCATCACTAGCAGCGAGATTAACGCGCTGTTGCGGTGAAAAGACCATATCTGACAACAGGCCAACACGGCAGCGAGTGTTGTCAAACCGAGAATGTCGAAATGGCTTACCCAAGCGAACAACAGCGGGAACCCACCCACGCCGGCAATCATCAACATGGCAAACGTCCCGAGGTGTGGGCCCGCGAAACCGGGCGTAAGCCGGGCACGGGGATGGGCAAACTGCCACTTGGCCATCGTTCCCAGCCAAAGCCCGACCGCGCCGACCACCATACCGACCACCAAGATGGCCATCGGTTCATGTTCTTGCGGGGCCCTGTCACGGGTTAGTGCAAGGACTATCTTTGGCCCGACGAGAAACGGCACGCCGATCAACAATCCCACCATCGGCCAGCGTCGCGTGACATACGTCATGCCGACCTGTTTAATCTGTTGCCACATCGTGCATCTCCACGAAGATTTCTTCTAGGTTGAGGTCGACGACCGAAACGTCGGCGTCCCAGGTTTTGCGAACATTGTCGAGCAGTTGCTCGTCGAAATTGCTAACGCTCACCGTGGCGTTGGAGCCCTCGACGTTGCATCGCAATGCCCCTGGCACCGCGAAACTGCTGGGGAGCTTGTGCCGGGACTCGATTTGCAAACGCTTGACTCCGTCTTTGAGTTCGTCCAGCTCGCCGTGAAACACAAGCCGCCCCTCGCGCAGAATGGCCACCCGATTGGCGATCCGTTCGAGATCGCTGGTAATGTGCGTGCTGAACAAGACGGTGCGGCCCGGGCGCTCGAGCGTCTGCAACAACGCGCGCAAGAACTCTCGTCTTGCCGATGGGTCGAGGCTCGCTACTGGTTCGTCTAGCACCAGCAGTTCCGGTTCGTGCCCCATGGCTAAGACGATACCTAGGGTTTGAATCTGTCCGACCGAAAGAGGCCCGACCCGATCTTCCAAAGGCAACTGCCAGCGGCGACACATGTCGGCGACCAGTTCGTGATTCCAGCTTGGGTAGAAGGCCGCCGTGTAAGCGATGACTTGTCGCAACCGCATCCAGGGATAGCTGACCACCTCTTGCGGCACATAGCCCAGCCGGGCCTTGGCGTCGGCCGACAGGTTCCACACGCCTTCGCCGAAAACCGTGACACTTCCACCGCTTGGTCGCAAGAGGCCCAAAGCGGTTTTGATGAGCGTTGTCTTTCCGGAGCCGTTTTTCCCTAGCAGCCCCAAGACCGTGCCGGTAGGGAGATCGAGATTCACGCCACGCAGCACTTCCTTCTTGCCGAAGCTCTTGTGCAAGTTGTCGATTCGCATGATCGATTCAGACATCATTCGAGATCCTCAAGGAGACGGTCGATAACGGCACGCGTTTGCCGCTTGTTCAGGCCAAGTTGCCGGGCCCGGTGCAGAGCCGGTTTGAGTAATTCACGCAGTTGTTTTTGTCGCTGTCGCAGCGTGCCGCTGCTTGATGGCGCCGTGACACGCATGCCCTGCCCTCGCACCCGTTGGACGGTTCCTTGGGATTCCAATTGGGCATAGGCCTTGGAGACCGTCATCGGATTGACCGACGCAGCCCGGGCAACGCGGCGCACGCTAGGCAAGAAGTCGCCCTCACACAGTCGCCCGCCGGCCACCAGGGCATGCACCTGATCGATGAGCTGCCGATAGATCGGCACGCCCGAGTTGGGGTTGATGTCGAAGGGTGTCGGTGGGACGGCCATGTGTATTAGTATAGTGATACACAGATGCGCTGTCCAGCCACATTCAGGGCCATGGCCAAGTGGCGGCGGGGATGGTTGAATGGCGGAGAAGGTTGGCTCAATCCACGGGAGGCTGAATTGAACGTGCAGACTGGCGATCCTTTGCCCCGTTACGACTACGCTCGGGACTACGACTGGAATTACGAACATCCCCCTGCGCCGGTGGATATCGACGTGCCGCCGCTCTCTGGCGAGTGGCGATTCTGCGGTTTGCCGGTCGGTTCACCGTTGGGGGTTCCCTCGGGCCCGCTGCTCAATGGCCGGTGGCTGTTGTATTACGCTGGTCTCGGTTTCGATGTGCTGACTTACAAGACCGTTCGCGGTATCGAGCGGGCGTGCTACGCGATGCCCAACTTGCAGCCGGTTGCGTGTGGCGATCTTTCCGGGGACGAACAGGTACTGCCTGCGGCAGACGCCATGCAGGGGAGTTGGGCCGTCTCGTTCGGGATGCCCTCCAAGCGACCAGCGACATGGATGGCTGATATCGAGCAAACGAAAGAGAAACTACCGCCGGGCAAGGTGCTCTCGGTCTCTGTCGTTGGCACTGTGCAAGAAGGGTGGTCAAGCGAGCAATTGGCCGACGACTACGCGCGGTGTGCCCGTTGGGCTGTCGACAGTGGTGCCGATGTGGTCGAGATCAACTTTTCGTGTCCCAATGTATCGACCTGCGATGGCCAGCTTTATCAACAGCCCGAGCAAGCAGCACTGGTGGCGACGAAGGTTCGCGACGCAATCGGCCGTGTCCCGCTGGTGATCAAGATCGGGCACATCGACAACGACGAGGACGTCGAGGTTTTGCTACAGTCGGTGTCACCCGTGGCCACGGCGCTGGCGATGACCAACAGCGTTGCCACGACGGTTGCCGATCGAGATGGCAAGTTGCTGTTCGATGGTGCTCAACGGGGTATCTGCGGCGCGGCCACCCGAGCGGCGTCGCTCCGGCAAACAGCCCTGTTCCGCCGCACGGCCGATCGATTGGGTTTGGGAATCGAGTTGATCGGCGTTGGTGGGGCGTCGAGCGCGGAGCACGTGCGGCAATACTTGGACGCCGGTGCGGCAGGCGTTCACTTGGCCACCGCCGCGATGGTCAACCCTGGGGTCGCTTGCGAGATACGTCGCGATCTGGCAGCGCGCGAATGATGAAGATCACTTACTCGTTGTGACATCCCTGGCAGGCGAGTACCACCTGGGCCGTGGATTTTCCGGTGAGTTTTGTTGCGCCGCCTGCCGTGTGACACTCCGTACAGCATACGGCAGCCTGGGAGTTGGTGGATGGGGCAGGCGTTGCTTCCGGCGAAATCGCCTGTTCGGATCGTACGTTGTTGTCCGGGCTTCGGTGTTCTACTCGAGGGCAGATGAGCAGGGCGGCAGTCGCGGGGAATTGTGCCGCGCTCGGCGGCGAACTCCACATGGCATCGGTCGCCTGGAAGGCCGGGCTCGTGGGAGGGCGGTCTTGCGAACCTGACGAATTCACCATCCACTCCAGCGTGGTGAGACAAAAGACAATGCCGATTAGAAATGCCCCCGCCAGCGGCCAGCGAGATCGGGGATCGGTTCGCTCGCGACGCGAACGCCTCGGAGATTCAATCCGTGCAAATCGCTCGGCTCTTGGTCGCGGCGCCTGGAACACGAACTCAATCTCTTCGGAATCGCTCTGCATGCCTTCCGAAGCGGTGTCGGAGACGAGTTGCCCCCAGTAGGTCGGCAGTTCGTCCTTTTCGTCGAGCGGGGTCGCTTCTTCAAAAAGCTCGATCGCCGGCTGCAGGGCCAACGCCAAACGCCGGCAACTGGCACAGCTCAACAGGTGGTCTTCAACCGCAGGGTCTTCGGCGGCACCCGAGGGAAACGGCCCCCTCGTCAAGACCATGAACACCCGATCGCAATTCATGTCCGTCCCTTTCAACGCGATGGCCGCTTCGGACCCTAAGTTCGCACCCCCAGAGCACCAGAAAGCGGTTATGACACAGCGCCACACGGAAGTAAATGATTTGCGGATCGAGAAGGCGAACAGATTCCATGGCCGCCCAAGTTTCTTCGTGAGACGCCCCGGCGGAGGAAGACTGTTTGCCAGATGGGGCAGAAAAAGAAATGCCGGACGGGACCGGACCGCCGTTTGCGGATTGAGCACTCTGGTCGGGATGCCTACCCAATAGGCACGGGGGAAGCTCCCGCGACCCAACCAGAATACCAATCCGCATAAGGGCGGGCCGGTCTCGTCCGGCATGGAATTCAGACGGGCGACAGCTCCTGGATGTCTCCATCCAGGGGCCCTCGCATCGAGTTAAATCGATGGAACGCTGCAAACGCAACGAACCATTCGAGTCGTACTACCGTCATCGAAAACTGGTTCCTCCGATATTAGTCCGAGTGTCGACTGCACCGGCAATTCTTCCTGAAACACCCTAGCTTGTTCATCTTGGGTCGTTTGATTCGGATATGCGGCGCCGCTTTGGATGTCTACGATGGGGCCGGTTGATTTGCGTGAGATTGCGGGTGCGGTTGACGTGAGCGATCGGGGAAAAGACGATTCCCGGCGGCGATGTCACTGCAAGCCTCGCCGCGAATGAAAACGACATCCCGTGGTCTGGAGATTTGCGATGAATATTGCCGTGATCTACGACACCTATCATGGTCATACCGAGGCAATGGCCAAGCAGGTGGCCCACGGCGCGGCTTCGGTCGCCGGGATCGAGGTGCGTTGCAAGAATGTTGCAGACGCCACACAGGACGATTTGTTGTGGGCCGACGGAATTGCCCTAGGAAGTCCGACTCACATGGGGTCGCCAGCTTGGCAAATGAAGCGGTTCATCGACGAGGCATTCTCGCAGTTGTGGCTCAAGCACGCGCTGGTCGGCAAGGTCGGCACCACGTTCACCACCGGCGGGTCGGGCGGGGCTGGGGGTGCTGAGCTCGCGCACCTTGCTCTGCTGGCGAACTTCGCCCAACAGGGCATGATTCTTGTGACGATGCCACGCAACACGCCCGGCTATCAACCCGACGGAATGGCCTGGGGCCCGACCTGGGCCACCGGGAAGGGCGATCAACCCGCCACCAAGGAACAGCGCGACTCGGCACAGGCACAAGGTCGGCTGCTGTCCGAAATCACGAAGAAGCTACGTGGGACATCAACATGAACCGCAAGTGTCGATATCGCGGCTGATGCAGCGGAGAAACTTCCTGCCCCCCTCGCGCCATCCGTAGCGTACAGGCCACTGCTGGCCAGTTTTCATCGACTACGATTTCTTTTTCTTGGCTTTCGCCTTCTTCGCGGCCGGCTTTTTTGTGGCGGCGGGCTTCTTGCTGGTTTTCTTCTTGCTGAAGGCCTGGTCCCAGTTTCCCCAGTATTCGGGAGTTGGGCCAGAACGAACGATAGGGCCACCCATGATTGGTCTTCCTCGATAGCTTGTGAGAACCAGAACGCCACGCGCTGCGAACGAGCAACGCATTTTCAAGCCTCGTAGTATAAACCTCACGCGATAGGTCTCAAGCGGGCGGGGGTGCCGAAGTTTGGCCCACTCTTGAGGCGACGATGCGGGGAAATTGGTATCCACCGGCCCAGCAGGTACCATGGACTCTTGGGGTTCGCGAGAAATCGAACAACGCGCCCACGAGTTGGCACAGCAGTACGGTGAAAGAGGAGCTTTGGTGATGAATTCAACACAGCGTTTGGTTGACTGGCGTGGTGTGCTTGTGGTGGCCGCGGTTTGGGTGCTGAGTGCAAACGTTGGCATCGCCGACGACGATTTGGCCGCGATTGCCAAGCATGACCGTTGGGTGACATCGGTGGCGTTTTCGCCGGATGGTGCGGTGCTGGCCACCACCGGCGGCTCCAGTCTCTTGTATCGCCCGGGCGACGTGCATTTGTGGGACGCTGCCACCGGAGAGTTGAAGGCGCAACTCGTTGGGCACGAATCTGCCGTGTGGGCCGTGGTTTTTTCGCCCGACGGCAAGACACTCGCCACGGCCGGTTATGACAAGCTCATTAAACTGTGGAATATCGACAGTGGTGAAAACCGCGCGACGTTAGAAGGTCACGCCAACTGGGTCACCGCCCTGGCCTTCTCAGCGGATGGTGGGATGTTGGCCTCGGCAAGCGAAGACGGCACCGTGCGACTTTGGGATCCGGTAAGTGGCGAACTCAAGCTGACACTGGAAGGCCACGAAGGTTTGATTCGCGGCGTTGCGTTCTCGCCCGATGGCGCACAACTCGCCACGGCCAGTTCCGACAAGACCGTGCGGCTGTGGAATACCGGTGATGGAGCCGAGATTGCCAAACTCGAAGGCCATACCGAAGGCGTTTGGGCCGTCGCGTTCTCGCCCGACGGAGCAACCTTGTTCTCCGGAGGGGCCGACCGCACGGTGCGAATGTGGGACGTTGCCACGAAGGAGCCGCGTGGCGAACTGTCGGGCCATTCGAACTGGATTACCTGCGCCGCCGTTTCGCCCGACGGCAAGCTGCTGGTAACCGGAGGATACGACCGCAACGTCAAGCTGTGGGACATCGCATCGAAGGCGGAAGTCGCAACGTTGCCGGGTTACAAGAGCACGATTTGGGCCGTGGCGTTTTCTCCTGACGGAAAGTCGCTGGCCACTGGCAGCCAGAAGGAAACGATCCGCGTGTGGGATGTCGAAGCCCGGACGACCCGATTTGTCCCTCAACCCGAGGTGCCGGTTGAACCAGCAACCGAAGCTGCTGAAGAGGACGCAGCTGAAGTTGAGGCCGATAGTGACCCTCCGGCGGACAAGCCCGCGGAGGAGAAAAAGGACGAGAAACCAGTCGAAGAGCCTAAGGAAGAGTAGCCGCTGGTATATCGCAATAAGATCATTTTCTTGTCCCCTCGCCGGCCATTTGGGTAGGAATCGAGCCGGTGTTCATGGGGGTTTCGGGCCGTTAAGATGCACGCCTTCGGTGGTGTCGCTTGTGGCCGAGGGGGTGCTCTCCTGGCCACTCGTATTCCGTTGCCCCTTTTAGGAGAATCGTTCGCGATGTCTCGTTTAGAAACGTTTTCACGATACTGGTTGATTGGAATCATCGCGGTCGTGTCGGTTTCGCTCGACACGATGGTCCCGCTACAGGCTCAAGACCCCAGTGCTCGTTTCGATCCCGAGGTTCTTTCCTCTCGCGTGACGATCTACCGCGATGCGTTCGGCATGCCGCACATCGATGGGGCCGACGATGTGGCGACCATCTTCGGATTCGCCTACGCCCAGGCCGAGGATTACTTCTGGCAAATCGAAGATACCTACATCTTGGGGCTAGGCCGCTATGCCGAGGTGTACGGCAAGTCGGGGCTCAACTCCGACATGTTGAATCACGCCTTCGAGATCGTTCGCACATCGAAGCGAGACTATCCGAAACTCGAACCGCACATCCACGACATCTGCACGGCCTACACCACCGGGCTGAATTACTATCTCGCCACCCATCCCGACGTGAAGCCCCGGTTGATCGACCACTTCGAGCCCTGGATGGTTGTGTCGTACGGAAGGCAGCTAATTCTAGAAATGGGATTCCGCTACACACGCCTTGGCGGAGACTTCATGCCAGGCTCGACCGCACCAACCTATTCCGAGCAAGTCGGCTCCAATGCCTGGGCTGTCTCGGGCGATCGCACGAAAAGCGGCAACGCGATGCTATTCATTAATCCGCATCAACCGTGGTTCGGCTTCGGGCAGTTTTACGAGGCCCACTTGCGAAGCGGCGATGGCTGGAACTTTACCGGGGCAACGTTCTTCGGGGGTCCGCTGCCGGCGTTGGGACACAACGGACACTGTGGTTGGGCGTTCACCGTGAACGAGCCCGACATCGCCGATGCCTGGATCGAGACGTTCGACGACGAAGCGCATCCGCTGCGCTATCGCTATGGCGACGGATATCGCGACGCCGTGCGATGGGAAGATACGATCAAGATCAAGACTTCCTCCGGCATGAAGGAAGAAACGCACGCCTTTCGCAAGACGCATCATGGGCCCATCGTGAGAAAGAAGGACGACACGCACTACGTCTCGGCGATGATCGGCAAGTTGTACGACGCGATGCTGTTGCGACAGATGCACGGGCTTCTACGGGCCAAGAACATCGATGAATTCAAGGCCGGCATGGGCACGATGAATTTCCAGTTCATGAACACCGTGTACGCCGACCGCGACGGCAATATTTTCTATCTCTACAACGGCATCGTCCCCCGTCGCGATCCGAGCTTCAATTGGAGCAAGCCGGTCGACGGAAGCAATCCGAAGACCGATTGGAACGGCTATCACACGATGGAAGAGTTGCCGCAGGTGCTCAATCCGGCCTCGGGCTTCGTGCAGAATTGCAACTCCAGCCCCTTCACGACAACCGACGTCGGCAATCCTCTAATCAAAGACTATCCCACGTACATGGTCGAAGAAGATAAGTACGACGACAAGCGGCGTGCCAAAGTTTGCCGCATGCTGTTGCGAGAGATGGACGATGTGACGCTCGAAGAGATGCAGGAATTCGCGTACGACTCGACTCTCTATTGGCCATTAACCGAATTGCCCCGCTATGCCCGGGCATTCGAGCGGTTAAAGGAAGACAACCCCCGGCTAGCCCGTCGGGTGAGCACTTACCTGGAACACCTGCTCGACTGGGACTGCAAGGCATCGCTCGAATCGACGCAGGCTACACTTTGTGTCGCGTGGTACGAGGAACTGTATGGGTTCGGCTATCCGGTGGAAACGTTGAAGCCGCAATATGTCAACAGCATGGATGCCCGATTCAAGGCCTTGCTACGCGCCGCGACCAAACTCAACGGATTGTTTGGCGATTGGAAGGTGCCCTACGGCGAGGTGAATCGAATTCAGCGGCATTCCGATGTGGCCGACTTGTTTAAGATCCCTTTCAGCGACAAGCTGGACAGCATCCCCTGCGCCGGGGTGCCTGGCCCGTTGGGGGTGGTGTTCACGCAGTATTACACCCCCAGCATCAATATCCCCTTCGTACGTGAAACGAAGAAGCATTACGCGGTCGTCGGCCTAACCTACATGGGCGTGTTCGAGTTCGGCGACAAAGTTCGCGGCGGCTCGGTCCTCAACTTCGGCTCCAGCAGCGATCCCGAATCGCCCCACTACGTCGATCAAGCAAAACTCATGTCCCAGAAGAAGCTCAAGCCCTCGCTCTACTACTGGGACGATGTAGAAGCCGCCGCCAAGATCGTCTACCACCCCGGAGAAGACGTGGCGATCGCGGCTGGGAAGTAGCAATGCACGGCGTTCGGCGGGATGAGGATGGCGCAGGAACAGCGCATATTGGTCACTCGGTAAATCAACAGGGGGTACGGTTCAATCACCTGTTGCACCGAACCATTTGAGAATCAGTTGCAGTCCACTGACTATCTCGACAGCCCAACGGACTCCCACTACAAACAGCACTACCGGGACGATCCACCATTTGCTGTAAGCCCATGACTTGATCTCGTTCGGTCGATCGCGGGGCGGTGGGTTCTTTTCATAGGCGTCAGCCTGTCGCGCGGCCTCAAACAATGATGTATCGAACTTGATCCAGGAACCCACGGCACCCGCTGCCTTGATCTCAATGAGACCAAAATGTTCAAATCGTCCGAGAATCCGACGGGCTTCTGATTCGCTGATCTTGAATCGCTCCCTCACCTGATCGAACTCAAGGGCTTGGTCGTCCATGCTTGTCGGATTTCCGTGTTCCGTGTAGAAGTTGGCTAAATATCGCAATATGGTGATTTCTTGTTCGTCGAGGTCCATCATCGTTTGGCTCCTCAATAATCGCATTGATTATCTCAATCTCAGGGAATGTAGGTCAGGGCTCGCCCTGACAAGGAGCTGGGTAGAGTGAAGGTCCTATCTTGAACCATGTCAGGGCGAGCCCTGACCTACGGGCTCGTGCGTGCAAGCACACACGCTATTGCTCGTGTCCATGCCTTGCGGCGGCGAGTTGTTCGTCGTAGGAGGCGATGACTTCTTTGCGGCGCAGTAGGCCTAGCACTTGGCGGGGGTTTTCGGGGTCGACGACTGGGATCTCGTCGATGTTCTTCTGTGTGAAGCGACGTAGTGCCTTGTGCAGGTCGTCGTCTGGCGTGACGGTTAGCACGGGAGAGGTTGCGATGTCGGCGGCTACTACTAGATCGCCGGCTCCGCCGTTTTCCATCACCGATCGAATATCGCTTAGTGAAAAGATGCCGACGAGGTTTTGCGAATCGTCGACGACCGGGAAGTAGGAGTTGGTCGACGAGGCCACCTTGCGAATGATCGCCGGCAGTGGCATGCCCTGCGGAATGAAGTCGACATTTCGCCCCGTTCTAAACACTTCGCGCACATGGATGCGCGCCAGAATGTCGACCACGAAGTCGCCCAAGTGGGCAGGGCTGTCGATCGGCGACATGACTTGCTCTTCGTACAGCGTGACACGCGAGGAAAGGACCGCCACATTGATCGTGCTGACAACCATCAGTGGCACGATCAGTTCATACGAACCGCTCATTTCAGTAACCATCAACAGCGCGGTTAGCGGCACCTTGGCCACGCCGGCGAAGAACCCGGCCATGCCAATCAATACATAGGCACCCGGCTGCGGTACATAGGCTTCGCCGAACAGTTCACGGCAGGCCAGCCCATAGGCTCCTCCGAGCATGGCGCCGATGAACAGCGATGGCGCGAACACCCCGCCGCTGCCGCCGGAGGAGATCGTGAAACTCGTGGCCACGACCTTGGCAGCCGCCAGAATCAACATGAAGCGGACTGCGGTCCAACTGTCTACGCCCCAGTTGCCGTCGATGGCGATTTGCACCCAGCCATATCCACCCGCCATGATCTGAGGCAGCCAGATGGCGATGATCCCGATTACCAGGCCCCCGATGGCCGGTTTCAGCACATTCGGCACGGCAAGTTTACGGAAGAATCGATCGCGAAGGCTGTAGAAGAACGAGATGTAAATCAGCCCGGCGACCGAGCAAAGCAAGGCAAAAACGACATAGAAAGGCAGCTCTTCCGCTCCATGAAAGATGAAGGCGTCGGCCCCCTTGGGGGTGGTGAAGGCGAATCCGGCGCCGTAGATCGACGAGAAGACGGTGTAAGCCACCACCGAAGCCATCACCGCGGGGACCAACATGGCGAATTCCATGGCGGTGCTGCAATACAACACCTCGCCCACGAACAGAGCGGCCCCCAACGGGGCGCGAAAGATGGCACCGATTCCAGCGGCGGCTCCGGCGAGCATCAGATAACGTCGTTCAAAATCGCTGAGCCCTAGCCGGGTGGCCATGAACGACCCGACGCCTGCGCCGATTTGGGCGATCGGGCCTTCTCGCCCGGCTGACCCACCCGTGCCGATCGTGAGCACGCTGGCAATGGCTTTCACCAGTGGCACGCGACCTCGTACGACTCCTTTTGAGCGGTGAAACGACCGTACCATGGCATCGGTACCATGGCCTTCGGCTTCGGGAGCCAGTGTGTAAACAAGCAGGCCACACAACAAGCCGCCGAGAGTGGGAACCAATAACACCGCCCACCAGCGTTTGGGAAGGTGGTAGGTACCGAGGCCGTCCCCCTCGCTGCCAGCGTCGGGAGGCTCGTACTCCATCAACTGATCGAAGCACAGTTCTTGAACGGCTTCCAGGCAGTAGAAAAACCCGGCAGCGCCCAACCCGCCGATGATGCCAACGATCAAGCTATAGACGATCAACCGCCCGGTCGACTCGAGATCGAACGCGCCTTCAATCTTGGTTCGCACTCGGTGAACCAACTCGCCGAGGCGTTCTCGAATCCCCATGAACGTTTGTCGCTAACCCAGCTCGAAAGCACCCGTATTTTGAGGCGCTGTTTCAGTCGCCGTCGACTGACCAATGCGACACTGCGGCGACTTCTCAATGTCCGTCGAAGAACCCCAATCGCGCGATTTCGCGATGACGACTTATCGACGTCAACGCGCGTCCCAACTCACCAAACACTTCAAACCGCTTGTAATCGCGGGGCGACGCGGGTACAGAGAGCGGTTCGGATCCTAGACACTCCACTGCACGTGTCAGTATCCGGGAAGCGACGGGCACCCGCAAGGGCACGAAAAGGTGACTTCAACGATTGGTTCTTTCCAGGAGAAGATGGACGTGCAACACGATCTTAAGGGACGCGTGGCATTGGTAACCGGGGCTTCCCGGGGGTTGGGCGAGGCCATCGCCGAAGGCTTGGCACGATGCGGAGCCATGACCGCGGTGAACTACTTTGCTAATGCGGAGAAAGCCGGCAAGGTCGTGCGGAATATCCAAGCCTCGGGCGGTCGGGCGGAAGCATTCGAGGCCGACGTCCGCGACGAGCAGCAGGTGGCCGATCTCGTACGCTCGGTAGAAGACCGCTTCGGGCCTGTCGATATTCTCGTCGTCAACGCCACCGGCCCGCAGCCGTTTATTCCCATCGAGTCGCTCACATGGCAGGCGTGTCTCGACCAATTCGAGTTCTTCGTCAAGAGCCCGGTGTTGCTGACAAAACAGGTCGTCGGCGGTATGAAGCAGCGGCGCTACGGGCGGATTATCAACATCGGCTCCGAGGTCTTCGAGCGGGGCGTGGCCCAATTCTCGAACTACGTTTCTGCCAAGGGGGCCCAACTTGGGTTGACCCGCTCGTGGGCGATGGAACTTGCCCCATGGCAGATCACCGTCAACCAGGTTTCGCCGGGCTGGATTCCCACCGAGCGGCACATCGACGACCCACAGGAACAGAAGGACGCCTATGCCGCGGCCGTTCCGATGGGGCACATGGGCGAAGCAGAAGACATTGCCGAAGCGGTCGCCTATCTGGCATCAGACGGCGCCCGCTTTGTCACCGGGCAGAAGATTTCGGTGAACGGCGGAACGACGCTGCATTGAACGATCACCAAGAGGTTGGTCGGCACGTACTGTTTAGAACATGCGGCAGATAAGAACATACCAATCACAACCCGACGCGTCAGCGAGGGACCAACCGGCAATACACTGCGTTCCCTCGCTGACGCGTCGGGTTGGTATATTCTCATTCGCCGCTCGCCTTAGAACATGCGGTACAGCTCCATTGCACCTGCGTAGGCGAACAGCACAACGGTGAACACCAGCACGGTGTTGACGAGCCAGCCGTTGCGTAGCTCTTCGCCGACCCAGCGGCGATTGTTGTTGAGGATCAGCAGCGTGAGTGCCAGCAACGGCATGAAACAGGCACCCAGCACGGCGTTTGCAATCTGAAGCGGTCGGACTGCCGTGCCCAAGAGCACCAGAGGCACGATGGCCATCCCGATCAGATACCCCCGGTATGCCCAACTCTTTGTCAGATCAGTCTTCTCGCGCCCAGGGGTCGTTCGGCCGGAGCGGATGGCCAGAAAGTCGGCGAACAAATACGGGATTCCCTGCCAAACTCCCAGCAGGCTCGAGAAGACGGCTCCCCAAAAACCCACCAGAAACAACCAGCTTGCCACGTTCCCCGCCGCACCCAGCGATTGGGACAGCTCTTCGGCCAATTGCCATGCGAGCGTGGCACCTTTTCCTTGGAGGTGAATACGGGAGCCGATGAGCACCATGCAGAGGCCGAAGATTGCTGTTAACGCATAGGCGACACCCAGGTCGATACGGCACATGCGATAGCCGTCGGTCCCGTGCCGGTCGGCCTCGCGAATCCAGTAGCCATAGCACAGCACCGTGACGGTTCCTCCGACACCACCGAGCAAGGCCAGAACGTGCCCGAGGCCAGCTTTGGGAATCCGTGGCACCAACACTCCGGCGGCGACGGCACTCCAATCGGGACCAATCATCACAGTCGCGGTCACGACGGTCACGAACATCACGGCGACGCAAACCGACATCACGCGTTCAAAAAGACGAAAGCCGCCCCACCACACAAGGCCGAGACCCAACAGAGAATGGGCAATGCCTCCGGTAACCTTCAGCAAGGCGACTCCTCGCTCGCCCTCCAGCGGAACGTGAAGCCCCAGCTTTAGCCAGATGCTGGAGAAGGCCACACCGCAGGCGGTGACCAAGGCACCTCCCACGACGAACGACCAGATCAGCAAGTAGCCGACGAAGATGACTTGAATCCATCGACCGAGTCGCTCAATCCAGCCCTCGAGCAGCGTGGTGGACGTGGCCATTTGCCACCGGGCGATGCCGTCGGTCACGGTCCACTTGAGCACGGCCCCCAGGACGACGGCCCACAGGATCGTCGTGCCAACCTCAGAGCCGACAATACTGGCGGTCATCAAGTCGCCAGCGCCCACGCCCGTGGCGGCAACAAGAATCCCCGGCGCAAGCAATCGCGCGCTTCGTGAGTACCACGGTCGCATCTTGGAGCCGTCTGAAATGGAACTGAGTGTTGATGGCTGGGGCCGCGAACGAAGCAGGGCAGGAACCGCGAATAAACGCAAATCGACGCGAATTATTCCCTTCATATTAGCGTGTATTTGCGGTTCAACCTGTGGTCACCACGAACATTCCGATTTGCAGAAACAAAAACAGCCGGCCTCCGAATCGTGTCGGAGGCCGGCTGTGGATAGGTCATGAGACCATGTCGGAGTGTTACTTGCGACGTCGACGACCGACGGCCACAAGTCCAACCAATGCCATTGCCCCGAGAACCATCGTGCTCGGTTCGGGCACTGGAGTATAGGTGTAAGTCACCGTAACGGTGCCATCAGTGAGGCCGGGAACCGGGTCAATGGGTCCAAATCCCCCTGTCGTGCTGACGAACGTCTCGACTGAGGACGACACGATAACGTCAAAGGTGCCCAGGCCGATATAGGGGCCAAGTCCAACCGTCAGCATGTCCATGTCAGAGTCGGTACCCGATCCGCCAGTCACGGAAAACGCATCAGTGCCGATAAAGTCGGCGGCACCATCGTTGTCCGCATCCACCATGGTCGAGCCTGTCTGAAGAGGAACGGCCACTACGGTGATACCAGCCAAGCCTACGGCTGTGACTTCGGCTCCGATACCGAGTGTGACAGCGGATTCGACACCTGCTTCATTGTCCCAAGAGATCGTACCCGCTGAAGTGCTGGCGTCGAGGGTAAGCGTTACTTTTGTAAGCGTTCCCAAGGCTGGGTCGAACAAGGAGAGCGTTGCCGCCGGTGTTGCTGCAAAAGGCACAGAAGTCGGACCATATGCGTCAACGAAACTGATGACAGCAGCATGGGTGGAAGTAGCATGCGCATTCATGATGAATGCTGCTAATAAGGTCGCAATACAACAGAGTTTTCTCATGAGCAAGCCTTTCTAAGTTGACAGAAAACTGTTTCGATGATCCGGTTCGCTGTCCGCCGCGCCCGGTCTCTTTGTTAGCCGAAAACCGCGCCGAAACAGCACATCCGAAATTTCAGTAGTAAACTAACTTGTTTGACAGTCTAACGGCCATGTGCAAACTGTACAACCAAATTTTCCGGGAAATCCCCAAAAACCGTAGATATTCTAGACATTCGGTAAAACAAGCCGGCAATCGACGTTGCCCCGAAACGCATTCGGTTGCATGGGGTGATTGCTGAGTGTAATGGGTTTCACTGTAACGGCTTACATTGCTATTGGCCGCAGGGTGAAGTGACTCAGAATTCCGAAAAGCGAGCATTAAGCCATGTCCTGAGCCTGCCATTTGATCGAACTACTTGCTCAGATAGTGTGCGAGCGAGGCGTCGAACGAGGGCAGCTCAACCTGGGGGAACATCTGTTGGAAGCGATCGGAATTCAGGCTCGTATCCCTCGGACGAGGCTCTGGCCCGCCGACACTCAGCCGCGATGCTACTTCGATTGCGTCTGTTTTCAGTCCCGCTGCCGCGGCGATGCGGAGGCCCATTTGGTGACGGGTGAGCTTGGTTGCACCGCCCAAGTGCAGCAGCCCCACGGCATCGCTCTGGGCAGCCGTGGAGATTGCTCCGGCGGCTGTCGCCAAGTCCAGTGGGGTGCGCCATTCGTCGTCGAACAGGCGGAATGAATTTCCCTGGCGCATCGTCTGAAGCTGCTGTTCCAAGAACGTGGGGCGCCCAATGAGCGATGTCCCGAACAACAGGCTGACGCGTATCACGAGGCCTCGAGGTGAAGCCAACACGGCGGCTTCCCCGTCGAGCTTCGTACGGCCATAAAAGGACAGGGGGCAAGGTGCGTCCGCTTCGCCGTAGTTTCCTTGCTCTCCATCGAAGACCAGATCGGTGGAGATGTAGACCATTCGACAACCTCGCTTGGTAGCCAACTCCGCAAGCTGAGTGGTGGCCTCGGTGTTTACCGCTTTGGCCAGCGTTTGATTCTGATACGCTTCGCCGAGGCTCGATATGGCTGCACAGTGGATGACGAGATCTGGCTTGGCGTCGTCGAAATGGTGCTCGATTTGTTCTGTTTGCGCTAAGTCGACCGGTTTGAGTTCGACATCGAACAGCGCACCACGGCTGCTTCCGCTCCAGGCCACGGTTGAGGTCCCGTGCTGGACCTTGTGCTGAAGAATATAGGCCCCCAGTTGACCGCTTGCTCCGGTGACCAAAACCCGCATAGCGTTTCTCCCGCGATCAGTTCTTGGGATATCGTGTTGTTGCCTGCTGTTCGGGGGCCGCGCCGCGTTCGGCCGACATACTTGCAAGCTCGTCTCCCTCGCCTGCGGCCAGCCGCTGGCGATGGTACTTCAAGCCCGGGAAAAAGAAACAACCCGCCACGACAAAGCCGAAGATCGTCAGGCTGATGTCGGGCAGTTCGATGCCCTCTCTGGGTAGGTTGATCACGCCAGGCAAGACACCGCTGATGCGATGGTCGGGCAATGCAGCCATCAGAAGCGCTGTCAGAAACAGAATTCCGGCTTGAATGTAAAATGAGCCACTGAGGGTGCCGGCCTTAATCAGAAACACCATCCCGCTGATCAGTCCCAGCACCGGGGACAGCGTTAGCACGGGCAGTTCCAGCATCATCTCGACGACGAACAGCAGAATACTAGCAACCATGCTCGCTGCCCAAACATGTGCGATCTGTCGTTCGACAAACGTAACGGGGCCTGCGCGTCGACGGAACATCCAGAAGATGGGGGTCCAAATGGCGAGGCCCACGGTCCACAGGATGACATAGGGCCAAGGTTGTGTGATGCCTAGCCAGTGCAGCGTGTTCGTGGCGATGCATAGAATCAACAACATAAGACTATGCCAGATCCAGAGCATCCCCCAGTTTTCCAAGACCCCGGCGTGATGCGTTTCTCGAAACCAGCGGGCGAGAATTTGGCTGAACCCGCCAGCACGTGCCGCAACCGGCTCGCCGGCCAGAAACGATTCCAAATCGTCGGCCAAGGCAGCGGCGCTTGGGTAGCGAAGTGAGATCGGTTTTTGCAGGCACTTCAGGGACACCATCTCCAAGTCTCGGTCGACCGTTGCATTGAGCAACCGCGGCGGGAGCGGGTCTTGCTCTAGCAACAGAAGAACGGTATCCAGCGGCGAAGCGGCCTGAAACGCGGGACGTCCCGTCATCATCTCGTAGAGAATCATGCCCAAGCTGTAGACATCACTATAGGGGCCCAATTCTCCGCGACTTCCGGCGGCTTGCTCGGGAGAAATATAGTTGGGCGTTCCCACGATCGCGCCGGTTCGCGTTAAGCCTGAGTGGGTCTTCAACTGTTTGGCCAGTCCAAAATCGCTGACCATGGGGCGTTGCTGCCGATCGATCAGAACGTTCGAGGGCTTTACATCGCGGTGCAATACGCCGTTGCGATGTGCAAAGTCGATAGCACGGCAGACAGGCGCCAACAATTCGGCCGCATCGTGTGGCGACAGGGGGCCCTCGGCAAGCCGGTCGGCAAGCGTGCGGCCTTGGACCCATTGCATTGAAAAATAGAGCTGACCCTCGACTTCTCCCACCTCGTAGACGCGCACGATATGCGGGTGTTCCAGGCCCGCGACTGCTTCGGCCTCGGCGCGAAAACGGGACCGTTCAGTTTCCGAGGCGTTCTCGGCAGCCAGCAACATTTTGATGGCAACCACGCGATTGAGGCTCATCTGCCGGGCCTTGTAGACGATTCCCATTCCGCCGTGGCCAAGTTCTTCGAGCAACTCATAGTCGCCGAATTGCCGTGGCAGGCGTTGTGAGGCCAAGCGGTTCGACCGAGATTGCTCGGACGAGATTGCCTCGTTGGACGTGGCATCTTGGATCGACGTTGTGCATGCTCGGGCAATGAAATCGGTTTGTCGCACGGCGGGCCACAACTCACGCAAGTCGTGGGCCAGATCGGGGTGCGTTGCCGTAGCTTGCTCAATATCCACTTGATCGCCACGGCAAAGCCGGTCGGTCAGTTCGGCGATGACCGCCGCCAGGCGGACCTCGCGGGGTTCCTGGGAGACGGGTTCAGGAGACTGCCGTGATTCAGAGGTTGGAGTGTCTGCCAAGGTGGTCACTCCTCCTCATCGATCGCATGAGAACTCTGCTGCCAAACGGTTTTGAGTCGCTTGACCGCGCGAAGATAACGCATGCTCGCGGCCGCTTCGGTCAGGTTTAAGGCTTGAGCGATTTCCTGGTTCGATAGCTGTTCGAAATGACGCATGAAGACCACTTCACGGTCGGTCTCGGCTAGCTCACCCAGCGCCTTCTGGAATTGTTCGGTGAGTTCGTGCTGCAGCGCCGCCGTGGCGGGCGTGTATCGCGGGTCGTTCAGTTGCTGGGCCAAATCCAAGGCCGACTGACCTGAGATGCCGCCGGTGGTGAGCGGAACTTCTCGATCAACACTGCGTCGCCCTGCCACACGATGCCGGCGATGGGCATCGATCATCCGATCGCGAGCCAGTCCTCGCAGCCACAGATGGAAGGGCAGCTTTGGCTCATCCAGATATCCCTGCAATCGTCGGTTCGCCTCGACTAGCACGTCTTGGACAATGTCGCTGGCGTCGACACGCCGCTTGACCATGTGGTCCATGCGCAAGTCGACCATGCGACGTAGCGCTTTGCGATGACGATCCAACAGTTGATTGACTGCCGACGCCTCGCCGTCGCGAGCGGCCAAGATTAGCTCTTGCGTTTTGTCCGAATTAGGCCACTGCACCGCACCCGGCCACGAAGGCCGCTCCTGTGACTACTTTCAATTTGCATGCAAGACGTTCGTCTCACGGATCGAATTCTGCAGAAACATACCGTGTCTTAGGTGAGGGGCGAATGAGAATATACTAACCCGACGCGTGAGCGAGGGACCAACCGGTAATGCCCTGCGTTCCCTCGCTTACGCGTCGGGTTGGGATTGGTACGTTCTTATCTGCCGCACGTCCTATTCTAACGCATGGTGGCGTGCATGTTTTGCTGAACCACCGCCGGTCGCGGAGGGGAAATCAGCGTGTTATGATCCGATCTTCATCCGCCGAGCCAAATCATCGGCCCGGGTGTGTGGCACGATTGTTCGATGTTCTTGCCGATGCCGTCCGCAAAATAATAGACCGTTGTCCAGATAAACGGAAATTCAAATGTCCGATCAAACGCCCCCGTTCTTATCGAAAGAAGACTGCTTGCAAATGGCACAGTCCTTCCCCTTCTTCAATCTCATCGGGCTCGAAATCCTCGATATGGAGCCCGGCTGGTCGAAGACGCGGGTCAGCTATCGCAACGACCTTTGCCAGCCAGCGGGAATCATGCATGGCGGTATCATTGCCTCGTTGATCGATACGGGAATCGCCCATGCGTTGCTTCTCACCGATGCATTTCAAGAGATCGCCGCGGAGGGGGGCGGTATTGTCTCGGTCGACTTGCGAGTGAAATATTTTCGGCCAGTCTCCGAAGGCACGATCATCTGCGAATCGAAGATTCCGCGGATGGGGCGCAAAATTATTCACGCCGAAAGTGTCGTGGTCAACGCCGATGGCAAAGAGGTTGCGCGTGGCGATTCGATCTACATGGCCGTGCGACCCGAGCAGATTCAGAAACCTAACGCCTAGGCGGCTGTAATCGATCTCTGGCCAATAAGAAGTCGTGAAGTTGAGTGCCCGGGAGAGGATTCGAACCTCCACCTCAATTACTGAGACAAGAACCTGAATCTTGCGCGTCTGCCAGTTCCGCCACCCGGGCTTGTTTCTTCGATCCCCAACTTCCGGCAACTGGTTGCTCTTGTCAAGACACATCATTCGACACCTGACCACAGCATGCGGGCTGGTGCAGGATATCGGATCGATAGAGTTTCAGATTTAATACCGGGACAACGAGGGATCGATCTCAGTAGCCCACCGATCGATACCTCCTGCCATGCTCAAGGCATTGGCAAACCCACGCTTGCGCAGCCAGGCAACAACTTGCAGGCTGCGCCCTCCGTGGTGGCAATGCACCACAACGGCGGTGCCACGGTACGGTTCAAGTTCAGCCGCGCGTTGCTCCAACTCGCTCATCGGTAGCAGTTGGGCCCCGTCGATGCGAACCAATTCGAACTCTTGATTTTCTCGGCAATCAAGCAGCAAGAACTCCTCCCCCGCCTCACGCTTCGCATGCACCTGGGCGCAAGAGATTTCCCATTCAACCTCCTCACCATCACTTTCCAGCGGCAGGGAGTTCATTGTGTCTTCCTTAGAAAACAAAAAACTGCTGCCCCCGCAGAGTGACGCGGGAGCAGCAGTTGAACTACAAATGGTTTTCGCGGTCAACCAGTGTTGAACGCTGGGGGTCAGTTATTGCTTGTTGCGAGGACGACTAGTTCGTCACTCCCACGGTCTCACGAGAGGATCGTGTCGATGCGGCGAAGTAAGACTTGACGTCGACGGTATCAACGATGAAGAACACGCTGCCGTCCACCATCAAGTGGTTTGCACCGCCGGGGTGATCGGAACTTGGTCCCCAATTCCAGGCAATCTCGTTGTTTCCGAGTCCCGCCCAGGCAGCATCTCCGCCTGCATTGGGATCAATCGGCAGGTAGTACACCTTTTGGATATTTGCTTCGGTCTGGTTTGTGTCACGTGGGTCGAGCTGCCCGCCACCGTAATTCAACGCGGGAATCGACCGTAGGCGTGGAACCGCATAGGGATCAAGATTGTTTAGCGTACCACTCAAGGCCTGTCCCTTGCCCACTACCTGTAACGCACCAGTCCCCGGAGAACCAGGCCACCAAGATGCGTTACTTGTTAAAGCGCGGCCTGGCACACCGGTACCTATACCCGAATCCCATGCTAGGGCCCAAATCGAAGAGGTTGAGGCTTCATACCAAGCGCAGAGGTTCTGCTCCTTGGTTTCAACGCACAAGAACGTGTTTGAGGTACCATCGCGGAAATCGCCAAATTTAACGCCCGCTTTTTGGAACGGTGTCGGATAAATCAGCGAGCCATCTTGTGCATCGCTAAAATGCTTCTCCAAAGTGCTCGCGCCGATCCCAACGTAATTGGTGATGGCGGGGTTGGTTGCGTTAGGCGAAAACTGCAAGCTTAGGGCCCGTTTGTCTCCGCCGAATGACGGACAGTTGAACGCCGGAAATTCAGTCCGGAGGGCCTTGACGATATTGGGCAGAACGCGAAACGCAGTACTGGTAGCCGAATCTAGATTCTTCTCATAAGTTAACTGACGAAAATCCAGACTCTCCGATACTGTTGACCCTTCAATATACGGTAGCGTCAGCGCCATCCAACTATAGCAATGGCCCGACGGCATGCCACGCCAATTAGCCTGCAGGGGGTCTGAGATATCAGTCACTTGTTGGTTGATCGGATAATTTATAATCGTTGCAGGGTCGTTTAAGGAGGCACCACCAGCCAGTCGTCTGCTCACAGGCGCCATGATCGCAGGGCCCGTTGAGGCGGGCGGGAAACTTCCTAATCCGTTGGCATAGTTGTGTAGCGCAATTCCGAGCTGCTTCATGTTGTTGGTGCATTGTGCACGACGGGCAGCTTCACGCGCGGCCTGCACTGCCGGAAGCAGCAGCGCAATGAGAATACCAATGATCGCAATGACCACCAGTAGCTCCACTAGCGTGAAGCCTCGTTGACGAGAACTTCTAGACATCGATCCACCTCCTCGAACCAAAATAAAAGAAATAAGGCCGTTAGGCACAAACGCAAGGACAGCGCACCGAAAGGCGCCAGCCCTGGCAAATAAACAGAACCGCCCCTGGGTTCTGCAAAAAGATACCGTGAAGTGTACCGCTGACGTAACCCCTATGTCAAACACCAATTCGGTAAATCGGAAAGGCCAAATGCCACCCCCGAAGAGGGGTGGCTTGAAGATCCGACAATTTATCTCAGGCTCTCGTCTTAACTCCCTGCAAGCGAGAGATTTCGGGCTTAGTGGCAGAACTTGGCAGGGAGACTGCGTCCGGCGTGAGCGGCTTCTCTAGGATTGGCCAAAGTTGGGGGGCCCATCGTAGCTATGTCCGAGAAGCCCCCGTCCCAAGCCAATGGCAAGTAGTTGTATGGCGAGGGTGATTCCGCAGTCGCTTTGACAGCCTTGCCCCTTCGGATAGCATGCGCCGGTGGATTTGAGATTTCGTGAGCTTCGGACTGAAGTCCTTCGTTCACGAGGAATGAACGAATCATAGAATTGAGCACAATGGCCTGGGGTTATGGTTCTCTTGCTGGAAGAAACGCCCCGCGCCAGGAAGTGTCGAGCGACGAACGATGCCCCCAGCCGAGGTAAGGATCCTGGTCGGACCTGCACGTTCGGGCAAGACAGAACGTCTGCTCGACGTCTATTGTTCCGCGCTCGGCCAGGGGGCCCCTGGCACCACTTTGTGGCTTTCGCCCACCCATCGTAGCTGCCAAGAGATTCGGCAACGGTTGGTTTCCTCGAACATCGCGGCATCTCTCGGGCCCGGCGTGATGACTTTCGAGGAGCTGGCCGCAGGCGTCATCGAGGCTTCACCATTGCCCGTGCGATCGGTTAGCCGGCTACAGAAGCGGCATCTATTGCGGCGGCTCGTGGCGCTTGCTTTGGGTGACGGTCGGCTGACTTACTTTCATCCCATTGCAGAAACGTCAGGCTTCATCGATCTGCTGGCCGACTTCATTAGCGAATTGAAACGGCTGGAAGTCTGGCCGGAAGAACTCGCCAAGGTTTTCAAGGCGACTGGCAACACGGCGAAAGGCGTGGAGTTGCTCACGCTGTATCAAGCCTATCAAGATCAGTTGAACGCATCTCAGCTATACGACTCAGAAGGGCGTTTCTGGTCGGCGCGTTCGATGTTGCAGGGCGGACAGCGCCGCCCATTTGAACGACTGCGATTGGTGATTGCCGATGGCTTCACCGACTTCACACGCACACAACATGAGATTCTGGAGATTCTTGCCGATCGAGTCGATCGCATGCACATCAGTCTGCCCATGGACCTGGAATTGGTCGACGACGAATCGGCTGATGGCCTGCTGACACCGCGATCGCATCTCTTTATCAAGACAGTTGCCACGCTCAGGCAGTTTCGCGATCGACACCGGCAACTCGGCATCGAGCGTGCCACACGTTCGGCGTGGTGGCCGGCGCTTTCGCACATCGAACGACAGCTCTTTGCCGATCCTCGCGAAGTTGCGGATGCGCCGGACACCGAAGGGATTGAAATCCTCGCCGCGGGAAGTCCACTGTCCGAACTGCAACATGTGGGTCGGCGGATCAAGCGGCTGCTGCTCGAAGGTGATCGGGAGTTGAGTGGCAAGAAGGTGTGGCCCGAGGACATCGCCGTGGTGTTTCGTGCGCCGGGTAATCGTGCTGCCATCGTCCGTGAGGTGTTCGACGATTTCGGTTTGCCCGTGGTCTACGAAACGGCAAGGCGGTTGCGGGACGCGAAGATTATCACGGCCGTGGTATCACTACTACGGCTGGACGAGGAAGACTGGCCCTTCGACCAACTATTGTCCGTACTGTCTAACGCGTACTTGAAGCCGCTGGAAGCCGGCATCCGTCGCAGTGCGGTCGTCGCTGAGCGCGTTATTCGCCACGGGCAGATTCCCGCAGGGCGCGGTGCGCTGCTCGGCTGGCTGCAGCACATGATCGAGCGTGACGCTGAAGAGCCTTCTTCTAGACCCACCGCGATTCCCTACCGCAATGCCTTGCCGTGGTTTCAGTGGCTCGTGGCAACCCTTGATGCATTGCCCCAGCAAGCAACACCTTGCCAATGGGGCGAGGCACTAAGCGGCATCGTGCACGTAGATCGCCTTTGCAATGTTTTGCAAGGGGCCGATGCCACCGCAGACTCCAGCACTCGGGCAGACGAATTCTTCGAGCAAGACGATCACTTGGCATGGCAGCGGCTGGCCGAGTTACTGGAATCACTCGAAGTCATCGACCGGCATACCGACGGACACTCCAAGACGATTCACCGCGCAGAGTTGCGCTCGTTGTTGGCCGACTTGGCGGCGACTGAAAACCTGCCGGAGCAGAGCGATGAGACCGGTTGTATTCGCGTCATGTCGGCCCAATCGATACGCGGACTTCGGGTTCCCTATGTATTCCTGGTCGACTTAGCCGAGCACGTGTTTCCCGCGACCCATGCAGAAGATCGTCTTTACAACGAAGCCGAGACGTTGGAATTGTCTGCCGCCGGTCTGCCGCTTCGAAGTCGTGCCGAGCACAACAGCGAGGAAATGCTGTTGTTCTACGAGGTGCTCACTCGGGCAACACGACGGTTGTTTTTGAGCTACGCGGCATGGACCGAAAAAGCCGACCCGTTGCTGCCGAGCCCCTACCTGGCGGATGTGCGTCTTGCGTGTGGTCGAATCAAGATCAAGACCGTTGAGGTTCACGACCTCAGCCCCATTCCGCGGGAAGACCAACCCTATAGCGAGCGCGAATGGCGCGTGTTAGGAGTATCGCAGGCGCTGGATGGTCGACCGGCGCTCTGGTCTTCACTCTGGGCAACACCTGCAACTTCGGAAGTGGCCAAGAGAATGCTGGCATCGGTTGAGCTGTGCGGCAATCGTCGGCGAGGAGAGACGTTTGGCAACTATGAGGGGATGTTGGATACCGCGGCCCGCGATCGGCTCGGAGAACGACTGGGACCGAGTCACGTCTGGTCGGCAGCCGAACTCGAACAATACGCCACGTGCCCCTTTCGATTCTTCGCCGAACGCATCCTTCAGCTTCGACCGCTCGAAGGCCTGGAACTGGAAACCGACTATGGACGGCGAGGTTCCGTGGCCCACGATGCGCTGGCTGCTTTGCATCGTCGTCTTCTCGTCGACGGCGGCGAAGCGCGTGGCGTGTCATCGCTGGTCGCGCAGGAGTTCGAGACGATGTTGCAAGAAGAGCTTGCCAGGTTGCTCGATGTGGCCGAAGTTGATCGCACGGTTGGCGGCGCGATGCGGCTGATTGACCGGCGTCGACTGTTGGCCGATCTCGGCGGCTATGTCGATTCCCACAAGCGATACGACGCCCAGTGGAGCGATTGTTCGTCAACGCCTGCCCCCGCGCATTTTGAAGTCTCGTTCGGGCTGGACGACATGAGCGAAGACCCGTTGTCCACGGCTGATCCACTCGAAATAGTCGTGCATGACGAGACCATCAAAATCGGTGGTCGCATCGATCGGATCGATCTGGGAACGGCTGCCGGAGAGAAGATATTTAACGTGCTCGATTACAAGACAGGGCGAATACCTGGGATCAAGCTGCAAACGTTGAAGGACCGTGACGCGTTGCAGTTGCCCTTGTATATGATGGCCACCGAAGACGTCTTGTTGGGTTCCCAAGCGGCCGTGGCGTTCGCGGCGGGCTACTGGACATTCAACCGTGACGGCAAAACGGAATTCAAGAGAGTCATCGGTCTCGGAAGCATCGTGAGTTCATCGCTCGAACGAACCGAACAATATGTCGAGCTTCGAGAGTGGCTCGCCGAGCGCGTGTGGTCGCTGGTGCATGGTGCCCGGGGTGGAGAGTTTCCGATGATGAATCGCGACGACAAATGCACGAGCACGTGCTCCTTTGGCACGGTGTGTCGTGTGAATCAGGTCCGCTCGTTGGAGAAGCTATGGCAACCGCCAACCGTGTCGACCTCCTAACCGACGAGCAGCATCGCGCAATCTTCCATCGCGAAACTTCGATTGCGCTTTCGGCCGGGGCAGGCTGCGGAAAGACGTTCGTACTAACCGAACGCTTTCTGTCGCATCTCTCGCCGACTTCTGAAGATGTACGATGCGGTCTCGGTGATCTGCTCGCAATTACGTTCACCGATCGGGCCGCTCGTGAGATGCGTGATCGCATCCGAGAAAAGTGTCATCAGCGGCTCATGGCTGCCGGCCCCAACGATGCGTCGCAGTGGTTGGAAATCTATCGTCAGATCGATTCGGCCCGGGTTGGCACGATTCACGCGTTTTGTGCTTCGTTGCTGCGTCAATATCCCGTTGAAAGTAACTTGGACCCTCACTTTACGGTGCTAGACGAAGCCGCCACGGAGACGCTCTTGTCGGAGGCGATCGATGATCAGCTCCGCAAGAATCTCGCGCATCGCGATCCCGCCACATTCGATCTGATGGTGAATTATTCGCTCCGCGAGCTGCGGAGCATGATTCGTGAACTAGTTACGGCGCGGCATGAGATTGACTTTGTCGAGTGGAGTGAAAAGACCGCCGATGACATTCTCCACGCTTGGTCGAACTACCATCATGAAACCAGCAACGATGTCGCGTTACGCACGCTCACTGCTTCGGTTGATGTCCAACGCCTGAAGCAAGTCATTGAGACCGCCGAGCCGGGTGGTCCGGTCATGGCGGAGCGATTCGCAACGCTTCAAACGACAATCGCTGAATTGGGCGACTCGCAACGGGTGGCAGAACATCTTGAAACGCTTCATGAGAATGCCCGGATTCAAGGTGGCGGGCCCGCCAAGAGTTGGCCCGATTCAGAGGCTCGCGAAGCGTTCAAGGAGACTGCCACGAAACTTCGCGAACGCATTGGAAAAATCGAAAAGGGGATGCAGTTCGACCCACAGCTTGCGCGCCCCATCGCGGAATCGGGCTTGCAGTTACTTGCGGTATGTCGTGGGATCGTCGAGGCCTTCGAGATGAAGAAACACCGCGAGGCGGCGCTTGATTTCGATGATCTGATGATCCGCACACGCGACTTACTCACTTCCTCACGGCACCCACATGTCTGCCGTCGCGTAGCCGCGGGCGTCAAACATCTGCTGATCGACGAATTTCAAGACACCAATCGTCTACAGGTCGAATTGGTTAAAGCCCTATGCGGCGACCAAATGAACCGTGGCAAGCTGTTCATTGTCGGCGACTTCAAGCAGTCGATTTACCGATTTCGCCATGCCCAACCTCAAATCTTCCGCGATCTTCGCGAGCAGATGCCCGAGGGTGGTCGACTCTCGCTCACCGAGAACTTTCGCAGTCAGCCAGCGATTCTCGACTTTGTCAATGCGCTGTTTTGCGAACCGATGGGCGAGGCCTACGAACCGCTTCGCGCGCATCGCCCCCAAGTCTCGCCCGTGCCCGCCGTGGAGTTTCTGTGGGCAACCCCCAGCGACGACGACTCTCATAAGAACCGCCAAGGCAAGATTTCAGTTGGCCAACAACGTAAGGTTGAAGCCGATTGGATCGCCCGGCGAATTCGGGCAATGCTGGACAGTGGCGAGCCGATCATTTGGGACAGCGAGTCGGAAGAACCCTCGGTGCGAAGTCCGCGAATGGGTGATTTCGTGCTGTTGTTTCGGGCCTTGTCCAACGTCGATGTCTATGAGTCCGCACTACGTGAATATGGCCTCGACTACTATCTGGTGGGCGGTCGCGCCTTCTACGCGCAGCAAGAGATTTTCGATCTCGCCAATTTGCTGCGAACCTTGGCAAGCGAAGTCGACGAAGTAAGTTTGGTCGGAGTGCTCCGCAGTCCTTTCTTCTCACTCAGCGATGACACACTTTTCTGGCTGGCACAACACGCCGAAGGACTGTCTGCCGGATTGTTCGATGCGACCTACACACTACCGGTGGACGATGAGCAGCGACGGCGAAAAGATCGGGCGGCTGAAACCCTGCGCGCATTGCGGGCAAGAAAGGACCGGCTGTCGATCACCGAGTTGATTCAGGAGTCGTTACGTCGTACCGCCTACGATGCGGTGCTGTTAGCGGAGTTTCTCGGTCAGCGAAAGCTGGCAAATCTCCAGAAGCTAATCGAACTGGCTCGAAGTTTCGACGCATCGGGCATGTTCACCCTCAACGACTTCGTTGTTCAGTTGGCCGAATTCATTGCCAAACAGCCGGCCGAACCGATTGCCGCGACCCAGCCGGAATCGACCAGTGTCATTCGCTTGATGACGATTCATCAATCCAAGGGCCTTGAGTTTCCTGTGGTGATTATCCCCGACTTAGAGCGTTCAAGTCGCGTTGATAGCGACCCCGCGGCGTTTCATTCGGAGTTAGGCCCTCTCGTCAAAGCGCCTTTGGGAAGCAAGGCTCAAACCGGGTTGGATCTCTACCGGAGAGTTGAAAAGCTCGAAGGTGATGACGAGACGACGCGGCTTCTCTACGTCGCGACGACGCGCGCGGCCGACTATCTCATTCTATCGTCGGGTGTCAAAGCGGCTGACCAAGCCGAATCGCCCTGGCGGCGACTCATCCAGCAGCGGTTCGATCTACAGACCGGCGCCACGCATGGTGATTTGCCCCCGGGATATGCGACGCCTGAGGTGACCGTTACGTCTAGCCGTCCGGAGTTGGCCGACGTTCGCAAATCTTCCCGGCGTGGTGTCAATCTCGACAAGGTTATCGCCCAAGTGAACGCAGCCGCGGCGAATCCGCCACAGCCACCGGCGACCGTCGCAGTGATCGAACCTCATCGGGCCGCACGACTTCAGTTCTCGTTTTCCCGTTTGTCGGGTGCCCTGGAAGCAAGCGGGGCTTCACACGAAGTTACGGTTTCGCCGCGTCCGTCGAGCAGTTCTGATCGCTCGGACTTGCCCCCCTCCTCCGACCCACTTCTCCTCGGTACGCTGGTTCACGCGGCGCTGGCACAATGGCCGGGGTTGTCTCGCGAAGGTCACACGGCGGCCGCGGCTCCCGATCATCTTGTGCAGTTGCAGGCAGACAAGTTGCAAATCGACGACCCGCTGTTGATTGGCGATGCCCGTGATCTGGTTCGGGGCTTTGTCGTTGGGCCGCGGGCCGAGTCGATTCTGGCGGCGAAGGAGGTGCTGACCGAGATCGAATTCATGCTCACGTGGCCACCGCCAACTGCCGATCAGCCCAAGGATGAAACGAAGGCCCCCAGCGGCGAGCAAGCGGTTCGTTGGATTCAAGGTGTAATCGACTGCTTGTACCAAAGCGAGGATGGCGCGTGGCACCTGCTCGATTACAAGACGAACCAATTCGCCAACCGTTCGATTGAAGAGGTCGCGGAACCCTATCGGATGCAGATGCTTCTGTACGCACTGGCAATCGAACACTCCCTCGGCGTTGTGCCTGTCGAAATGTGCCTACATTTTCTCCGTGGTGGCCAAGAGCATGCGTTCGAGTTCAAAGGGCAATCTCGTGACTGGCTTGTCGAACAGGTGAACCAAGCAATTGCAGTGGTTGTCATGTAGGTGCCTTGGCTGTCTTGTTACGCTTCTTCTGCTTGGCATGTTAATATTGATGTGCCTTGTGGGCTCGACTGACCCTTGCATGTTCATGATGGATGGAACGACGTGCCGAGTCCTGATCCAAAACAGCAACGCGCATTCGCGCTTGAAGTGTTGAAGACGCTTCGCCAGCGTGGTTTTACGGCGTTTTGGGCCGGCGGATGTGTTCGCGACATGCTGTTGGGTCGACAGCCGAAAGACTACGACGTTGCGACCGACGCCACACCGCAACTGGTTCGCGAAATCTTCGGCCGCCGCCGCACGATTTTCACGGGCGCCGTATTCGGGGTGGTCAATGTTCTGGGTCCACATCACACCGCGAATGTCGAAGTCGCGACCTTTCGCAGCGACGCCACCTACACCGATGGCCGCCATCCGGACAGCGTGACGTTCACGACGCCTGAGATCGATGCGCAGCGCCGTGACTTCACCATCAACGGACTATTCTACGATCCGGTTGACGAGCAAGTGATCGATTATGTGGGCGGTCAGCGAGACTTGCAGGAGGGGATCGTGCAGGCCATCGGCGACCCGGTTGCCCGATTTACCGAGGACAAACTCCGCATGCTCCGTGCGGTTCGTTTCACGGCCACTTACGACTTCGATCTCGAAGAGAAGACGGCCACCGCCATCGAACGCATGGCGCAAGAGGTGACCATCGTCAGTGTCGAACGCATCGCCCAAGAGTTGCGGCTGATGCTCACGGGGCCTCGTCCCAAGCTCGTCGTACGGCTCTTGCATAGCACAGGGCTATTGAAAGCGGTGTTGCCGGAAGTCGCGTTGCTGGCCGACGCGGAGACGGATTCAGGCGACGAGTTGGCCAGCAGCGGCAACCGCTCGGCATGGTTACGAACGCTCGCCATGCTTGATGCTGTTGCCCATGTCGAGTTTCGCCTGGCGGCCGCCATTGTGCTGCATGCGGTTGGCCTGTCGTCGGGGCCACGGAGTGAGTGGACCATTGGCGATGATGTGGCAACTTGCAGTGCAAGTGTCGCCGAACGAATTAGTCGGCGGTTGAAGTTGTCGACACGCGAGCGAGAGGGCATTGCCTGGCTGGTCGGGAACCAGCACGCGCTTCGCGATGCACGCTCATTGCCGTGGTCACGACTTCAACCGTTGGCGGTCGATTCACGCTTTGAAGACTTGATTGCCTTGGAACGTGTTGCCGCACGCATCGAAGGCCGAAGCGAAGCGGAGGCCGACTATTGTGAAGAATTGTTGACACGCCCGCGTGAGGAACTTGACCCACCGCCGCTGTTGTCTGGCGACGACTTGATTCGCCATGGTGTCGCGCGGGGAAAGATCTTCGCAAAGCTGCTCCGCGCGACCCGCGATGCACAACTCGACGACAAGATTGCGACGCGCGAGGAAGCCATGGAGCTGGTCGATCGGTTGATCGCCGCGGAGTGAGGAAGCGATCGTGTTGATGTTTCCCCATACGGTCGTTACAGGCCGTACAATACGATCTCCGTATGGCTTCCTCATCAACTTAGCCTGAACACACCCTGGTGGGCGAGAAACGAGCGATTAGGCTGAGAGTTGGGCAATTCGCGCGGCTTGATCGCGCGTTTTGTGCCCAGCAGCCAAGGCCGATCCTCAGGTATACTTTTTTTATCGGCGCAACTTCGAGGAGACTCGACATCATGAGTGACCGTGCCCAGGCGATTGAGGTATTGAAGCAGGTCCGCGATCGACTTGCGCGTCAGCTTATGGAGCACGTGCTCGATGCTCCGGAAGAGATCTTGGAAGAGGCCGACGGCGTAAGCTACGGAGGCCGGATCGAAACGATCTACGAGCACTTTGGCTCGCGGCTTGCAAACGTCTCTTCGATGATGGGACAACTGCAAATGCTCGATGACGACGATATCGAGGAGCGTGCAACGTCATCCTCGTCGTTCAACGCGGCAGCGCCGACGGAAGACTTTGCTACGGCTGCCACCATTGCCGATACGCTCACGCCGCCAGATAATGCTCCCGCGATCTCAGGCGACCAACGGCCACCACAATTGGATTCCCCGTCGACGTGGGAGACGTTCGTCGAGTATATTCGCCAAGACGATCGTCCCGCCGCCGTACGAACGTTGGCGGAGTTGTTCGATCTTGATACGTCTCGGGCCGAGCGTTGCGTGAAAAAGTTTGCCGAGTTGTGCGGTGAAGATTCCACCATGTTTGCCCGAGCCCAACAGATGCGACCACGACTTCGGGCCGCCTCGATGAACGACGCACTGGCGATGCTGTGGCGTTTGTTTGCTTTGCAGGGCCCCGAGGCAGTTGGGGCCTATCAGGCGCTTCGGGTCAATATCGAACGCCGCGCCACCGAGCCAGAGTCGCACGAGTAGTTCGTCTCGAACATCCACAAGGAAACTCGCATGGATAAGAAGTCCAAGAAGCGAATCGAAGTGCTCAACAAACGCCTGCGGAAGCTGCAGATGATGTTGGCCGGCGCCAAACAGCAAATGGACGATCCGGAAGAAGTCGGTCGTTTGGAAGCGGAGATCGCCAAAGACTCCGCCGAGTTGACGAAACTCAAGTCAGCGTAGCGCCAAAACTACAGCATGGCGAAGGGTCCATTCCACTACCTGTAGGGAACGACGCCGTCCCTGGCGTTCCGGACCGATCGTTACGCACGGAATGCCACAGAGGGCATTCCCTACAGATCTTCTGGGGTTAGGCGAGCGGCGAATGAGAATATCCCAACCCGACGCGTGAGCGAGGGACCA